>DATKOS010000001.1:0-19400 GCA_035524535.1 Bryobacteraceae bacterium
CACGGGGGGATCGGCGATTTCGAGATCTCAAACCTGGCGGCCGACGTGGACCTGACCTCGGACCACGGCGACGTCCGCCTGGCGGACCTGGGCGGCAGTGCGCACCTCGAGATCGGGCGCAGCGATCTGGTGCGCGCTTCCGGCATAGGCGGCGCGGTGGAATTGCGCGGCAACGGGTCGGACATCGACTTTGAGAACATCAAGGGCCAGGTGACGGTGACCGGCGAATACCGCGGCACGCTGGACTTCAAGAATCTGGCGAAGCCTCTGGAGTACGAGGGAACGCGAAATACCGAAGTGCACCTGCAATCCGTTCCAGGACGGGTGAGCATGGACCTGGGCCAGTTCTCGGCGAACGATATTGTCGGTCCGGTACGGCTGGTGACGGGCTCGCGCGACGTGAAGGTGGATCAATTCACGGTATCCATGGATTTGCAGACGGAGCGGGGAGACATTGAGCTCGATCCGGGCCGCGCGCCGATGCCCTCGATTGACGCGCGCTCCGCGAACGGGAAGATCGATCTCGTGCTGCCGCCGAAAGCGACATTCGTGCTGCAGGCCACGGCGGAGACCGGTGACGCGGTAAACGATTTCGGGCCGCCCATCCAGAAGGATGTGCGGGGACGGACCGCTATCCTCAGCGGCAAGGTGGGCGACGGACCGGTCATCCGCCTGACGACCGGGCGCGGCTGGATCTCGGTGCGCAAGGAAGGCAGCGCGCCGCCGCAAACGCCGGATCATGACGACGGGGACAAGGATCAGCCCAAGGGGACGGAACTGTAGGTGAAGTCCCGGGGCCAGGCCGGCCGCGCCGGCGCAGCGAGCCTGGTCCCTCTGGCGGTCCTCTTTCTGGTCAACGTCCTGAACTTCTACGACCGCCAGGCGCTCGGCGCGGTAATGGAACCGCTACGGCGCGAGTTCCGGCTCACGGACACGCAGCTTGGCGCGCTGACCACTGTCTTCACGGTGGTGTACGTGCTGGCGGGCGCGCCTCTTGGCCGGCTGGCGGACCGCTGGCGGCGGAAGCGCCTGCTGGCCCTGGGAACCGCGGTTTGGGCGGCGCTTACAGGGCTGGGGGGACTAGCGGCCAGCTATTACGCGCTGCTAGCCACTCGTTTAGGGGTGGGCATCGGCGAGGCCGTGTGCGCTCCGGCGGCCACCAGTTGGATCGGCGACGTGGTTCCAGCGGGGCGGCGCGCGCGGGCCATGGCCTGGTTCATGATCGCCGTGCCGGTGGGCGGCATGCTGAGCTTCGGCGTTACCGGACCGGTAGCGCAGGCGTACGGGTGGCGGGTGGCCTTGGCTCTGGCGGCCCTGCCGGCGGCGCTGCTGGTTCCAGCGCTGCTGCGGCTGCAAGAGCCAGGGCGCGGAACCCAGGCGGATGCGGCCCCTCAGACCGGCGCTGGAGCCGGCGGCGGGACTGGAGGCGGCCAAGCGGAACGGGCGTCCTCCGGCGCCCCGGCTGCTCGCGACTACCTAAGTTCGTCGGCATTCTGGTGGATGGTGGCATCGGGAGCGGTGGTGAATTTCATCCTCTACAGCTTCAGCACCTTCACACCCTCTTTTCTCACGCGGTTCCACGGCTTGAGCGTGGCTCGCGCGGGGGTGTGGACGGGCGTGGGCAGCGGCGCGGCGGGCATCGCCGGAGCGCTAGCGGCGGGCTGGCTGGGAGACCGGGTGGGCCAGCGGCGCGGCCGCGGACGCATGTTGCTGGCGGCGGGCGCGGCGCTTCTGGCGGCGCCTCTGTTCTTCGCCGCCATCGGCGCGCCCACTGGAAGCGCGGCGGCTGTCCCCCTCCTTATGGCCGGATACGGACTGCTGCAAAGCTACTACGGGCTGGTCTACGCGGCCATGCAGGACGCGGTGGCGCCAGGGCTGCGAGGCTCGGCCATGGGAACCTACTTCATGGCGATGTACCTATGCGGCGCGTCGTTCGGGCCGCTGGTGACGGGCGGCCTCAGCGACCACTTCGCCAGAGCCGCCGCGCACGCGGGGGCGGCGGCGGAAGCAGCTCGCGCGCTGGGCCTGCGAGACGCGATGTACGCCATCCCGGTTCTTTGCGCGGCGCTGGCGGCGGCGCTGTGGGCGGGAGCGAACGCGATGCGGGAGAACGAGAACGCGCCCGGCTTGTGAGCGTCTAGGACCTTGCGAGAATCAGACGGACATCCATCACGTTGGTCCCGGTGGGTCCGGTGATCACCAAGTCATCCAATTCGGAGAAATAGCCGTAGGAGTCGTTGTCATCCAGATACCGGCGCGCGCCGGGGTTGCGGCTGAGGGTGGCGCCATCGGCGAAAGCGCCGGCCGCGTCAGTAGGGCCGTCGGCGCCGTCGGTTCCAGCGGAGAATACCAGGACATTATCGAGCCCCGCGATATCGATGGCGGCGGCGAGCGCGAATTCCTGATTGCGGCCTCCGCGGCCCCGGCCGCGCAGAGTCACCGTGGTTTCGCCTCCGGTAATGACGCAGGCAGGCGGACGCACGGGCCGGCCACGCTGGGCGATTTCCAGAGCAATGGCGGCGTGCATGCGCGCGATTTCGCGGGTTTCGCCCTCGATTTCAGCGGCGAGAATGAGCGCGCGGTAACCCAGTTCTCGAGCGCGGCGGGCGGCGGCCTGAAGAGACAGGCGGTTGTTGCCGACGACCGTGTTGCGCACGCGGCGGAAAAGCGCGTCCCCTGCCTTGGGGGTTTCCGGAATTTCGCCTGCGGCCCCGCACTCCAGCCGCAGGCGCACGGACGCCGGAATGCGCGCCATCAGGCCGTAGCGCCGCAGCACGGCGGTGGCGCCGGCGAAAGTGGCGGCGTCCGGCGCGGTAGGGCCGGAGCCGATGACGTCCAGGGGATCGCCAATCACGTCCGAAACCAGGAGCGTTTCGACGGTGGCGGGAGAGGCGAGACGCGCGAGTTGCCCACCCTTGATGCTGGAAATGTGCTTCCGCACGGTATTGAGTTCGCGGATATCCGCGCCGCAGGCCAGCATGAGGCGGGTTACTTCCTGCTTCTCGGCCAGGGTGACCGGTTCGGCGGGAAAGGGCATCAGCGCTGAGGCGCCGCCGGAAATGAGGCACAGGAGCAGGTCGCCCTCGGCGGCGGACGAGGCGATTTCAGCAATGCGGCGCGCCCCCGCGACGCCGCGTTCGTCGGGAACGGGGTGGCCGCAGGCGCGCTGTTCGATGCGGCGCAGCTTGAGAGCGGCGCCATCGGGGATATTGATGGCGCCGGCCGCGATGCGGCGTCCCAGGGCTTTCTCCGCCGCGCGCGCCATGGAGGCCGCGGCCTTGCCGGCGCCCACCACGTAAATATGCTGGTAACGGTTGAAGTTCAAGCGCCGCAAATGCCGCTCCACGGCGGAAGCGGGTTCCGCGGCGGCCAGCGCGGCCCGGAAAATCGAAAGCGCGTGTTTGCGGAGCAGCCGGGCGGTGGCGGGAGTCATTGGAGCAAGGGATCGGCGAGGAGCATATCCACCACGGTTTGCGCGTCTTCGTCACCCAGGGCAAGGCGCACATCGGCGAGTGCGTAGGTATCCCGCCGCGCCAAGTAGAGCGCGCGAAACGCGTGCGGATCGCGGGCAAGCGGGCGGGTGGTCTCTTGCGCCACGCGCCGGGACACCACATCGAAAGCGCAATCCAGCCAGACGGTGACGCCGTTTTCGCGCAACAGCTGGCGCGTCCCCGGCGCGGCGAACGCCCCGCCGCCCAGCGCCACCACGGCGGGATGGCCGCACTCCACCGAGCGGACGTGTTGCATCACCACCCGCGATTCGATGCGGCGAAACTCGTCTTCCCCGCGTGTGTCAAAGATTTCCGCGATGGTCATGCCCTCCGCCCGCTCGATCTCGTGGTCAATATCGAAAAAGCTCCAGCCCAGGCGGTGGGCCAGCGCGCGGCCCACCGTGGACTTGCCGCTACCCATGAAACCGACCAGGTAGATGCCGGGCGTGCGCTTGAGTTTGATGTTCATGCGGTTCCGTTGAGGCGCGCCATTCGCGCTTCCAACAGCGCGGGGAAGATGCGGGAGAGCGCCACCAGCAGCCAGCCCGCGCGCGGCGTCACCACCGTGCGGGCGTCGCGTTCCAGGCCGCGCCGTATGGCAGTGGCGCACGCCTCGGGGGAAATGGCGAAACGGCGGGCGCGGACCACGCCTTCGGGAACCTGCCCGGAACTGGCCGCCTGAAAGCCGGTATGCACGTAGCCGGGACATACGAGCATGGTGCGCACGCCATCGCGGCGGAGTTCCACCCGCATACCCTCGGTCAGCGCATTAACCGCATACTTGGTGGCGCTATAGAGCGTGCTCCACGGAAGCGTGACCTTGCCGCCAATGGAGCTGATATTGACAATGACGCCCGAACCCCGGTCGCGCATGTGCGGCGCCACGAGCTGGCTCATGCCGAGAAGCGCGAAGTAGTTCAACTCCATGAGCCGGCGCGCTTCTTCCACGGGGGCGCGCCAGGAAGGAATGTAACAGCCGGCGCCGGCGTTGTTGATCAGGATATCCACGGAGCCGTAACGTTCCAGCGTGCGCTCAAGAACGGCGCGGCGCGTCCGCTCGCTGGTAAGGTCGCCGGCGGTGATCAGGGCGTGGGGCGCGGCTTTGCGCAGCCCTTCCTCCGAGCGTGCGGTGAGCGAGAGGCGCACCCCGCACCGGTCCAACTCCGCGGCGCACGCGGCGCCGATGCCCGCCGAAGCGCCCGTGATGATCGCCACTTTGCCGTTGAGGAGCATTCCGCCGTGTCCTGAAACACATGATACAGGACGACGCGGAACCGGGAGGAAGAGACGCCGGCTGTCCTCCGCCCGGCCGCTTCTTTCGCCGCCGGTGCGCGGCGCCTTACTACCGCGCCACTTCCCTGGCCAGACGCTCCAGCGAGGAACTCCAGCCGCGTTCCGCCCCGGGCAGGTAGCGCAGAGCATTCGGAGTGATATCCATGACCGTGGCTTTGAGCGTGAGATTCGTGCCGCCGTTATCCTCCTCCAGCGTCACGACGTTCCAGACCTCGAAGAGGAGGGAGCCGTTTTCATCGAGCGCGCCGCTGGTGAACACCAGGCGCGAAGGCGGGGTGACTTCTCGGTAAACGCCCGCCATGGGGTACGTCACGCCATCGGGCGCCCGCATATGAATGCGGATGGCCCCGCCGGGGCGCGGATCGATTTCGCATACGGGGTTGGTGAATTCGGCCGGCCCCCACCAGCGACGGAGTTGTTCCGGGTCTGTCCAGGCCTGGAATACCAGGTCGCGCGGGGCGTCGAAACGGCGCGCGATCTGGACTTCCCAACCCTGCATGTGGCGCAAGCGTGCGGCCAACCGGGCGAGGGTCTGGTTGGCGCCTTCTATGGCGCCGTAGGTGAGCGCCACGTAATCGCGCGCTTTGGCCGAGGGGAACGTCATGCGCATGTTGACGCGCGTGGCGCTGCCCTCCGCGGCGAAGGTGACGGCTACCTGAAAGCTGATGGGCTCGGAACCAGGTTCGGGCTCGTGCTGGTAGACGAGGCGCTCCGGCTTGGCGACTTCCACAAAAACGATGCGATTGCGATAATCGCGGCCATCGGGGCCGCGCATGGTAAGCCGCCACTCTCCTCCCGGACGGACATCCATTTCGTGAATGGTGGTGCGGAAGCCGACCGGCCCCCACCATTGCTCCAGATGCCGGGGCGTGGTCCAGGCCTCGAAGACCAGTTCGCGCGGGGCGTCAAAGACGCGGGTGAAAACCATCTCGCGGCCCGCGGCGTTGGCGGACGCGCTAGCGTTTGCGTTGCTTGCGGCCATGTTTCCTCTCCTTTTGCAGTGCTTGCAGGTAACTATCCAGGCGATCCAGGCTTTCTTCCCAGAAGCGGCGGTAGTGCTCCGTCCATGCGGCGACTTCGCGGATCGGGGCGGCTTCCAGGCGGCACGGCCGCCACTGGGCCTCGCGGCCACGCGCCACCAGACCCGCGCGCTCCAGCACTTTGAGGTGCTTGGAAATGGCGGGCATGCTCATTTGGAACGGCGCGGCCAACTCAGTGACCGAAGTCTGGCCCAGGGCCAGACGGGCCAGAATGGCGCGCCGCGTGGGATCGGCGAGGGCCGCGAAGGTGGCAGTCAGTGGATCGCTGGACATTGTCACTTAACCGTTGCGTTAAATAACCTTTTGGTTAAATATAGCGCACGGGCAGCCCCCCGTCAAGAGCAGAGTGACTAGGTCCTGGCGGGAGAGCGTGTCAGTCCGGCGGCGCGCGTTTCGACGGAGCGTTTGCCGGGCGAGTTCGGGGCATAATATTACCATGTCTTCCGGGACGATCCCGCTGTTTCCTCTCAACGTCGTGGTGTTCCCTCGCGTGGCGCTGCCGCTGCACATTTTTGAGGAGCGCTACAAGGAAATGACCGGCAACGCCATCCGCGACGACTCGGAGTTCGGCATCGTTCTGGTGAAGGAGAACGGCATCTCCAACGCCGGCTGCACGGTGAAGGTGGAGAAGGTCACGCAGATGTACGAAGACGGCCGCATGGACATCCTGACTCGCGGACGCCGCCGCTTTGAGGTGATGACCCTGCACGAAGAGCACGCGTGGCTCGAAGCCGATGTTTCCTTTTTCGACGACGAAGATCTAGCCGCCGTTCCCGAGGCCCTGCGCACCGAGACCATGGAGCGCTACCAGGCGCTCCGGGCCATCTCCAGCAATGAGGGCCGCGATGAGCCGGACCTCGCCGACTGGCAACTCAGCTTTCAACTGGCGCAGGTTCTGCCGGACCTGGATTTGCTCAACGTGCTGCTGCGGCTACGCTCGGAGGCGGAGCGGCTCAAGGAACTGAACCGGTACCTGGCGGAATACGTTCCGCGGCAGGGCGCCATTGAGCGGATGCGCGCTTTGGCGCCAACCAACGGCCACGGCGCCAAGCCGTCGGGTCTCTAGGAGCGGTTCGGCTGCATGCGGCTCTCCCTGGTAATCGACGCGGACGACACGCTTTGGGAAAACAACATTTACTTTGAAGCGGCCTTCGCCGAATTCGTGGCGTTCCTGGATCACTCCCACATGACGGCGGATGAGATCCGCGGGGCCCTGGATGAAATCGAGATCGCCAACAGCCGCATCCATGGCTACGGGTCCCGCAACTTCGGGCACAACCTGCGGCAGTGCTACCGGGGACTGGTGGAGAGGCAGATCCGCGAGGAGGACCTGGAGACCGTCATGGGCTTCGCCGAGCGTATCCTGGACCGGCCCGTGGAGGTGATCGGCGGGGTGCCGGAGACGCTCGGCTACCTGGCCGGCCGTCACGATCTGACGCTCTTCACCAAGGGCCACCCCGAGGAGCAGCGCATGAAAATCGAGCGTTCCGGCCTGGAACCGTTTTTCACGCATACCGCCATCGTGAAGGAGAAGGACGAGGCCGCGTACCGCTCCCTGGCGGCCGAGCGCGGCTTCCAGGCGGCGCACACATGGATGATCGGCAATAGCCCGAAATCGGACATCAACCCCGCGCTCAAGGCGGGCTGGAACGCCGCGTTCGTCCCGCACGCCCGCACCTGGACGCTGGAGCGGCAGGAGATTGAACCCGGCGCCGGGAAGCTCCTGATGGTTGAGCGGTTCGAGGATTTGGTGCGGCATTTTTAGCGGCGCGAGGCCCTGAACTGTTGGTTATGGGGGGCTTAGCCTCGACCCGCCGGGCCACGGGCAGGCCAACCGCCTGACGGCATCGTCACCGGGCGGCCAGCCACGGGCCCGCCCCGCTGGACCCCCTGGCGCGACCTATTGACGCCCGTAAAGAGCCATTCAGACCTGTTTAGTTGAAATTCTGGCGGCGCGCGGTCAAACTGTTGAAAAGGCGCAAGCCGTACCGCTATGGGAATCAACCTGGGTCTCGACATCGGCGCAATCAGCATCAAGCTCGCCGCTTTGGGCAAACCGCGCGACCGGCCGGCGCTCGAAGCGCTCCGCGCCGCGCACCCCGACGTCCGCATCACGGAGGTGAGCGGCGCGCCGCTGGCGCTATCCGGTTATCGCCGGATCGCCGGCAGCCCCATACAGACCGCCTACGACCTGCTGCACGAGTTTTACGAAGCCGTTACGGAAGACCGCATCGAGGGAATTCGCGTAACCGGCTCGGGCAGCCGCGCCATCGCCAAGGTGCTCGGCCTTTTCTTCGAAAACGAATTCAAGGCCATCGCGCGAACCATGGGCGTCATCTATCCCGGGGTGCGCACGGTTTTCGAGCTGGGCGGCGAAAGCGCCAAGTATATCCGCCTGGACAGCTCCGGCATCGTGGACTACGACCGCTCCGGCGAGTGCGCGGCGGGCACCGGATCCTTCCTGGACCAGCAGGCGCTACGCATGCAGTATTCGGTGGAAGAGGCCGGGGAGGCGGCGTGCAAGGCGCAGTGCGCCGCGCGGATCGCCGGGCGCTGCTCCGTATTCGCCAAGAGCGACATGATCCACGCGCAGCAGAAAGGCTATTCACCGGAAGAAATCCTGCGCGGCCTGTGCGACGCCGTGGCGCGCAATTTCAAGAGCGCCATTGTGAAGGGCCGTCCCGTGGAAGCGCCCGTGGCGCTGATCGGCGCGGTTTCGCAGAACGCCGGGATTACGGCCGCGCTGCGCGAGGCATTCGGCCTTGCCGAAGGCGAGATGTTCGTCCCGGCGGAGTATGCCTGGGCGGGAGCCATAGGGGCCGCCATCCTGGAGGCCGAAGAGCCGCGCAAGCGGTCCATTTTGGAAATTCACCGCCTGCGGCAACATGAAAACCAGGAACGCGTGCAGGACGCGCGTCCGCTCTCCACCGAGAACGTGGTGCAGTTGCGCGACCGCGTGGGCTTCTACGCGGCTCCAACGGACGGGAGCAGAATTCCCGCGTACCTCGGCCTGGATATCGGCTCGGTTTCCACCAACGTGGTAGCCATTGACGAGTTCGGAGCGGTGATTCACGACGTGTACCTGCGCACCGCCGGGCGGCCCATTGACGCGGTGCAACAGGGCTTGGCCGAAGTCGAGCGCCTCTGGGGCCAGCGGCTCGAGATCCGCGGCGTGGGCACGACCGGCTCCGGCCGCGAGCTGATCGCCGAGTTTGTGGGCGCGGACGCCGTCAACGATGAAATCACCGCGCACAAGACCGGCGCCATCCACATCAGCAATACTCTGGGCGGCGAGCCCGTGGATACGATTTTCGAAATCGGCGGGCAGGACTCGAAGTTCATCTCCATTGAGAACGGCGTGGTGACGGATTTCGCCATGAACGAAGCTTGCGCCGCGGGCACCGGTTCCTTCCTGGAGGAGCAGGCAGAGAAACTGGGGATCAGCATCAAGGACGAATTCGCCAAGCTGGCGCTCTCGTCCTGCGCTCCGACGCGCCTCGGCGAGCGCTGCACGGTGTTCATGGAGCGGGATGTCACCGGCTGGCTCCACAAGGGAGAGACCGTGCCGGACCTGGTGGCGGGGCTCGCCTATTCGATCGCGCTCAATTATCTGAACCGGGTGGTGCGGGGGCGCAAGATTGGGAAGGCGGTCTACTTCCAGGGCGGGACCGCTTATAACGACGCGGTGACGGCCGCGTTCGCCAGCGTACTGGGCCAGAAGATCACCGTGCCGCCGTACAACGGGGTGATGGGCGCCATCGGCATGGCCCTCATCGCGCGCCAGTGGCACGCGGCCACCAACGCGAAATCGCGCTTCCGCGGCTACAACCTGGGCCAGTTGCGGATTTCCTCGCGCGACTTCGTTTGCAAGGCCTGCTCCAACATCTGCGACATGAAGGAATTTGTGATCGAGGGGCAGAAGAGCTACTGGGGCGATAAGTGCTCGGACAAATTCCGCAAGCCGTCGGCCACGGGGCGCAAGCCGGCAATCGAGGACCTGTTCGCCTACCGCGAGAAGCTGATCGAGGAAATCGGGCAGCCGGCGGGCGGGAGGCGCGCCGCGGGACGCCGCGCGGGTTTGCGGGTGGGCCTGCCGCGGGCCATGTCCATGTTCGATCTGCTGCCTTTCTGGCGGGCTTACTTCGCCGAGCTGGGGATTGAAACGGCGCTCTCACCTGTTACCGATCCGCGGATCTCCGCGGCGGGCGTGGATATGGCGGTAGCGCAGCCTTGCTATCCGGTGCAGGTGGCGCACGGCCACGTGCAGGCGCTAGCGGAGGCGGGCGTGGATTACATCCTGATTCCCAACCTGGCGGACGCCGATGGCGGCGCGGATGCGGGCACGGCCCATTATTGCCCGTGGCAGCAGACGTTGCCGTGGGTGCTACGCGCCGCGCCGGCGCTGGAACGGCATGGCGGCAAGTTTCTGATACCCACGCTGCATTTCCAGCTTGGACCCTCGCAAGTGAAGAAAGGCCTGTTCGACGCCATGCGCCGGATCGGCGTAACGCGGCGGGAGAGCGACCGCGCCTGCGATGCGGCCTACGCCGCCCAGCGCGGCTTTCAGGAGAAGCTCCTGGCGGCCGGCCGCAAGGCGCTGGAGGATTTGGAGCGGAGCGGCGAGCCGGGGTTGGTGCTGGCGGGGCGGTCGTACAACATCTACGACCGCGGCGTAAATTGCGACGTGCCGCGGAAGCTGCGCCACCGCTACGGCGCCAACGTGATCCCGCTGGACTTCCTGGTTACCGGGCGA
The DNA here is from genome assembly GCA_035524535.1 of Bryobacteraceae bacterium. Classification (GTDB taxonomy): domain Bacteria; phylum Acidobacteriota; class Terriglobia; order Bryobacterales; family Bryobacteraceae; genus BOG-224. The sequence goes on from DATKOS010000001.1 coordinate 10,578, forward strand.
GAAGCCTGCAGCGGAGACGGCGGCAATATGTTCTGGATTTCGGGGCGCAAGATTCTGGAAGCCGCGCGCGTGGCCGCCTCCCGTCCCAACCTGCACCTGGTGTACATCACCAATTTCAAATGCGGGCCGGACTCCTACATCAAGCACTTCGCCCGCGCCGCCGCGGGGGCGCCGCTGCTGGCTTTGCAGTTCGATGGCCACGGCAACGATGCAGGCTACATGACGCGCTGCGAAGCTTACCTAGACAGCAAGGGGATACTGCGATGCTACCAACCGGCCGGGGAACCGCCCTCGCGGACGGAGATTCCGCCGCGGGCGAGCATCCACTGAAGGGGAAACGGGTCTACATTCCGCCGATGGCGTACGGCAGCGCCCGCGCCTTCGCTTCGGCGTTCCGCGCGATAGGGCTGGAGGCCGAGCCGACGCCGCCCTCCGACGAGCGCACGCGCGAACTCGGCGCCCGCTACACTTCGGGCGACGAGTGCTACCCGGCCAAGGTGACCGTCGGCGATTTTATGAAGTTGCTGGAGCGCCCGGACACGAACCCCGAGCGGATCGCTCTTTTCATGCCGACCGCCGAGGGCCCGTGCCGCTTCGGGCAGTACGCTCCGTACCTCCGGCACGTGCTGGACGCCAACGGATACGCGCAAGTGGAAATTCTCTCGCCCACCAGCCAGAACGCGTATGGCGGTTTGGGGGAGCTCTCGAAGCCCTTTGTGCGCACGGGCTGGCGCGCCTTGCTGGCGGCGGACCTGCTGCAGAAGGCGCTGCTGATTTATCGGCCTTGCGAAGCGCAGCGCGGGGAGGCGGAAGGCGCGTACGAGGAGTCGCTTAGCGACCTCTGCGTCACGCTGGAAAGCAACCCGACCGAACCCTCCGCGCAACTCGCCGCGCTACGCGAGTGCATGGAGCGCGGCCGCGACCGGTTCCGCCGCGTGGCGCTGGGGCGCGCGCCGGGGAGCCAGCCGGTGATCGGCATTGTGGGCGAGATCTTCTGCCGCCTGAACACGTTCTCCAATGAGAATCTGGTGCGGCGCCTGGAGGAGTATGGCGCGGAGACCTGGCTTTCCGACATTGTCGAGTGGATCTGGTACACCAATTCCGAGCACTTCCGAAAACTGAAACTGACGGGCCGCCTTCTGACCGTGGAAGCTCTGGGGGCGTGGGCGCGCGACCGCGTACAGAAGCGCGACGAGCACACGCTGCTGGAACCCTGGACGGAGGATTTCAAGGGCCGCGAAGAGCCCGATATCCACGAGATCCTGGAATGCGCGCGCCCCTACCTGCCGCGCGAAGGCGCGTTCGGAGAAATGGTCTTGAACGTGGGCAAGGTGGTCTACCTGGCCAGGAAGGGCGCTGCCGGCATCATCGACATCAGCCCGTTCACTTGCATGAACGGCATTGTCTGCGAAGCCATCTACCCGAAGATCAGCCGCGACCTTGGCGGGATTCCGATCCGCAATTTCTACTTTGACGGAACGCAATCCGACCTGGATCGGGACCTGGGCGTCTATATGGAGCTTGCGCGAAGCTACCGGAAGAAGCGGGCGTAAGGCTCAGGGCTTTTCCGAAGGCAGTATCCGGAATCGCTTTCGCCCTTCGATCCGGTAGGTTTCGAAATCCTCGCGATCCACGGTGAAGATCGTGGTCAGCGATTCCCTTTTGGCCAGTAGCGCGACATGAGCGTATGCAGATGCGGCAACTCCATATCCTCGATTGGCGCGAGAATGCACTACATTGTAGTGCAACAGGGCCCGCCCCGTCCACGCTAGCGCCGTCCGCCGCCGTGGCCGCCGCCACCGCCACGGGAAACGCCTCCACCTCCTCCGTGGAATCCTCCGCCGCCGCCGAAGCTACGCGCTCCGCCGCCGGAGCTGCCTCCGCCGAAACTCCTTGCGCCTCCGCCAAAGCTGGGCGCCGAACGGTACCCAGGGTTGCTCATACTCGGTGGGCGGTAGCTTTGCGCGGGCGCACGGTAGCTCTGCGCGGGCGCGCGGTAGCTCTGCGCGGGCGCTCGATAGCTCTGCGCCGGAGACCGGTAACTCTGGGCGGGCGCGCGATAACTCTGCGCCGGAGCCCTTCCGTTCTGCGCCGTAGCGCGGCCCGCGTTAGAGAATCGCTGCCATCCAGCCGAACCCTGCGCCGTGCGCGCGCCCGTCTGGGGCGATGCTCCGCGGAAGGAGTTCGCCGCGCCAGATTGCCCGAATCGCGCCCAGCCGGCCGTGTCCCTGGCGGCCCGCGGAGTCATGGCCGCACGCGACGCCATGGACGCTGCGCCGTAGCGCGCGTTCAACCCAGCATTGGCATAGCCCACGCCGAGCCGATGACCAGGATCATGCGCCCACGCCGTGGTTCCGGCGAAGCGCCCGCCCACGCCACCGAAGCCGCGGTCGAAGCCATAACCGTAGTGGTACCCATAGTGGGAAAAGAAGGCGTGGTTCACAAACAAGCCGTGGCCCCACCAGTTCAGACCCCAGCCCCAACCGAATCCGCCGCCCCACCCGAAGCCCCAGCCGCCCCATCCGCCGAAGCAGAGTCCGACATTGATGCCTGGACCCCACCAGAATCCGTAGGAGGGGTAGTACAAGGGCGGATAGTAGCCCCACATCGGCGGACCCCAAATGTACTCGGGGTCATAGGATGGCACATAAATCACGTCGGGACTCGCCGGTTCGATCTCGACCGCCGATTGGCCATCCTGATCCTCGGTGGTTACCGTCGCCTGCGAGCTGCTTTGCAGCTTGCCGTTCTTCTCGGCGCTCACGCGCATCCGCTGCACCGCCGCCATCACATCGGCCTGCTGGGAGAGAAAGGCATTGCCCAACGCGGTGGTCCACTGAACGTTCTCCGTCATACGGTTCAGCGCGTCCGGCATCGCTACCAGGGCCTGGACGCTGGCGTCCCAAGGCTGGTTGCGCGCGGCGTCGGTCAGGGCCTGGCCCTGCAAGGTTGGATTCTGCTGGACCCACTGTTTGGCTTCCACCAGTTCCAGGGGGTAGGTGGAGGCCGCCAGCACCTGCCCCAGCAGAGGATCCGGGTACAGGGCAACGGGCGCCACCAAGTCGTCAAGCTGTTGTGGCGAAAGCGGTTGAGCGGGTTGAGCGGAGGAAGTTACCGGCGTCGGGAGCGGCGCGGGCGCTTGCGCCAGCGCAATCGACCCAATCCCGACCAGCAGTACGATGCTAGCGGCGGAAACCACCCGCGAAAAACCAGATCTCTCCAAGCGGCTGTCCATCTGCCACCTCCCTGCTCACCTAATTGGATGCGCCGGATGGCGAACAGGTTTACAGGGTAATCCGAGGCCCCAGAGAAGGATAGCGCAATGGGGCCGCCCGCGGGGAGACCTGGCGAGCCGTCGCGGTGCGCTGAATCCCCTGCCCCAAGCCCCGCGCCAGGACATCGCCGGAACCCAAGAGTCTCGAGGAATCCGATCGAACCTGGAAGGCCATCGCGGACACCTTCAATTCGGATTCCATACAGTTTGGCGCCGTAATTAGCGCCGCAGCGGATCTTCCACCCAGGGCGGGGTGGCTTCCATGAGCCGCCCCAACTCGGGTTCCACTTCTTCCATCTTCTTCTTCATCTCCCAGGCGATTTCACGGTAGCTGAAGTGGCCCTTCACGCCGCTGCGCAGCTTGGAAATATACTCCGCCTCGGCGAAATCCATCTTGAAAAGAAACCGCGAGCGCGCCCCGAAGGGCAGCAGATAGTGGGCCCCCGGCGCGGGCAGTTCCCGCATGGCTTCGAAGGCACGCCGCATCGCGGGCTCGTAAACGCCGGCCGCGCCGCATTCCGCAACCAGCTTGGGCGTTTCGTAGCCCAGGGCGCCGGAGTATTCCTGGCGGAACTTCTGGCAGCGCCGGTGGCGGTGCAAATCGCGATAAGCGCCCACGTCGATGACCATGTCGTAGCAGTACAAACCGCCGCGAAACTCGCCGGCGATTTCGTCGCGGCTCCTGCGCGGCCCCAACGCCACGTCCAGCGCCTCCGCGCGGAGCGCGGCGCTCCAGGAGCAGGCGAGTTCGTACAGCTCGCGGAACGGACGGTCCGTCACGGGATAGAGCAGCGTAGCCACGATATCGGCCGGGACCGACGCCGGCCGCAGCAAATCCACGCGAGCCGCGGCGCCGCCTTGCGCCGGCGGCAGGTTTTGCGCGGCCCACAATTTCAGGTCGCGGCGCGAACGCGCGGAAACCTCATCCGCATCGGCGTGGCTGGCGAGCGTGGGCGCGAGAGCTTCCGCCGAACCCGCCGCGTCCCAAACGCAATCCGGCGGCGCCGCGCATGCCTCCGCCATCTCCGCACCCAGTTCGCGCAGTTCGGCGTATGCGGAAGCCTTGAAGCGCCGGATCTGCTTCTCCATGGTGCGGATGCTGGCTACCTGACCGACGTTCGTCGGCACGCCCCAGAAAAGCAGGTAGCGCGCCACGTCGAAGGCTCGCGCCGCCACATTACGGCGGTAGGCCTCCGGCTTCATATCCTCCGGCCGCGGGAGCCGCTCGCAGAGAAGCTCGAAGGCCAAGTCCTTCACCTTGCCGTAGGCTTCCAGCAGCGCTTCGCCGGCGGAGCGATACGCCGCGGCCGCACCGGCGTCGAGTTCCGGAGGCGTGACGAAGCCCGAACGCGAGAAATCCTGGTAGCGCGACGATTTCGCCTGCCCGTCCCACAGCGGCTCTTCCTCAATCTCCGTGGCCGCCAGTTCCGAGACGCCTTCGAAGCACATCACGGCGTGGCCCAGGTCCGCGATGGAAGCGTGCCCGTACTGGAAGTAGAAGCTCTCCAGAAACTTCTGCGAATCGTGGCTGCGCACCCATTCCACCGAGTCGCGAATCGAGTCAGGCGACCGGCTGTAGCGCGCCAGGGCGTAGGCGCTCTTCTCGGGCGGCATGGGGCCAAGCGTGATGACGCGTTTCACGGGAGTCAAGAAGTTATCATAGCGGGGTGCGTATCCGAATCCAAAGAGTCCACCCGGCGGCCACACTCCCCTCCTATGCTCACGGTCCCTCGGAGGACGCCGGAATGGACCTCTGCGCCGTGGAGGAAATTACGCTTCCGCCCGGCGAGCCAAGGCTTGTCCCGACCGGCCTGACCATCGAGCTGCCAGCGGGAATGGAGGCCCAGGTGCGTCCGCGCAGCGGCCTGGCGCTGAAGCATGCGATCACCATGCCCAACGCGCCGGGGACGATCGACCCGGGCTACCGTGGAGAACTGCGCGTCATCCTGCTCAACCTCGGCCGCGAGCCTTACACCATCCACGTGGGCGACCGCATCGCCCAGATGGTGGTAGCGCGCTACGAGCCGATCGAATGGCAGGAAGGCGATCTATCGGATTCCAAGCGCGGCGCGGGAGGATTCGGCTCTTCGGGCAGATAAGAGCGGCTTAGCCGGCGGCGCGCCTATTCGTGCCTTAGCGCGTCGCTGGCGTCCAGGGCGGCCGCACGGCGAGCCGGGAAGTAGGATGCCAGGAACGCGATGCCGGAGACGCCCATGGCGACTGCCGTGAAGGTAAGCGGGTCGGCTGCTTTCACGCCGAACAGCATGGCGCCCAAAATCCGGGTGACGCCGTACGCGATGGCGAGGCCCGCCACGACGCCGACGCAAGCCAGCTTCAGGCCGTCTCCGACAATCAGGCGGAGCACGTCCTGGCGTCCGGCGCCAAGCGCCACGCGGATGCCGATCTCCTGGGTGCGCCTCTCGACCGAATACGACATGAGGCCGTAGACGCCGATGGCGGCCAGCAGCATGGCCAGGCCGGCGAACACGGAAAGCAGCATCATCATGAAGTTGTTGCGCGCCAGGGACTCGGTGACCATCTGGTCCATGGTGCGCGTGTGGCTCACCGCGATCAGGCCGTCCACCGAACGGATTTCGTGCTCGATGGCGACGCGCAGGGCCATCGGGTCCGCGGCCGCGCGTACGGCCCAACTCAGGGGAATCACGTTATTCGCGAGAGCCGTAAGGCCCTCGGGAACTTGCGTCTGCGGGACGTACATCACGCCCTCGTCCGCCTGGTCCAGCCCGGTTTCGCGCACCGTGCCGACCACGCCGACGATCTCTCGCGGCGGGTCGGCAAATTGCGGACCCAGGCCCGCGCCGATCACGATCACCTTGCCGGCGGGATCCTCCTTGGGCCAGAATTTTTTCGCCATCGCCTGGTTGATGAGAACCACGCGGGGAGACGAACCGGTATCGCCGTCGTTGAACACGCGACCGCGCAGCAACGGAATTTGCAGCGCCTGAAAATAATGCGGCGAGACAGTCCGGTATTGCTCTTCGCCTTCGTACTGCCCCTTGGCGGGCGTCCTTCCGGCGATGTTGAACGGCAGATCCACCTCCGTGCCGCTTATGGGCAGCGCCAGGGCGGAAGACGCCGCTTGCACGCCGGGCAGCGCTTCCAAGCGCCGCGTCACTTCGGTGACGAACGCCGCCACCTGCGCCGTGTTGGCGTAGGCGCCGCCGGACATGGAAGTCTCTAGCGCAAGCACGTTGTGCGGATTAAAGCCGGGGTCCACGGAGCGCAGGCCGGCGAAGCTGCGGATCAGAAGCCCAGCGCCGATGAGCAGAACCAGAGCCAGCGCCACTTCCGTGATGACCAGCGCCGAGCGCGCGCGATTGTGGAAATGGCCAGCGCCCGAGCGTCCGCCTTCCTTGAGAGTAGAGGCGAGATCGGGATTCGAAGTGTGCAGAGCGGGAAAAAGCCCGAAGAGAATGCCGGTGAGCGCAGCCACGCCAGCGCTGAAGAGAGCCACGCGCCAATCGAGCAGCGGGATGGCGCGCAGGGCGCCGTCCTGATCCGTGAGTCGCGGGATGTTGCCCGGCGCCAGCAGCAAGATCATACGCACGCCCCATGCGCCGATGGCAAAACCGAGCGCGCCGCCCATTCCGGCGAGGATCACGCTTTCGGTGAGGAGCTGGCGGACCACCCGCCAGCGGCTCGCGCCGACGGCCGCGCGAATCGCCAGTTCCTTCTGGCGCACGGCCGCCCGGGCGAGCAGCAGATTGGCCACGTTGGCGCAGGCGATCAGCAGAACGAAAGCCACCGCACCGAGCAGAATCAGGAGGCCGGTGCGCGCGTCCTCCACCATCGAGTCGCGCATGGGAACCACGGCGACGCTCTCCGCCTTGTCCATCCACTTGGGATTGGCGGCGCGGAAGCGCTCGCCGGCCACCTTCATGGCGGCCCGCGCCTGGCTAACATCGACACCCGGCTTGAGACGCGCCGCCGCCCCCAGGTAATGGCCCTGGTTGATGCTATTGGGATCGGCTTGCAGCGGAATCCACAAGTCCACTTGCGGGTCCGATTCAAAGCCCGGCGGCATAACTCCCACCACCGTGTAAGGCTGCTTGCTCAACACGAGCGACTGGCCGAGAATTCGCGGATCGGAGGAAAAGCGATTGCGCCACAGGCGGTCGCTCAGAACGGCCACCCGCGGGCCTCCGGGGAGATCCTCGGCATCGGTGAAGGAGCGCCCGCGCGCCGGCGCCGAGCCAAAGACGCGGAAATAATCGCGCGAGACGTGTTCGGCCTTGACTTGCACGGGGGGCTCGGCGGAACCGAGGCTCATGGATAGCCCGCCCTGATCGTACAGCGCCATATCCGAAAAGACGTCATTATTACGGCGCCAGGTCATGAATTTCGGAATGGAATTGGAGTAGCCGTTGCCATTCTGGTATTTCCGGCCAAGGCGCATGATCCGGTCCGGCTGACTATACGGGAGAGGCGCCAACATGACGCCGTTCACCACCGTGAAGATGGCGGTATTCGCGCCGATGCCCAGCGCCAGCGCCGCCAGGGCCACCACCGTGAACCCCGGGCTGCCGCGCAGCGTCCGAAAGGCGTAACGGACGTCCGAAAGAAAAGCCGCCATGTGAACTAGAACGGTCCGGGGGACGGAGCGGTTCCCCAAAAAGAAGAGAGATTGGCGCGCCGGCCGGCCGGGAGAGCATAGAGAATCGAGCGGGCGCACGTCCATCCGCGAGCGGCAAGAACTCCGGGGCGGTTATCTGACGGCGGAACGATGCCGCCGCCGAGGCGCTACAGCTTCTTGAACAGCTTGTCGAACGCGCTTCTGGCGTCGTCGGAGTTGGTGGGCGCCGGCGGACCGGATTCCGCCATGGGCGGCGGCGAAGCGCTTCCCGCAGTGCCCTCGCGGGCCACGGTGACGCGCGGCGTGAACAGCGTGCAACTGTTCGCCTTGTCCTTCACCGGAATCCTTGCCGGAATGGGCTTGAGGCATTGAAACCGCGTGGAGGGCTCGAAATGCGAGCACTGCTTGCAGCAATGCAACTCAGCGCCGCACTTCGGGCAGTTGCCCGTAAAGGCGGTGTCGGGTGGCAGCGCCATGGCGCAGTTGAAGCACCTGGCGGCGGCCACGTGCTGCACCAGGCGGGGCAGGCGCGGACCGGTAACATCCACGGGGAGGCGCGGGCCTTGCGGCTTGGGGCCTTCGTGAAAAGGCCGCACATCGCGTTCCGAGTCCATGTACCCCGGTTGTCTGTACTTGCGGTCGCTATCCATGGGGAGAGACTACTCCGTTAGATCGAGGGAAAGGATCGAATCCAAGGGTCGAATCGAGACCCCGAGCGCTTGAACCGGACTCCGGACGCCACCCGAAAAATGGAATACGGGTTTAGGGATTGCCGGAGGGATTCTCAAGAGAACGTCGAAGACGCTCGGAATCGGCAGGCGGACGGCCTGCCCTTACTTCAAACTCCATTATTACCACAGATTGTCAAGCGGCGCAGCCACAAAATTTCCAAAAAGAGCGCGCCGCCCCCGGGTAAGCGCTTGCACTTCGCCGGATTCAGGCAGCAGCCGGTACT
>DATKOS010000002.1:0-2219 GCA_035524535.1 Bryobacteraceae bacterium
CGAATGTGATCTGCACAAGGAACGACGGCTGGTTGTACCCGCCGGTACCCATCAGGTCCCGGACTTGGCCACCACGTTCCCTATCACGTCGCTTCGCGCCGCACGATAGCGGATCAGATCGCGCCGGTGCTTAACAAGTGACTCGGCAACAAAAATGCTGGACGGACATGCCCTCGTTTCCCCTATACGCAATGGACTCCGCGGAGGATCGGCGTCCATGTCGCATCGAGCCAAGCTTTACGCTACCCTCCCACGAATAAATCCGGTTGTTTGCGTGAACCTTTTGCTTGCGAGCATACCCATGCGCGCTACGACAGTATCCGGCGGCGTGAGCCGATCCGGCGTTTCCGAACATACGCTGCGCCTTGGCGTAGCGCTGATCGTGCTGGCCCTTCAGTTCGAAGGCATGCTGGGACTCGCCTGGGACATTCAATGGCACATTAGCGTGGGGCGCGACCGCTTTTGGACGCCGCCCCATATCCTGCTCTACACGGCCACAGCATTCCGGGGCTTGCTCGCCGTGGCCATTGTCCTGTGGGAGACGTGGCGCTTCCGCAACCGTTCGGGCGTGAGCGAACGCAATTCCGTTCCGGTGTTCCGCATATTCCACGCGCCAATCGGCATTGTGCTGGTGGGCTTCGGCGCGTTGGTGACGGCTCTGGCGGCGCCGCTCGACGACTACTGGCACAAGCTCTACGGCGTCGACGTGACGCTGTGGGCGCCCTTTCACATGATGGGAACCCTGGGCGGATTCCTGGCGAACCTTGGCAGCATCTATCTCTGGGCTTCCCTCGTTGTGGCCCGGGATCGTGAAGGCGCCGGCGCATTCCACCGGGTCCGGCAAGGCTTCGCGCCGTGGACGTTCGAGCGGGTCTGCCTGGCTGTCTCCTTCATGTTCATGGTTGGCCAGATGCTGACGCTCTCCTGGCCCGCCCAGATCGAATTTCCCACGCTCTGGATGGGTACGGTGCCGGTCATGCTCTATCCGGTTCTGCTGGCCGTCGGGATGCCTTGGCTCTTCGTGGCGGCGGGCGACACCTTTGGCGCGCGAGGCGCCGCGAGCGTTATCGCCCTGGTGCTGCTGGTGCGTGAGGTCTTGGTTCAGGCCTTCGTTCCGTGGGCTGTCCACGCGGGCGCCGCCGCGGAAGGCCTCCCCTTCCGGACTCCCGCGCTGGAACCTCACTTTAACGTGGGACCTCTTGTCTTCAACGGGGGGCTTCTGGTTGCCGCCATCGTTGCGGACGTGTCCGCCCATGTGGCGAAGCGCGGCGGAAAGGAATATCCGGCGCTTCGCGGACTCGTCTTGGGCTTGCCGCTGTTCCTGCTCGCCGTCTGGGTCTGCAACGAAATTTGGAGCATGCTGAATCGGGCCGCGTTGCCGGCGGAGTTTCCGATCAGCACGCCTCCGTCGAGTGCGGCGATCTGGGCCGCGCTTCCCGTCACGCTTGCCGTGGCGGCGCTGAGCGGCTGGATCGGCGGCGGCCTGAGCCAGGTCTGGCGGAGGAGCGCACGATGAATCGATTCGCGCGCTTGAAACGCCTGTCCGGGCAATACTGGCCGACTGCCCTCGCGGTAGTGGGGCTCGTTGCCGTGTCGCCGGGCGTTGCGCTTGCCCATGAGTCGGTGGCTCGCACGGAGATCGTGACTGCCGGACCCTACTCCGTTCAGCTCGGCATGGGCCAGGATCCGCCCACCGTCGAGACGCCGCTCGATGTGACCGCGGTCGCGGCCAAAGGCGCACCGAGCCTGGAGGGGGCCACGCTCACGCTAACGGGAAAGCCGGGCCTTGGCACCGATGCGGCGGTAACGCGGGGCATCGCGATGTCACCCGAACCCCAAGAGAAAGGCAGCTTCGAGGCAAAGGTCGGATTGGCAGTGCGGGGAAACTGGATCTTGCAGTTGGACATCTCCGGTCCCGCGGGAACGGGGACAGCTTCCCTTCCCCTCGTTGTTGCCGCCCCGGCGGCCATTCCGACATGGCTCGGTTGGCTGATCGGGATGGCGCCACTGCTCGGCCTGGCATGGTTCGCGTGGTGGAACCGGGCCTACTATCTTCGCCTTAAGCGGGAAGCTGGAGTCAGCTAGACCGGTTCGAGAGCGTCCCTTCCGGTATCCCGCGATACGCCACGGCCTTGCGGCCGTGGCCCCGTATTGCCAGCACTGCAAAGGTGCCCGGTTGGCGCGCCTACCAAGAACCAGCGAAGGTTTGGCACACTTGC
>DATKOS010000003.1:0-6136 GCA_035524535.1 Bryobacteraceae bacterium
CCGGCGCTGGAAAGGCGCTAGCCTTCCGCTCCCTGGTATTCGCCAAAAACGGCGCGCAGGCGGTCCGAGATCTCGCCCAGCGTGGCATAGCGTTCGGCGGCGTCCAGGATGTGCGGCATGAGGTTATCCGCGCCCCGCGCCGCGCGCTCCAACGCTTCGAGACTTTCCTCGACCGCCGATTGGCTGCGGGAAGCGCGGACGGCGCGCAGGTTCTGAATCTGCCGCTCTTCAAGCGCGGCATCCACGCGGAACATGGGGCCGCCACGCTCGGAATCCATCTGGAAGCGGTTCACGCCCACCAGAATGCGCCGGCCGGTTTCTATCTCGCGCTGATACTCATAGGCCGAATTTTGGATTTCGTTCTGGATGTAGCCGCGTTCCAAGGCCGCGAGCGCGCCTCCCATTTGCTCGATGCGATCGAGATACTCGGCCACGCGGCTTTCGATGGAATCGGTGAGCGCCTCGATAGTCTCGCTGCCGCCCACTGGGTCCGCCGTGTTCGCAACGCCGCTTTCATGGGCAATCACCTGTTGCGTGCGCAGGGCCAGGCGCGCGGATTCCTCGGTGGGCAGCGCCAGAGCCTCGTCGCGCGCGTTGGTGTGCAGGGATTGCGCGCCGCCCAGCACGGCGGCCAGAGCCTGCAGCGTGGTGCGCACCAGATTCACGTCCGGTTGTTGCGCCGTAAGCGTGGACCCCGCGGTTTGCGCGTGGAAGCGCAACATCATGGAGCGCGCGTCGCGCGCGGCGAAGCGTTCGCGCATCAGCTTGGCGTAGAGGCGGCGCGCGGCGCGGAATTTGGCGATTTCCTCCAGAAAATTGTTGTGCGCATTGAAGAAAAAGGAAAGCCGCGGAGCGAAAGAGTCGATATCCAGGCCCGCGCGAAGCGCCGCTTCAATGTAAGCAATGGCGTTGGCGAAGGTGAAAGCCAACTCCTGCACCGCCGTCGCGCCGGCCTCGCGAATGTGATAGCCGCTGATGGAGATGATGTTCCATTCCGGCATTTCACGGCCGGCCCAGGCGAAGATATCCGTCACAATGCGCATGGCCTGGCGCGGCGGATAGATGTGCGTGCCGCGCGCGGCGTACTCTTTCAGCACATCGTTCTGGATGGTGCCGCTGAGGCGCTTGGAATCCGCGCCCTGCCGCCGCGCCACCAGCGCGTAATTGGCCAGCAGAATGGCGGCCGTGGCGTTGATGGTCATGGAGGTGGAGACTCCGGCGAGCGGAATCTCGCGGAAGAGCGTTTCCATGTCGGCGAGGGAAGAGATGGCCACGCCGACCCGGCCTACCTCGCCCCTGGCCATGGCGTGGTCGGAATCGTAGCCCATCTGGGTGGGCAGATCGAAGGCCACGGACAGGCCCGTAGTCCCCTGGGAAAGCAGGTAGCGATAGCGTTGGTTGCTCTCCTCGGCATCGCCATAGCCGGCGTACTGGCGCATGGTCCACAGGCGCTGGCGGTACATTCCGGAGTAAACGCCTCGGGTGTAGGGAAATTCGCCGGGGCGGCCGAGCGGATCCGTCATGAGCGTGAAATCTTGCGCGCCTTGCGGAAACCGTCAATGCCGTACCAGATCATGATCGCCGTAGCGATGCCCGCCACGGTGGTGCGCATGCCGTCGCCCCGCCACGCGTAGCGCGCCGTGTAGAACCCGAACGTCGCCCCTAAGCACAAGAAAATGAAGCCGATCACTTCATGCCAGAGGATGTGGGCGGGTTTCACGACGGCCGGCACGATGTGCTGCACAAACTTCCTTCCGGCGCGGATGGCCTGCTTTTGCTGCACGCATTCATCCTAACAGAGGCGCGGCGGAAGGACGCGGGCTTACGTTGCTCCGGGCTCATGTTGCTCCGTGAAAATGCCGATACCCAAAGATAGACGGCATTCGGTTGTTGAACGCCCGCCGGGTCCACTACAATCGAAGCACGGGGATGCGAAGACGTACCCGGAACGCGGGACGGTTCCGGCGCATCCACCAAGTTGGGAGGAGTTGTGGAAGAACCCTTGAAGCGTCTGATGCAGGAGTTGGGAAACGCGATCAACGATTCTCTCTCCGAATCCGACCGGATCGCGGAAGCGATCGGCGAGATCAAGAAGGCCGGTTACGACGTCTTCCTGGTTCTCGAGGCTACCATCGGATTCAACCGCAGGGACGAAGACGGCGCCGAGGAAGAGGCGGATGAGGCCGAAGCTGCCGATGCGCCGCCCAAGAAGACCGTCTTCGAAACAACCGGCAAAATCAAACTGACCTCCCAGGACCAGCGCTTCCTCCGCGCGCTGAAGATCTCCGTGGACGAGGAAAAATAGCGAGTTCCAAACGCCGCTCTCCCTCCCTTCCGCCATGGTGTATTCTGAAGGGTCAAGGGAGGCGGGCAATCGTCAAATTTTGCGCGCTGGCCAGCGGCAGTTCCGGAAACGCCGCACTGCTGGCCACCGATAATACGCGCATTCTACTGGACGCCGGGCTGAGCATGCGGGAACTCGGCAAGCGGCTTGCCGCGATTGGCGAGGACCTCCGGCGCGTCGACGCCATCCTGATTACCCACGAACATTCCGACCACGTTTCCGGTCTGCCCGTCTTGGGCCGCGCCCGCGATCTGAAAGCCGTAATCTACATCTCCCGCCTCACGGAGCCCGCCATCGATTGGGGCGAACATCCGCCGGCGCGGCTGGAGAGGTTTCAGGCCGGCGCGGGCTTTCGCGTGGGCGATATTGAGGTGCAGAGCTTCAGCGTGCCGCACGATGCGCTGGATCCCGTGGGCTTTCGCTTCGAGGCGCAAGGCGTGCGCATCGGCATGGTCACGGACCTCGGGTACATTCCGGAATCGGTGAAGTTTCATCTGCGCCGCGCGGATCTGCTGCTGCTCGAGGCCAACCATGACCTGGATATGCTGAAAGTAGGGCCGTACCCGTGGTCCGTAAAACAGCGCGTGATGAGCCGCGTGGGGCACCTCTCGAATCTGGTGATGTCGGACTACCTGATGGACGATTTGGAGCCATGCACGGCGCGGCTGGTGCTCGGCCATCTGAGCGAGCAGAATAATCATCCCGAGATTGTGCGGCTGGTGGCCACACAGGCGTTGGAGAGCCGCGGGTTTGAGACGCGGCTGTCGATCGCCGCGCAGAACCTTCCCACGGAAGTTTTCGAGTTCTAAGAGGATAAATGATTCCCCGATACACGCGGTCCGAAATGGGCCGAATCTGGAGCGACCAGAACAGGTTTCAGCAGTGGCTGGAGGTGGAGTTGGCGGCGTCGGAAGCGCTGGCGGAGCTGGGCGTGGTTCCGGCCGAGGCGGCGCGCCTGCTGCGCGCCCACGCGGGCTTTCAGGTGGACCGCATTCTCGACATCGAGAAGGAGGTGAAGCATGACGTCATCGCCTTCACCACCGCGGTGGCGGAGACCATGGCGGCCGCCGGGCACGCGGACGCTTCGCGCTGGTTCCATTACGGGCTGACGTCCAACGATGTGGTGGATACCGCGCAGGCGCTCATGCTGCGGCAAGCGGCGGCCATCGTTCTGCGCGGCCTGGAGGGGCTGCGCAAGGCGCTCAAGCGGCGCGCTTTGGAATTCCAGCGAACGGTGCAGATTGGCCGCACGCACGGCGTGCACGCGGAGCCGGTCACCTTCGGGCTCAAGTTCGCGCTCTGGTATGAGGAAGCCGGGCGCAACCTGGCGCGCGTTCAGGCGGCGGCCGAGGATCTGCGGGTGGGTAAGATCTCCGGCGCGGTGGGCACCTTCGCGCACATCGGGCCGGAAGTGGAGGAACGGATTTGCGCGCGCCTGAATTTGGCGCCCGCCAAGGTCGCTACCCAGGTGATTCAGCGCGACCGCCATGCCGCGTTCGTTTCGGCGCTGGCGCTGGCGGCGGCGCTGTGCGAAAAGATCGCTCTGGAAGTGCGCCACCTGCAGCGCACGGAAGTGCGGGAGGCCGAGGAATATTTCGCGCGCGGCCAGAAGGGCAGCTCCGCCATGCCCCACAAGCGCAACCCGGTGACCTCCGAGCAGATCTGCGGCCTGGCTCGCGTGGTGCGGGGCAACGCCACGGCGACCATGGAGGATATCGCGCTGTGGCATGAGCGCGACATTTCACACTCCTCGGTGGAGCGCGTGATCCTGCCGGATTCCACCATCCTGGCGGATTACCTCCTCGATAAGACCACGCAGCTTGTGGACCGCCTGCTGGTTTATCCGGAACGCATGCGCCGCAACCTGGACATGACGCGCGGGCTGGTGTTCTCGGGGCAGCTTCTGCTCGATTTGGCGGAGGCCGGCATGCTGCGCGAAAAGGCTTACCGGGTGGTGCAGGGCCACGCCATGAGAGCGTGGGAGGAAGAGGGAGATTTCCGCGCGGCCATTGAGGCCGATCCGGAAATTCGCGCGGCCCTCTCGCCAGAGCAAATCTCCAGGGCGTTCTCCCTGGAGCGGCAACTCCGCAACGTGGATAAAATCTTCGAGCGGGTTTTCGGATGAGAACCCTCGACGTCGGCTGCGGGATTCACAAACAGCCGGGCTCCATCGGCATAGACCGCAACCCCGCCAGCCGCGCGGACGTTCTGGTGGACCTGGACCGTCCGCCGTACCCGTTCGCCGCGAACTCCTTCGACCGCATCACGGCGATTCACGTGATCGAGCACGTGAGCGACGTGATGGCCAGCATGGAGGAGTTTCACCGCCTGTTGCGGCCAGGCGGGTCGCTGCGCATCGAAACCCCTCATTACACCGACTTCAGCTCCTTCTGCGATCCGACGCACAAGAGCCACTTGAACAGCTTCAGCTTCCGCTATTTCGGCGAAAACCATGGCGGCTTCGGCTACTATTCGAAGGTCCGCTACCGCGAGGTTTCCGTGCGCGTGAAGCTGCTGAAGTTCTGGAAGCTGCTGGGCTTCGAGCTTCTGGTGAACCGTTTCCCGCGCTACCGGCGGTTCTGGGAATACTACCTGTGCTTCGTGGTGCGCGGCAAGGCCATGGAGTTCGAGTTCGAGGCGATCAAGTGATCGGCTTGCTGTACCGCGCGGCGGACGCCTTGCGGCGGCGCGCGGGGCGCGCCAACCGCGGGCGCATGGGGGAAGACCTGGCGCACCGCTACCTGCGCGAGCACGGATGCACCATCGTGGCGCGCAATTACCGGCCGCCGCACGGCCACGGCGAGCTGGACCTGGTGGCGATCAGCGGCGAGACAGTGATTTTCGTGGAGGTCAAGACGCGGGCCTCGGCCAAGTTCGGGACTCCGGACCGCGCCGTGGACCGCGAGAAGCGCGCTCACGTGAACCGGGCCGCGCGGGACTATGCGCGGCGCGCGAAGGTGGATTGGGAGAAGACGCGCTTTGACATCGTGAGCGTGGTGCTCACCGAGCCGCCGCAAATCGAGTGGTTGCGGAACGCTTGGCGATAGAAGAGCGCTGGGGCGGATCTGCGGCCGCCGGGGAACCGCTTTCCGGTGGGTGCGGCTCGCGCGGCGGGGCGCTCCGCTATAATCGTCTGTTACCAAGTCTTGATTCCCGATCCCGGAGGTTCTTTCCCACTTGCCAGAACTGCGCAAGGATCCCATTACGGGGCGATGGGTGATCATCGCCAGCGACCGCGCCAAACGTCCGGGCGACTTCATCCGCCAGCGGGTTCCGGCCGCGTGCAATCGCCTCTGCCCCTTCGATGAGGGCAATGAGCGCAAAACCCCGCCGGAGATCATGGCCTACCGCAACGGCGGTTCGCGCGACGAGCCCGGATGGCGCGTGCGCGTGATTCCCGACAAGTTCCCCGTGCTCGGTATCGAGGGCGACCTGAACCGCCAGGGCGAGGGGATGTACGACAAGATGAACGGCATCGGCGCGCATGAGGTGATCGTGGAGACGCCGGATCATGGCGCCACGCTCTGCAACATGCCGGAGCGCCAGATCGAGGAAGTGCTCTGGGCTTGGCGGGACCGCGCGGCCGACCTGAAGAAGGACCAGCGCTTCCGTTACATTCTCCTGTTCCGCAATTATGGCGAGCTGGCCGGCGCCACCATGGAGCATCCTCATTCGCAGTTGATCGCGCTGCCCGTGATTCCCAAGCGCGTGAAAGAGGAAGTGGACGGCGCGAAGCTGTATTACGACCTGAAAGAGCGCTGTATCTTCTGCGACATCATCCGCGAGGAGGCC
>DATKOS010000004.1:0-7246 GCA_035524535.1 Bryobacteraceae bacterium
AGATCGCCGACTACGCCGACCAGACCTCCAAAGTGGAAAGCCTCGTGCAGCAACTCGCCGATGCCCAGCAATCCGGCGCCGGCGTGGACGCCGCCCTGAAGGGCTTCGCATCCCAGAACGGCGTGGCCCAGCCGCGGCTCGATTCCACCGCGCCCACCGATCAGCAGGCTTCCATGCTGCTCAAGACGGTGCTGCCCGCCTCCGCCAGCTATGACCCGCTCTCCAGCGCCACCACACAGGTGCAGCAAACCGGCGGCCTCGCCGCCGCCGTCGCGGGCATGTTTTTCGGCAACGCCTTCGGCCTCGCCACCGGCGGCGCCGCGTTTCTGGAGAACCTCAAGGGAGCGGTCTTTCCCGGCATCCAATTTCGCTCGGCCTTCGCGCAGAACGGCCAGGAGGGCGCCCTGGAGCTTTGCGCCAAGAGTCAGGCCGGGCAGGCGCGCACGCACGTAGCTTACCTCTGGGCCTATCGCCTGCCGAATCTCAAGCCCCCGGATCTGACGCTCACCGGCCCGTCGTACCTGCCCATCGGGTCCGCCTCCACGCTAACGCTCAAAGCCGCCAAGGATTCCAGCGTCCAGCAACTGGCGCACGCCGGCGACTGGCGCATTGTCCCGGTCGCCGGCGGATCCGCCGCCGCCGTCCCCGTAAAGCTCAACGCCGCCGGCTCCCTCACGCTGGACCTCTCGCAAGCCAGCCTGCAGCCCGGAGATTACAAACTGACGGCCCTGTGGGACTGGGACGATATCGCCCTGGACGGCCTTTTGCACCTGCGCAAGCTTCCCGATTTCAGCCATGTTCAGATCTCTCCCGAATCGCGCCAGAAGCTCATCGAAGGCGCCGGCCCGGTGAAAGTCAAGCTCACCGGAGCGGATTTCGAATTCCTGGAAAAGGCCGCCGTCGCCAAAGCCGCGGGGCGCGCCTCCTCGCAGCCAGTGAAGTTCACGCTTCCCTCCGGAGCCCGCGCCGGGGACCAGGAGAGCGCCCAGGTGGAGGTCGATCCTCCCGCGCACGGCGCCTACCTCCTGGCGCTCACGCAAGCAAGCGGCGAACCCAGCGAAGTTCCCTTCACCGTGCTGCCGCCCAACCCCTCGCTTAGCGGCCTGCCGGTGCACGTCAGCTTGCAGGAGGAGCCTCAGCCGCTGCACCTGGAAGGCGAAGGGCTGGACCGCGTCACGGCCGTCTCGAGCGACGCCGGCGACATCCAAGGCGCGCCGGATTCCGCCAAGAGCTGGACCGGAACAATCCGCCTCAAGGCCGGCGCCAAAGTGGGCGCCACCTTCGCCGTGGCGCTCAAGCTCAAGGACATCGACGCGCCCGTCCCCGTGCCGGACTGCCTCAAGATCTTCGGGCCGCGGCCCGTCATCACCAGCGTGTCCAAGTCCGTGCCCGCCACGGTCGGCCTCACGCTGCAGCCGGATGAATTGCCCGCGGGCACGGTGGTGGGCCTGTCCATCAGCTATCGCCACGACGACGGCGGCGGCGCTGGCGGCGCGGACTCGCGCCCGCGCGTCGCATTGGGATGCAAGGGGGGAAACCTGCGCAAGGCATTTCGCCTTACGCCGGACGATAAGACGCCGGGGATCGGCCTGTCCGCTGCGTCGCCAGGGATGCTGTTCCTTTCGCTGGACCCGGGGCTGGTGGGATACCCCGGCTGCGTGTTGAGCGCCACCATCGACATCGAGCCCGAGGGCGCTTCTGGCGCCTACGCCCTCGGCCGCGTCGTGCGCGTGCCCCAGTTGCAGCAGTTCACGCTCACCGGCGAGCAAATCGATCCGTCCACCTATGCCGGCGTCCTGAAGGGCAGCGGACTGGACGTGATCGAGAAGACCGGATGGGACGCCGATCACGGCGTGCCCGTCAATAGCGTGCCGCAGCCGGTCCCCGGCGACGTCTCCCTGCAGACCCTGCGCATCGGCCTGCCCTGGCCCTCGCCTTCGCCGCACGCGTCCCTCTACGTCTGGTTCCGCGGCGAACAGAAGGGTCGCAAAACCACTCTCACCGAATAACTCGTCGCGCCGCGTACGCTCGCTCACGCATTCGCGCCGCGCTACTGCGCCGACAGGATGGGGCGCCGGGCGCGGCCGCTCCACACTAGGGAAGGAAACAGCGCTCGCGTGCGGCAGCGCCTAACGCGCGGCTCGCGCCGGGCGCCCCTCCCATCCAGGAAAGGAGCATGGAATGCAGATTCGCAACGCCTTGGCGGGCGCTTGCTGCCTGGGACTGCTGGCCGCTGCCGGCATCGCCCAAGCCGCATCGCTGAGCAAGACCGACAAGCAGTTTCTGGCCACCGCCGCCAGAACCAACATGACCGTCGCGCACGAAGGCCAGATGGCCGGCGCGCAGGCCGCCAGCCCGGACGTGAAAAGCTTTGCCGAAAAGCTGGTGCAAGACCAGAACGATTCCTACGCCCGAATCGATGAGCTCGCATCCAAGAGCGGCGACGCGATCCCCAAGGGCATAGACGCCGCGAAGATCCCCGCCATCGCGCGCCTCTCGCACCTCAAGGGCGCCGGCTTTGACAAGCAGTTCACGCGCGATGAAGCCGCCGCGGAGCAGCAAGCCATAGCCGCTTTCAAGCGCGAGGCGCGGCACGGGCAGGACGCCGGCGTGAAGGACTACGCCAAGAACCAACTGCCGACGCTCCAAAAGGACCTGCAGCAGGCCCAGAGCTGCCTGAAGCCCGCGAAGCACGGCTAGTGGCCGGTAGCCGCCCCCAATAGGCCGCCGGCGAAGCCGCGCGTTCCCCCAACACCGCCGTCGTACCATGGATCTGATGAGATCGTTCGCGGCTCTGTTGCTTCCCCTGGCGGCCTGCGCGCAGACGGCGCCGTTCACCATCGGCCAGGCGCTCAGCGCCGCGTTTCCCAGTGAGCTCACCGCCGCCGCGGACGGCCGCCAGGTGGCGTGGGTCTCGAATGCGCGGGGCGTCCGCAACATCCTGGCGGCGGAGGCGCCCGCCTATCGGGCTCGCCAGATCACAGCCTACACGCGGGACGACGGTCAGGAATTGCAAGACTTCCGCTGGACGCCGGACGCTTCTTCCCTCGTCTACGTGCGCGGAGGTACTGCCAATCCGGACGAAAATCCGCTCGGCGCCTCGGAGGAAATTTGGATCGCTCGTCTCGATGGCGCCGCGCCCCGCCGCGTGGGCCCCGGCTCTTCTCCGGCCGTTTCTCCGGACGGCGCGCTCCTGGCCTATGTGCGCGGCGGGCAGGTCTGGTGGGAACCGCTCGCGGGCGGCGCGGCGCGGACTTCCTCCGTGCGCGGTTCGGCGGATGAGCCGGTATGGTCGCCGGATAGCTCCCGCATCGCCTTCGCCGCCCAGCGCGGAGACCATTCCGTCATCGTCGTGATCGAGACCGCCACGGGCGCGTTCCATTACCTCGACGTCTCCACGGATTTCGACAGCCAGCCGGTTTGGTCGCCGGACGGCCGCCAGGTCGCCTTCGCGCGCGTGCCCAGCAGCGGCTTGCGCGCCGTGCGCCAGGCCCAGCGCAGCGCCCAACCGTGGTCCATTCGCATTGCCGGCGCGGATTCCGGCGCGGGCCGCCAGTTGTGGCGCGCCTCCGCCGGCCCTGGCAGCGTGGTTCGCGAGGTCTCCGCCCGCCGCCAGTTGATTTGGACTCCCGGCGGGCGCATCGTCTTCCCGTGGGAAGGTGACGGTTGGACCCACCTCTATTCCATTCCCGCGCGCGGAGGCGAGCCTGCCCTCCTGACTCCCGGCGATTTTGAAGTGGAAGACGTAGCGGCCTCGGCCAACCGCATTGTCTATTCCTCCAACCAGGGCGATATCGATCGCCGCCACATATGGGAAGTGGAGGCCTCCGGAGGAACGCCCCATGCCCTCACCTCCGGCGAGGGAATCGAATGCGCGCCGCAGCCGCTCGATGGCGCCGTGGCTTTCCTGCGGTCGGACGCAAGCCTGCCGCTGCGCGCCGCCATCCGCGTAAACGGCGCCACGCGCGACCTCGACCCGCAAGCCATCCCTCCCGATTTCCCCTCCGGGCGAATGGTCGCGCCCAAGCAGGTGACCTTCCCCGCCGCCGATGGCCTGCTGCTGCATGGCCAGCTCTTTCTGCCGCCTCATCCGTCCTCGGCGCGCGCGCCCGCGGTCGTCTTCTTTCACGGAGGTCCGCGCCGCCAAATGCTGCTCGGCTGGCATGACATGCTGTACTACGCCAACGCCTACGCGCTGAATCAATACTTGGCCAACGCGGGTTTCGTGGTACTCTCCGTGAACTTTCGCGGCGGCATCGGCTACGGCCTGAATTTTCGCGAAGCGCCCGGATACGGCGCATCCGGCGCCAGCGATTACAACGACGTTCTGGGAGCGGCGTCTTACCTGCAATCGCGCCCGGACGTGGATCGCGCCCGCATCGGCGCGTGGGGCGGATCCTACGGCGGCTTCCTCACCGCCCTGGCTCTGGCCCGCGATTCGGCCGTGTTCCGCGCCGGCGTGGATTTCCACGGCGTGCACAACTGGGCCACCGAGCTGCGCATCCCCCCCACCGAGCCCGATTACAAGACGGCTTTCGATTCCTCGCCGATGGCGTCTCTGGCGGAATGGCGCTCGCCCGTGCTGCTCATCGCGGGCGATGACGATCCCGACGTGCAATTCAACCAGACCGTAATGCTGGCCGGCGCCCTTCGCCGCCAAAACGTTCCCGTGGAAACCCTGATCTTCCCCGACGAGGTCCACGAGTTCCTCCTGCACCGCACCTGGGTGGCCGCCTATGAAGCCGCCGCGAAATTCTTGAGCGGGCATCTGCAATGAGCGCGCCCCTGTTCAGCAAGGTCCTGGTGGCCAACCGCGGAGAAATCGCCGTGCGTGTCATGCGTACGCTGCGCGAGATGGGCATCGCCACCGTCGCGGTTTACTCGGACGCGGACCGCAACTCCCTCCATGTGCGCATGGCCGATGAGGCGGAGCGCATCGGCCCGCCCCCCTCCGCCGATAGCTACTTGCGCATGGACCGCATTCTGGACGCCGCGCGCAAACATGGCGCCGCCGCCATTCATCCGGGCTACGGCTTTCTGAGCGAGAACGCCGAATTCGCGGCCGCCTGCGAAGACGCCGGCGTCGTTTTCATCGGCCCGTCATCGCAGTCCATACGCGCCATGGGCTCAAAGACCGCCGCGCGCCAGGTAGCCATCGCCGCCGGAACGCCCGTCGTGCCGGGAACCGAAGGCCCCGTGGACGCCGCGCAGGCGCGCGCCTTCGGCCGCCAGGCGGGCTATCCCATCTTGCTCAAGGCCGTCGCGGGCGGCGGCGGCAAGGGCATGCGCCGCGTGGACCGCGAAGCCGATCTCGAATCCGCCCTGCGCGATGCTTCGAGCGAAGCCTTGCGTGCCTTCCGCAACGGCGACATGTACGCCGAAAAGCTGATCGAGCGGCCGCGCCACATCGAAATTCAGGTTCTAGGCGACCGCCACGGACACCTGATTCACCTGGGCGAACGTGAGTGCTCCATCCAGCGCCGCCACCAGAAGGTGATTGAGGAATGCCCCTCGCCGCTCGTGGACCTGCATACCGAAATGCGCCACGCCATGGGAGAGGCGGCCGTGCGCGCCGCCGCCGCGGCCGGCTATTACAACGCCGGCACCGTCGAGTTCCTCGCCGACGCCCAGCGCAACTTCTACTTCCTCGAAATGAACACGCGCCTCCAGGTGGAGCACCCCGTCACCGAACTCGTCACCGGCCTCGACTTGGTCCGGCTCCAGGTAGAGATCGCCGCCGGGCGGCCGCTCCGCCTGAAGCAGGAAGACGTGCGCTGGCGCGGATGGGCCATGGAGTGCCGCATTTACGCCGAAGACCCGTACAACAACTTCCTGCCCTATCCCGGCAAGATCACGCGCCTCACGCGGCCCCTTGGTCCGGGCGTGCGTATCGACGGCGCCATCTACCCGGGCTGGACGGTGCCCGTGGACTACGACCCTCTGCTGGCTAAGCTCGCCGTATGGGCCGGCCACCGCGACGACGCGGCGGACCGCATGATTCGCGCGCTCCGCGAATACGACGTCGGCGGCATCCGCACCAACATCGGGTTTTTCCGCCAGATTCTGGAAGACGCCGAGTTCCGCGCCGCGCGCCTTCACACCGGGTTCATCGAGGAGTTCTTCGAGCGGCGCACGCCGCCGCAGACTTCGCCGGATATGGCGGTGGCGGCCGCGCTGGCCGCCGCCCTCCACGCGCGCTCGCGCTTCCGCGCGCCGGAAACCACCCGCGCGGATTCCACCAGCAACTGGCTGCGCGCCGGAAGGAGCGGCCTCCTGCGATGAAGCTCCACCTGACCATGGACGGCGCGCCCGGCCAAATCGAAATCCTCAGCCCGGGCCCCGCCTGCTGCTTCCGGCTCAACGGCGAGCAGCGCGAAGCCGCCGTGGAAACGCCCGAGCCCGGCGTCTACTCCGTGCTCCTGAACGGCCGCGTCTACGACGCGCGCATCGAGGAGCTGGCCGATGGCGCGCGCGGCGTCGCCGTGGTCATCGACGGCTTTCGCTTCGTGGTGGAAGTGCGCGACCCCCGCCGCATGGCGGCCGCCGCCGCCCAAACCGGCAGGCAGGGCGCGGCAACCGTCGCCGCTCCCATGCCCGGCAAGGTGGTCCGCGTACTGGTAGCGCTCGGCGACCAGGTGGAAGCGGGGCAAGGCATCGCCGTAGTGGAAGCCATGAAGATGCAGAACGAAATGAAGGCCGCTCACGCGGGCCGCGTCGCCTCGCTACGGGTCAAGGAAGGCGATACCGTATCCGCGGGCCAAACCCTGGCCACCATCGAATAACGAACCAGGCGCGGATCCGCACCCCTACCCACGCCCTACCCGATTCCAGAGAACGCCAGCATCGCCAAGCCGGCCGCGAAGAGCAACAACGTTAACCCCGAGAGCATCCTCACGGTCCCGTTGCCGCCCTGGTTCTCCTTCCAAACCACCAGGCCCCACAGAGCCGCCAGCAATGCCGCGGCGTTCGCAATCAGGTACATAGGCGTCTTGCCCGCCGGAATGGCGCCCGCCGGGAGACCGCCGTTCACTCCGGGCGCGGTATTCGCATACGCCGCCACCGCCGCGGCCACCGCCCCAATACACCAGATGCCGCCTCCCACCAGCCCCAGAATGTGCTGGCGAGGAGCGGAGCGGATAAAGGCCGGGAGCGTCAGCTCCTCTCCTTGCAGCGAGAGGTTGAGGATGAGCATGCCCGCTGCGAAAGTGGTGCCCACCATGCCGATACCAAAGAAAATCCAAACCGC
>DATKOS010000005.1:0-9877 GCA_035524535.1 Bryobacteraceae bacterium
CGCCACCGAGCGCAGCTACTTCCGCAACCTCAAGGAACTCCGCCGCCTCCAGACCCAACGCATCGACGCCGAAATCCACGCCGCCGAAATCGCCGCCTGCGCCGGCCCGGCCCCAACCCAAACCCCGGCCAAGCCCGCCGCCGAAGCCAACCCCCAGACCCCGGACCAGCCGGCAACCGTCCTGGAATCAGCGGAAATTGGCGGTAAAAATATACTTGACAACTCCACGCGATTCCGCTAGGCTGATTGCATGGCCCGCGAACCGATCACACTCCAAGAGGCCGTGGTGTACTTCAGCGACCCCGATAACTGCCGCGCTTACATCGTTCCGCGCCGCTGGCCGGATGGCGTTACCTGCCCGCGCTGCGGCAGTATGAAAGTTGCTTTCCAGCCGAAGTACAACCGCTGGCAATGCAGCGTTCATCATGCGCGCCGTCAATTCACACTGAAGACCGGGACCATCATGGAAGACTCGCCTATCGGTCTGGACAAGTGGCTAACAGCCATGTGGCTGGTTGCCAGCAACCGCAACGGGATCTCCTCTTGGGAACTGCACCGCGCTCTCGGCATTACCCAGAAAACCGCGTGGTTTATGCTCCATCGGATTCGGCTGGCGATGCAGGACGATCTAACTGGCGGCAACCTCGGCGGCGAGGTCGAAGTTGACGAAACCTACATCGGCGGCAAGTCCCGAAACATGCACGCCGAGCGCAGGCGGCGCACTATAAACGGCGACCACAAGGGCAAAACGGTAGTTCTCGGGATGTTGGAGCGCGGCGGCCAAGTTCGCGCGGGCGTTGTTCCCGACCGCAAGAAGGACACACTGCGCCCAATAGTCAGCGCGAATGTGGACGCGGGAACAAAGCTTTACACCGATGAGTACGGCTGGCAGTGGGTCAACAAAGACGAATACCTGCACGAGATGGTGAACCACCTTGACCAGTACGTTAGCGGCAATGTCCACACTAATGGGCTGGAGAATTTCTGGAGTCTGTTGAAGCGCGCTATCGGCGGAACCTATGTCAGCGTCGAGCCCTTCCACCTGTTCCGGTATGTCGATGAACAGGCGTTTCGCTTCAATAACCGCAAGCCGATGGACGATTCCGACAGGTTCAGCTATTTAGTCCGCAAGATCGCAGGGAAGCGGCTCACCTATGCCGAGTTAACTGGGAAGGAGGCGGAAACGACCGAAGAACCGTTCTAGGCTGAAGCGGGGGCCAAAACGCCGCTAATTTAGAGAAGCCGCAGAACCCCGAGTGCGAATCAGGGTTCTGCGTAAATGGCTGGGGCGACACTCAGACAGTATCAAAGGAGTGTGCCCGATGCAAGGTGTGAAGTCTTACAGTGGAAGAAACATACGGCAAGCGCCTAAATCGCGCAAGTTGGCTGGAGTTCCGGAAGTGTTGGTCTGGATATCTGATCCTTCGGACCATTTCCGGCATTATTGCGCCAATATTTCCCGAAGTGTGGAGGGGGTTCCGCTCGATGCTTTCCCCCGCTGAGTTCATAGGGAGCGGTGCGACGGGGCTCTCTCTATCGGTGCTTGGAACCTACTTGCTATCAAGACGGAAGGGCGCCGAAACACTGGACGCGGCGCAACGGCTTGAGGCCGTTAAGGCCCAAGAGAAGATTGAGGAGCAGCAACGCGCGCTCGACGAGGCCCTGCGCAAGCCCAAGCGAACACGCGCCGAGGAGCACCACTACTCAGCAGCCAGGGCTTCCTTGGAGAAGCTTCCAACAGAGTGCGCCGAGGTCTTACGGCACCTTCGCTTGCATGAAAACCTGACCTATGGGCGGATGAACCCTTCGTGCCCTTCTGGAATGAGTTTCACTAACCATCGAGGCTTTTTGGATCTGTGCGCCGAGGAGCACCTAGTAGACAAAAAGGCGAGAAATACACCCGGCGGAATCGAGTGGGATTACAGGATTGCTCCTGGTATGCAAGCCACCCTTGATGAACTGCTTTACAGCACGGGGGAGCAGCCTACTGCTTAACCTTCGGCTTCGGCCCCCGGCGCCGCGGATTCGCTAGCGATTGCCGCTTGTATTCCGCTTCGCGCCGCATGATCTCCTCGCGGGGAACCGACATGACTTTACGCACAAGCGCATCCATACGCTGCGACGTGCCGGGAGCTTCCGTTGCGGCCTTCATTGAGGCCATTATACATCCGGCTTCTTGTGGGCCGGCTCTTCTTCAATCTCAAACTGGGGATCTTGCGATGTGTCTACCGCGCCGTTTTGGATGGAGCGCTTGAGCATCTCCAGATGCCTCGATTTAGCCTCGGCGGAAAGCGCTGGATACCGCCCGCCGCTGCCCGCGCGAATGTCTCGTAGATCCGCAGCGCCGGGATTGATCCATTCATGTGGGTGAGATTCCAGCGTCAGGAGCGGGAAACGCGAAATCCTGGGCGACCCACCATAGGCGCGGCGTGCGTCCGCGCAGAGTTCAAACGCCAGGAGATCGGCAGCTTGCAGCGGGGGTTCCTTTTCGTCGTCGTCGGTTGTGAGATCGGCGATGAGTTTATCTCCGCGCCTCAACTCCGCGCCCTTCACCAGCAGTTCGCCTTCGTTGGCGTGCCCACGATCAAAGACGAACATGACCTTGGTATCGGGGTGTTCGCGGTCCCGCCATCCGCACACGCGCTGGAGGCAGAGGAACGAGCAAACCCCGTAGGGCGATCCGAAAAAGGCTTTATCCTCCGCGTTTTGTGTAACTTCGCCAAGGGCGTCCTTTTGGAGTATCACCGCAAAACTCTTTAGGGCGTGGCGGCCAATGGCCGCCAGCAGTGAGCCCAGATACTCTCGGCGCTGATCTTCACTCCAGCCACCATAAGGGCCGTGACCGCGCCGCCCATCGTCAAACTGCTTAGCGTGAAATGCCATGCGCGCCGGCAACGGGCCGGGCGGCTTATCAAGCACGGCGTCCCAGTCCGCAGTAAAGTTGGACCAGCCATCAACTGGCGCAACAAACCCGGCAAGCACTAGGGCAGGGTTCGCGCTGTCGCTGCCGCTATCGTCGAAATAGGCAGTAAAGAGCATCAGATTTTGCCCATCGTACTTGCCAAGCCAGATTACTTCGGCGAGGCGGCGCGCATGAGAGATGGCTTCCATACACCCGCATGGTACATCGTCCTCTTCATTTAGTCTCTTCGCGCGCTCTTGTTCCACTTTCAGAACATCCTAACCGAATTTGAAGGATTAGCCAAGTATATTTACACCAAATTGGCTTCGATTCCCAGAATCAGAACCGCCCCATCAACCTGGCGCAGAAATCCACCATCAAGCTCCCGCCCATGCTCGAAGGCATGAACCTGAAGGACCTCAAGCGCTAAACCAATGCCAAAATCCCCCAAAAACCGCGCCTAAGCGGACCGAATCCCCCCTTGGTGCGGGCTCAGAGCCTGGGGAAAAGCCCGCCGCGTCGCGACTCCTCGCGACGCTTGTCCACCAGTAACGCGACAAGTCCCCAAGCCGAAGCCCCCACCCGCCAGACCCGTCCCGGGCGAGCCCCAAAGCGCAAGCCCCCGGCGCAACAACTGCCAACCGACGGCCAAGTCCCGCCGAAGACGCCACCAAGCCACCCGGCGGCTGGCCGCGGATGGCAAGTTCCACGAAGTCCAGATGCGCGTCAAGGGCCACACAGGCTTCATCATCCGCGCCAGAGCCGGATACGGCGCGCAAAAGCGGTAAACAAGACGGTGAGCCCAAGCAGTCCCCCACTTGTTGCCGAAAGCCTAACCCGGAAGCTCTCAGAGCGCGGCATCGAAGCCCGGATCACGGAAGACCTGCCCTTGCGACGTTGAAAGCCGGCCCGAACTGTTGCAAGGATTCGGCCGGCCGCGGCATTTACGGCTGTGGGCGCGCGGCAACCTGTCCGGCTTGCGGCGCGTCCGAACGTTGGAGACGCTCCTTATGAAGTGGCTGGTCTACTTGATGCTCCTCTCCCTTCCGCTCCTGAAGGCGCAGCAGAATCCAAGCGGCGCGGCGGGCCGCGGGGCCAACTTCTACTCGATCGAGCGGGAGTCTGCCATTGGCGCACAATTGGCGATCGAGTTTCAGCAGCGGAACCAGGTTCTGGACAACTCCCAGGTGAACGGCTACCTCATGCGCATCGGCGCGCGACTGCTGAGGCAGATCCCGGATACGGGTCTCACTTTCCGCATCGCGGCGTTCGCCGACGGCGAAAAGACAGGCATTCACGAGGCGCGCGTTCTCCCTGGCGGATACATCTACGTTCCGGAGAGTCTCATCCTCACGGCCCGCGATGAAGCCGAGTTCGCGGGCATGTTGGCGCACGCCGTGGCCCACGCGGCCAACCGGGATGCTACCCGCCAGGCGACCCGAGCAACACTCGCCACTCTGGCCACGATTCCCTTGATAGTCGGCGGTCTGGACGGAGACCGCGGGCTGGGCTCGGGCGCCGTGCTGCCTGTCTCCTTCCTCTTGTTCCAGAGAACATTCGAACTGGCGGCTGACCACCTGGCCGCGCCCATGATGGCACGCGCCGGATGGGACCCGGAAGCTTTGGCCCGATACATCGAACGCGAACAACCGGCTGGCGATCCCCCAATCTCCGGCGTGGCGCCTCGCTTGCCCTCCGCTCTTCCGCCGCGCGACGAACGGGCCGCCTCGCTCAGAAAGGAGATCGCCAACCTGCCGCGGCGCGACTATTCCGTGTCGGCCGAGTTTGCCGCCGTTCAGAACGAGGTGCGCCGCCTCAATGCCGATCCGGCCCATAGCGCCACGCCTCCCACGCTCAATCCGCCTCTGAAATAGGGGCCCGCGCACACCCGCGCCGGGTCATGCCTCATGCGGACTCCCCGGCCCGGCCTTACCCGCGCGGCAGTCGTTTCGAGCGGCCGATATCGCTATTTCGCGGCGGCGATTGAAGTGACTTTGAGAACTTTCGCGGCAGGGTCGTAGGCGCCCGTGACCTTCACCTTTTGCCCGGCAAACTGCTCCGGCGTCTTTTGGTCGCTCAGGATGTAAACGTCCTTGCCATCGAAGAGGGCATACTTTGCGCCGTATTTCACGCAAGCCTTGACGCAAGCCGAATCGGGCTTCATATTCATCGCCGAGTGGTCCCGGCCGCACATGCTGTCGGTAATCACGCCGGTGTACGTCTGGGGGCCTGCCGCCCCGGCCAGCAGCGCAGCGCCGAACAAAAGGGTGGAAAGTCTCATCATGGAAATGCCCTAACCTCCATTTTAGGGCCCGGAAGTCGCACCGCGCCGGCTGGCCCGGTGACAACCGTCGTTAAGCGCTGGCTCGCCGTCAAACGGATCGCCGCGCCTCGGCCGCCGTCGCACCCCCCCGCATCGCCTTGTCGCCAAGACCATCGCCGCCACGCGCCAGCCGCCGCCGCAAGAGCCTCGCTGCAGCTCACCGCCACAAGCGCCGCGCGCCAGTATGCACGGTGACAACCGTCGTTAAGGGCTGGCTCGCCGTCACAAGCGGCCCCGCCCCCCACCACCCGCACAAGCGCTCCACCCAGCCCGCCGTACTAACGGACTCGGCGCCGCTCCTGCCTGAGCGTACCGCTTAGTTCAACATCGGCTCAGGCAGCCGGATCACCTTCTTCTGAATGGCGTACTGCACAAGCTGCGCTTTGTTGTGGATGTCCAGCTTGCGCATCAGATTGAACTTGTGGGCCTCCACGGTCTTCACGCTGAGGTCGAAGTTGGCCGCAATCTCCTTCACCGACCGCCCTTCGGCCAGCATCTTCAGAACCTCGCGCTCGCGCTTGGTAAGTGACCCGAAGCGCGGCTGGCGAATCGGGGAACGGCCCATGGCCCGGAAGCCGTCCACCAGGCGCGTCAGTAGCCGGGGGCTCAGGTAACTGCCGCCCCGGCCCACTTCCCGAATCCCCGTCACCAGTTGCTCGCTCTCCGACTCCTTCAAAATGTACCCCGCCGCGCCGATTTCCACGCACTCGGCCAGATAGTCCTCATCGTCGTACATCGAGAGGAACACCACGCGCGTCTCCGGGCGCTCCTTGCGGATCAGCCGCGTCGCCTCAAAGCTGCTCATGCCGGACATCCCGATGTCCATCAGGACAATATCGGGGCGCAACTGCCTCCCTAGATCCACGGCTTCGGAGGCGTTCGATGCCTCGCCCACCACCTCCATGTCCGGCTCGTGCGATAGCAGC
This sequence comes from Bryobacteraceae bacterium, assembly GCA_035524535.1. GTDB lineage: Bacteria > Acidobacteriota > Terriglobia > Bryobacterales > Bryobacteraceae > BOG-224. The sequence continues at coordinate 6,152 of DATKOS010000005.1, forward strand.
GTCCGGATTCCCTGCCGGAACAAGGCGTGGTCGTCAGTTAGCAGTACCCGTAGTTTTGACATCTTCGGACTCCATTGCCGCCCCGGGCGGCAGGCTCAGAGTGATTGCCGTTCCTTCGCCGGGCGCGCTGCGGATGGCGAGCCATCCGCCCAGGATCGCGGCCCGCTCCCGCATACCGGCCAGACCGAAGGACATGGGCCGGCCATTCACCGCCGCGGCGTCGAAGCCTGAGCCATCGTCTGAGACTTTCAACTTAATTCCCTTATCGGTTGAACGTAGCGAAAGGTTTACATGGGCGGCGCCGGAATGCCGCGCGCAATTCCGCAGGCACTCCTCCGCCACGCGGTAGATCGCTTCGGCCTGCTCGGGCGGCAGAGCGTCGCACCGCCGGCTCAGGCTCAGCCGGAGTTCGCACCCGCTGGCCTGCAGAAACCGTTCCGCGGCGCGCCGGAGCGCCGTGCGCAAGCCCAGCCGCTCCACCACCTCCGGCCGCAGCGCGGCGATGGCGCGGCGTAGTTCGGCGATCGCTCCCTCGGCCATGTGCCGCGCGGCGCGCAGGCGTGCGGCGGAGGCCGGAGACGCTTCCCGCCCCAGGATCTCCAGCTCCAGGCGCAGCGCCAGAAGGCTCTGGCACGTCTGGTCATGCAGCTCCCTGCCGATGCGGCGCCGTTCCTGCTGCTCCGCCCGCAAGGCTTCTCCGCGGCGCTCGCGCGCCTGGCGCTCCATCCGGGCTCGCTCCATCGCCCCGGCGCAGCGCGCGGCCGCCGCCGCCAGCAGCGTGAGCTCACGGGGCAGCCACGGATAGCGCGTGGCGAAGGCGAATTGCAGCGCCGCCTGCCCGTTCACCGGGTAGGACCAGTAGCACGCGTGGCGCCCGCGTCGCAGCTCGGCGCAAACCAGGCTCCGGTCGCGCCCGTCCTTCTCGATGTACAGGGGCGCCGCCAGCCGCCGGTTCAAGCCGTCCCACCGCACCAGCCGGCCGGAGCGCGCCCGCAGCGCCCTCGTAATCGCGCGCACGATGCGGCGCAGCGCATCCTCCACCCCCGCCGCTTCCGATTCCGCCTGGTAGAAACTGAAGAGCGCCTGTGCTTCCGCCTCGCGCACCTCATAGAACGCTTCGGCGAGCGCCAGCACGGTGGCCAGCCGCAATTGTTCGCGCGCGGGCTGCAGATTCTCCCCCAGAACGCTGGTGGTCAGCGCGCCGAAAGCGTCCAGCCCCGCGTAGGCTTCCTCCGGCGGCACGTTCAGCTTGGCCAGCCTCCGCCCGTTGTAGTTCACTTGCTCGAAGAAGGCGGGCAGCGTGCGCTGCCGTGCGGCGGCCGCGGGAGTAATGGCGGACAATGCCCGAATCCGCGCCTGCTCGAATTCGCGCCCTCCGGAGCCAGCTCTCCGCAACGCCGCGCGAAAGCGCCTCTCCAGCCCGTCCGCATACGGCGCCAGGACTTCCAACAGGCGCTCCATGTGGCGGCGTGCGGCGGGCGTGAGCAGTCTTCCGGTAGTTGCGGTCATGGCGACGGCGGATTACGGCGAATACAGCCTCTTCATCGGAGGGAAGGGTAGCGGACTTTAGGGCGCCGCCCCGCCGGCGGTCTCATCCGATTCCCGCGCGCCGTTGCGCGTCCCATCACGCTCCCGGCATCTTCTATAAGAGGATTCGCGCGTCTCCCTCGCGCCGCGTCACGCGCTCCCGGTCCAGGTATTCGAGCAGGGGGATGGCGTACTTGCGCGAGACGCCCGTCCAGCTCTTGAACTCGCCCACCGTGAACCGCGCGGGCCGCCGCCGCGCCAGCGCCGCGCGCAGCGCCTCCACCGCCGTCCGGTGGAGCACCAGATCTTCGCCGATTTTCACCAGCGCTTTCTCCCGCAGCAGCATCGCCAGCAGCGCCCGCGCCCGCGCCGCTTCCACTCCGGAGTTCGCCAGCGCCTCCGCCAAGGGCGGCGCCGCCAGCCCCGCCCGCGCAAACGCCTGCTCGATGGCCGCGCGCGCCCGCGCCTCGTCATCCCGCAGCGAGACCTTGTGACCGGGCAGGCGCACCAGGCCGCCTTCCACCAGCGGAATGTCTCCGCCCGCCGCCGCCAGCAGCGCGTCCAGCACGAATGCCGGCGCATCCGGCAGCGCGCGCGCCCGCAGTTCCTCCTTGGCCATCCCCGGCGCCAGAGGGTTGGCCCGGTGGAACTCGCCCACCGTCCGCGCCAGCGTCCGTTGCGTTTCTTCCAGCCAGCCCCGCTCGGCGTACCAGCGGCGCGCGCCATCCAGCAGCGCCAGCCCGGCGTGCGCTGCGGCCTTCTCCACGGCGGCCTCCGTCAGGCCCGTGCGCGCCACCAGATCCGCCATGCCGACGCCGTGGGCCGCTTCGCGCGCCAGCATCGCCACGCGCGCCGGATCGCCGCCCGCCCATAGCTCCTCCAGGCGCGCGCCGAAACCGGCATTCAGGCGCGCTCCGGAATCGATGTCCAGCACTACGCCGCCGCCAATGGTGGTCACCGGGGAGAAGCTGCGGACAATGAAGCGGTCCCCGGGCAGCAGCAGCGCCGGCTCGCGCAGCGCCATCCGCACCCACGCGGCCGCGCCCGGCTCCACGGCGTCTCGGCCGTTCTCCTCTCTGCCGGCCAGCCGCACCTCCGCCTGAATCTCCGCCGTACCCGCGTGAAAATGGACGCGGGAGCGATGTTTCAACGGCCGCGCCCCGCGCAGCAGTTCCAGCCGGCAATCGAGCTGGGCTGCCGGGCGGAACCGCCCCGGCTCGGAGAGCACGAACCCGCGGCGGAGATCCGCCACCTCAATGTCCGCCAGGTTCAGCGCCGTGCGCTGTCCGGCCGAGGCGCGCTCGGCAGCCTCTCCATGCACCTCCACGCCGCGCACGCGCAGCCGCCGCGCCCCGGGGTAAACCTCCACCTCGCGCCCTTTGGCGACGGCTCCGGAGAGCAGCGTGCCCGTGGCCACCACCCCCGCGCCCTTTACCGTGAATACCCGGTCGATGGGCAGGCGGAACCAGCCGGCCGCGTCCCGCGCCGGAGCCGCCTCGGCCGCGCGCGCCAGCTCCCGCCGCAGTTCGCCGAGTCCCGCGCCCGTCGCGGAACTTACCGCCACTATCGGCGCGCCCTCCAGGAAGGAGCCCGCCGTCAGGCTCTCCACCTCCGCGCGCGCCGCGGCCGTCACCCCGTCGTCCGCAAGGTCTGCCTTGGTCAGCGCCACCACGCCGCGCCGCACGCCCAGCAGCCGGCAGATCTCGAAGTGTTCGCGCGTCTGCGGCATCACGGATTCGCCGGCCGCCACCACCAGCAGCGCCAGGTCGATGCCGCCCGCGCCCGCCAGCATGTTCTTCACGAAGCGCTCGTGGCCGGGCACGTCCACGAAGGCCAGCCGCAGTTCCGGCGTCAACTGCATGTGGGCGAATCCCAGGTCTATGGTGATCCCCCGGCGCTTCTCCTCCGCCAGCCGGTCGGTGTCGATGCCCGTCAGCGCCCGCACCAGCGCCGTCTTGCCGTGATCGATGTGCCCGGCCGTTCCGGCCACCACGTGTTTCATGTTTCCGTCTTCAATCGTAAACCCCGCGCGCCGGGAAGTCGTCTACACAGGCCGAGGAGTTAGTTCACCAAATGGCCAATCGCATACTCAAAGCAGTTGTCTTGGCGGCGCTCGCGGCGTCGCTGATCTTTGCGCAGACCACTACGCCCACCCCGCCCGCCCCTCCGACCATCGATGAGATTGTCGCGAACATCGTG
>DATKOS010000006.1:0-30191 GCA_035524535.1 Bryobacteraceae bacterium
TTTCGCCGTTCAGGTAGATGTTCTCGCGGCCCGTGAAGTCCGGGTTGAAGCCCGCGCCCAGCTCCAGCAGAGCGGCAATTCGCCCGCGCGCCAGGACGCGCCCGCCGGTGGGCGGCAAAATGCCGCAGACAATCTGCAGCAGCGTGCTCTTGCCGCAGCCGTTAGGCCCAACCACGCCCAACGTCTCTCCCTTTTCGACGGAGAAGGAGACGTCCTGGAGCGCCCAGAAGTCCGTGTGCTGCCGGACAGCGCCGGGAAGCAGCTCGCGAAGCCGGTCCGCTGGCTTGGCATAGAGCCGGTACAGCTTCGAAACATTCTGAACAAGAACCAAACTCCGATTCTACAGTGGCTTGGCCGTCCCGGAGCGGCCGAAGTGGATCCGATTGGTGGGGCTTATCCGCCGCTCTCCGCAGCCCGCCCCCCGGCGCAGCTAGGGCGCCCAACCCTTACGGCCGCGTCTCGCCCGAAGCTGCCGGCGCGCGTTTCCGCCAGAAGCTTAGCGCCGTCACCGCCAGCGCCACCGCCAGCAGAGACCCGTCCCGCAAGAGCGTCTTCCACGAAATCAGCTCTCCCGGCCCAAAGCAGCCGCAACTGATCTCCATGTGGAACGCATAAGCGCGCACCATCAGGCTGAAGAACACAAGCAGCAGCAGCGAACACGCCGCGGAAGCCGTGCGCACCAGAAACCCCGCCACCAGCAGCAACCCTATGGCCAGCTCGGCCCACGGCAGAGTCCGCGCCAGTGGGTTCACGGCCCACGCCGGCAGCAGCTTATAGTCCGCGATGGCCCCAGCGAACAGCTCCCAGGGTTGCGTCAGTTTGATGTAGGCCGCGTAAGCGAACACGGCGCCCAGGGCGATCCGCAAAACCAGGAACGCCCAGCGAGCCCTATTTGAGAAGGTCATTGATCATCTGCTTCAGCAGACTATATTCCAGCACGCCGCCCGACGCCGGAAACCGCTTGTTGCCTCGCGTAAGGATCAGCGTGGGCGTGGCGTTGATCCCGGATGCCACCGCGTAGTTGTAGTCCGCTTCCACTTCCGCCAGCACGGACGGGTCACCCGCCAGCGCCTGCACCTTCTTCTGCTGGTCGGGCTTCAGAACGGATGCCACGGTCTCCCATACCTTGCCCGTCTCGCCCCAGGATTCCTGGGTGTGGAATAGCACATTCGCCACTGCGTCATATTCGCCGATGCGCGCTGCCGCCGTGGCAAAATTGGCCGCCTGCCGCGAGTACTTATGCTCCGCAATCTTCAGCGGGAACTCGCGCGCCACAATGCATACCTTGCCCGAGTTCACGAAGTCGCGCACCAGCAGCGGCAATTCCTCTTCGTGGAACCTCTTGCACATGGGACACTCGAAATCGGCGAAGATCTCGATGGTGACCGGGGCGCTCGTGCTGCCCATAATCTTGCCTTTATCCGGCGGCGGTGCGGCAAGGGACGGGACGGCGGCGGCTAGCAACAGAGCTGCGGCAAGAAGCGCGGCGGCGGTGAGTTTCATATCTACATTCTACGCGACGGGCCGCCATTGGTTTGGTTTTGTCACATTCCCGAGCGCCAGGAATCGATAAACTGAATCATGCAGGCCAACACGCTCGCTCCGGAACTGCTGGACCGGATGGATGCCTACTGGCGCGCAGCCAACTACCTCTCCGCCGGCCAGATATACCTTTATGACAATCCGCTGCTGAAGCGGCCGCTGGCGCTCTCCGATGTGAAGCGCATGCTCCTGGGCCATTGGGGCACCACGCCCGGCCAGAATTTCATCTACGTTCATCTCAACCGCGTTATCAAGAAGTACGGTCTCGACATGATCTACATCTCCGGCCCCGGACACGGCGGGCCGGCCTTGGTGGCCAACACGTATCTGGAAGGCACGTATAGCGAAATCTACCCCAACATCAGCCAGGACGAGGAGGGGTTGCGCAAGCTCTTTCTGCAGTTCTCCTTTCCGGGGGGCATCCCCAGCCACGTTTCGCCCGAATGCCCCGGCTCCATCCATGAGGGCGGCGAACTCGGCTATTCGTTGAGCCACGCCTTTGGCGCCGCGCTCGATAATCCCAGCCTGATTGTGGCCTGCGTGGTGGGCGATGGCGAAGCCGAAACAGGACCCCTGGCTACCGCCTGGCATTCCAACAAGTTCCTGAACGCCGCCGCCGATGGCGCCGTGCTCCCCATCCTGCACCTCAACGGATTCAAGATCGCCAACCCCACGGTTCTGGCGCGCATCGGCCGCGAGGAGCTCGACCAGTTGTTCCGCGGCTACGGATGGACGCCCTACTTTGTGGCGGGCGAGGAGCCCGCCCCCATGCACCAGGCCATGGCCGCCGCTCTGGACGCCGCCATCGAACACATCCAGAGCATCCAGCAGGAGGCGCGCGAAAACGGAAACCAGGCCCGTCCGCGCTGGCCGATGATCGTGCTCGATTCGCCCAAGGGGTGGACCGGACCGAAGATGGTGGATGGCGTCCGCATCGAAGGGACCTTCCACTCGCATCAGGTTCCTCTTTCCGATCCCGCCGAGCGTCCCGAGCACCTCAAGCTGCTGGAAGAGTGGTTGCGCAGCTACCGTCCGGAGGAACTCTTCGATGAGAACGGGCGCCTCAAGCCCGAACTCGCGGATCTGGCGCCGAAGGGCGAGCGGCGCATGGGAGCGAATCCCCACGCCAATGGCGGCGCGCTTCTGCGCGACCTCCGCATGCCGGACTTCCGCGATTACGCCGTGGCCGTGCCTTCTCCCGGAACGCCCGGCAAGGGCGATACCCGCGTCCTCGGACCTTTCATTCGAGACGTGGCCAAGCTCAACGCCGCCCAGAGCAATTTCCGCGTCTTCGGCCCTGACGAAACCATCTCCAACGGGCTGCAAGCCGTCTTTGAAACCACCCAGCGCCAGTGGGAAGCCTCCACGCGCCCGGATGACGAGTTCCTGGCGCCGGCCGGCCGCGTGATGGAAACCCTCAGCGAGCATCAGTGCGAAGGCTGGCTCGAAGGCTACCTGCTTACCGGCCGCCACGGCCTATTCAATTGCTACGAGGCCTTCATCCACATCGTCGATTCCATGTTCAACCAGCACGCCAAGTGGTTGAAGGTGACGTCCTGCCTGCCTTGGCGCCGCCCCATCGCCTCGCTCAATTACCTGCTCGCCTCGCACGTCTGGCGCCAGGACCACAACGGCTTCACGCACCAGGACCCAGGTTTCATTGACCACGTGGTGAACAAGAAGGCCGAGATTGTGCGCGTCTACCTGCCGCCGGACGCCAATTGCCTGCTCTCCGTCATGGACCACTGTCTCCGCAGCCTGCATTACGTCAACGTGGTGGTGGCGGGCAAGCATCCCGCGCCGCAGTGGCTCTCCATGGACGCCGCCGTCAAGCATTGCACGCAGGGCATCGGCATCTGGCCCTGGGCCAGCAACGATCGCGGCTCTGCGCCGGACGTCGTCATGGCTTGCTGCGGCGATGTTCCCACGCTCGAAACGCTCGCCGCCGTCTCCATCCTTCGCCGAGAACTGCCCGAACTGAAGATCCGCGTCGTGAACGTGGTGGACCTCATGCGCCTTCAGCCGCGCACGGAACACCCGCATGGGCTTGCCGACGTGGATTTCGACGAGTTATTCACGCGCGACAAGCCCGTCATCTTCGCTTTCCACGGCTACCCGTGGCTGATCCACCGCCTCACCTACCGGCGCAAGAATCACGACAACATCCATGTCCGCGGCTATAAAGAGGAAGGAACCATCACCACGCCGTTCGACATGGCGGTGCTCAATGACCTGGACCGATTCCATCTCGTGATGGACGCGGTGGACCGTCTGCCGCAGACCGGCGCCGCGGGAGTCTACCTGAAGCAGCAACTCAAGGACAAGCTGGTGGACCACAAGGAGTACATCCGAAAGCACGGACAGGACATGCCTGAGGTCCGCGACTGGAAGTGGGAAGCCTAAACCGGGCTTTCCGCTTTCCGTGCGCCGGCTACCGACAACCAGTAGCTGTCCTGGCTACTTCGCCGGCTGGGTTTCCTTCGCCAGCTTCACGCGCGCGCTTTCCAGCTTCTTGTTGACTCGCGCCAGTTCCTCCGGATCGTTATCGTCCGCGGGTCCAGCGCTCTGGAAGGCCTTTACGGAGGCCTGCCACTGCGCAATGGCTTCCTTGGTCTTCCCAAGCTTGTAATAGACGTCGCCCAGGTGATCGTGCACGGTCGGGTCCGTGCCCATGTGATCCAGCGCCTGTACCAGGAGTTGCGCTGCCTGGTCCGCGTTTCCTTGGCGGAAGCATACCCAGCCCATGCTGTCCAGGTACGCGCCGTTGTCCGGATCCAGGTCCAGCGCCTTCTTGATCAGATCGTGCGCCTCATCCAGCCGCACATTGCGGTCCGCCAGCATGTAGCCAAGGTAGTTGAGGGTGCTGGCGTTCTTGGGATCGATCTCAAGAACCTTCCGGAACGCCGCTTCGGACTCCTCGTATTTCTTGGTGCGCTCGTACATCGCGCCGCGCATGAAGTTGAGGTTCACGCGCTGGTCGTCGCTGGTGCACAGCTTTTCGGCCGCGTCCAGCGTCTTGGCCTCGTCCGCCCAGCGCTTGCCCTTTTCGTATAGCTCCGCGATCTGGAAGTCGGCCTCAATGCCCACATCGCCCTTGGCATTGGCCCGGATCTCGGCCACGGCCTCATCCGTCTTCCCCATGCCGCTGTAAAGGTCCGCCGCCATCAGGTGGTCGTCGGGATACTTCTTCAGCGCCGCCTCGGCCTCTCGCTGCGCGGAAGCCGGATCCTTGGCCAGGCGGTACGTCTCCACAATCAGGACCGAAAGCCTGGGCGCATCGTCCTTGTTCAGGTCCGCGGCTTGTTGGAAGGAGGTCACGGCGTCGGCGTACTGTTCCGTGCCCCGGTACAGCATCCCCAGGCGCTCCAGGAGCGTAGCCCGCACGGCGGCCAGCGGCGCGGAATAGGAAGAGCGCGCGCTGCGGTCCAGCAGGGTCTTCAATTGCGCGATGGCCTCGCCCGTGCGCCCCTCGGCATCCAGGAGCGTGACGTCCTCCACTTCCACGTCCACGTTATTGGGGTCCAACTGCTTGGCGCGGTTCAGAGCCTGCCGCGCCTTCACCAGATCGCGCTTGGCGCGGTAGATCTGCGCAATGCGCAGGAAGTTCTGGGGGTCGCGCGGATCGTCGTCCGCGAAGCCTTCGTAGAGCGGCAGCGCCTCGTCCAGTTGATTGGAGCGCAAAAGGTCGAAAGCCAGGTCGGACTGCAGATGGTCGTCGTCCGGCGCCATCGTCGAGGCGCGCTTCAGAGCGGCCGCCGCGCTCTTGTAATCGTTGTTGCGCTCGTATACGTCCGCCAGCGCGGCCAGCGTGCGCTCGTTCGGGTCCTTATCCGTCAGCGCCTTCAACTTGTCGATGGCCTTCTGCAAGTCGCCGTGGTCTGCGTACATCATGGCCAGCAGCGTCTGGGCGTCTTCGTTGTTCGGGTCCGCCTGCAGAGCGGAATTGAAGGCGTCCTCGGCGTTGTTCGTCTGGTTGGAAACGCTGTACAGCCGGCCTAACATTACCCAGCTATCCGCGTCCTTCGCATCGCTGGCCACAATTTGCTTGTACTCGGCGATGGCCTTATCCACCATCGACTGGTCCACGTTCCCGTTCTGCGGATTGGAGATCGCGCGCGTGTAAATGCGCCCCAGCATGCGCCGCGCTTCCAGGTTCTTCGGATTGTCCTTCAGCAGATCTTCCGCCTCGTCAATGGCGTCCTGCACGTGCCCGGTCTGCAGATACAGGTCCGTAAGCTCGCCCAGAATCATCGCCTCGGTGGGATCCAGCTTGAGCGCTTGCTTGTAGTTGTCGATCGCCTTGGCGATGTAGTCGCTCTGCGACGCCTGCGTTCCGTCGGAGACGGCCATCTCCGCATACAGCCGGCCCATGGCAAAGTGGTAGTAAGCGCCCGCCTTGTCCGTATCGGGCGCGCCCGTAGCGCCGGCCGGGGTCTGCGCACAGACTACGCAGACGGAGACCATAGCCAGGAGTAATGCTTTAGCTGAAGGCGTCATTGAATTTGCTTTCTTTCGGTTCCCGGTCCCAGTGAGGGTGAAAGACCGCATCCTTATTGTATAACGAGACCCACGTGCCACATTCCCATACGCAGACCGCCGCCGGAGTCCATCCTGTAGCACCAGACGCGCCCGGCGCCCCCCTGGTTTCCGTCGCCGGCCCCACCGGCTCCGGCAAGAGCGAACTTGCCCTGGAGCTGGCCGCGCGGTTCTCCGGCGAAATCGTCAATTGCGACTCCCTCCAGGTCTACCGCCATTTCGACATCGGTTCCGCCAAGCTCCCGGAAGCCGCCCGCCGCGGCGTTCCGCACCACCTCATCGATATTCTCGACCCCGGCCAGATCTTCACCGCCGGCGAATACGCCCGGCTGGCCCGGGAGACCATTGCGGACATTTCCGCTCACGGACGCCTGCCCATCGTCGCGGGCGGAACCGGATTCTACCTCCGCGCCCTCCTGGACGGCCTTTTCGAAGGGCCCTCCCGCGACCAGAGCCTCCGCGACCGCCTGGCCGCCCGGGAACAGCGCCGCCGCGGCTCCCTCCACCGTCTCCTAAGCAGATTCGATTCCGAGGCCGCCGCGAAGATTCACCCGAACGACGTGCCCAAGGTCACCCGCGCCCTGGAGGTCTGCCTCCTGGCGCGCCGGCCCGTCACCGAGCTCTACCGTCAGGGCCGCGATCGCCTCCAGGGCTACCGCGTCCTGAAGTTCGGCCTGATGCCGGACCGCGAGGCGCTCAACCAGCGAATTGACGCGCGCTGCCGCGGCATGTTCGAAGGCGGATTGGTCGAAGAAGTCCGCGCTATCCAGGCGATGGGCTACGAGGCCGTCAAGCCCTTCGAGGCGCTGGGCTACGCCCAGGCGCTCCAGTTGATCCGCGGCGAGTTGAATGCCCGCGACGCCCTCTTCTACGCCCAGCGCAATACCCGCCGCTACGCCAAGCGCCAGATCACCTGGCTCCGGCGCGAGGCCGCCATCGAATGGCTGCGCGGCTTCGGGGACGATCCGGAAATTCAATCCCAAGCCAACCGCCTGGTGCTGGAGTTCCTCGGCCTTTCCACCTAATTTTCCCTGCCTGAGAGTCCCAAAAAATCTCCCGACATTCCGGCAACATTTTTCGATCTCGCTCGTATTAGCTAGTAACCGGTGGCGAGATCTCGATACAGCCGATAAGACAATTGGAAGGAAGGACGAGGAGGAAGAGAGATGAAAGGGATATTTCTGACCCTATTCGCCATCGCTGCATTGGCGGTCGCTGGCGCGAAGACTTACACGGTGGACCTGCTCCACCCCGCCATGCTCGGCGGCTCCGAATTGCAGGCCGGGCAGTATCGGATCCAGGTGGACGGAGACAAGGTGGTCGTCCATGTGGGTAAGACTACCGCCGAGGCGCCCGTCAAGACCGAAACCGCTCCCACGAAGTACCGTGACACCAGCGTGCGTGTCACTGAGGCCGGCGGCGTCCAACACATCACCGAGATCTGCATCGGTGGCACTACCACCAGGCTGGTCTTGAGCGATTAACGGCTCCCGGCCGGGCTTCCCGGTGGGCGATGCCAATCCCGCGTTCACGGATGATCGCGGCCGTTCAGGCTGCGATCGTCCGTGAAGGGCCGCAAGAACCCAAGCACCATCACTGCCCCCCAACAACCCATCCGCTATAACTGCCGCGATAACCCAAGAGAATAACTAAGCCGCGAACCTCCGAGAGCATCCCATCTCCATCTCGCTCTGTCCCGCTAACCCGGCTTACTGCTCTCGAATATCTTTCTGGAGCTTCTTCAGATTACTCTCAATCTCATCCGTGGCATCGAGCATCTGGTTCGTGTCGTAAATCACTCGCGGAGTCAGAAATACGATCAGCTCCGTGCGCGCCTTGATCAGGCTCTTACTGCTGAACAGCGCCCCTAGTCCGGGGATGCGGTCCAGAACCGGTATCCCGTTCGTCTGCGTCGAATCCTGTTCCTGAATGAATCCCCCGATCGCGATCGTGTCTCCATCCTGCACGGTGAGCTGCGTGCTGAAGGACCGCGTCGAGAAAGAAGGCGAGTTGATGCTGCTTGAGGAAGCCGCCTGCACCGGCTGGCTCACGTTCTGATCCACCATCATGGTCACCACGCCGCTCGAATTCACGCGCGCCGTGATCGCCATGGTCGTGCCCGTGCTCTCCTGCGTGATGGTGTTCGCGAAAACGTTGCTTCCGCTTGATTGCACGCCGGCCACCACCGCCTGTGAAGTAAGGACCGGGACGCTCTGCCCCACGTTCATCACCGCGGGGATGCTATCCGTGGCGATAATGCTCGGCGCGGCTACCACCTTGGCCGCGTTATGCGCTTCCGCCAGGTTCAACTGGCCCAGCAACTGCAACGCATGCCCCACCATCCATCCCTCGGAAACGCCCAATCCACCGGTGGTGGCTCCGCCGGCCGCATTCAGAGCGTGCGCGCCCGCGGTTCCGGTGTTCTTGTCCAGAAACGTCTGAACGCCGGCGCTATAGGTGCTGCCCAGGTCCAGCTCGTAGATCTTCGCGTCGATCAGTACCTGCCGTGGCGCGATGTCGATCTGCCGGAGCAGGTCCTGTATCTGCACCCATTCCTGGGGCGTGCAGCGCACCAGAATGGTGTTATCGAACGGATTCGGAATCACGCTGGGGCCGCGTGCGTAACCCGCCTGCCCCATGGACGCCAGCCCCAGATAGCTGCCCGTCATATCCTGGTTCGGGCTGGTGGCCGGAACCGGCGTGGCGCTGCCCGCCACGGTCGTCATCACTGGCGGGACCGTGCCTGTGGTCCCCGCCTGCGCGGTGTTTGGCTGGTAACCGCCGCTGTACCCCCCGCCGTAACCGCCGTAGCCCATTCCGCCGTATCCGCCATTGCCCATCCCACCGTATCCGCCGCCGTAGCCCATTCCGCCGTAGCCCATCCCGCCATAGCCCGCGGAGCCATAGCCGCCCATGCCGTAGCCGCCCATCCCGTAGGAGCCGCCGCCATAGCCGGACGCGCCACTGGCAATTCCCCCGCCCGCCGCGGCGGCCAGCCCTACCATGGCCATCGGATTCCCGGTGAGCACCGCCATGATCGCCGTCGCCACAATCTCCGCGCGCCCATACTTGAGGCGGTAAGCGTGCAGTTCCACGGAGCCGGCCGGCGCCTTCACCGCGACATCCAGCTTGCCGATCCAAGTCTTCACCTGGTCGAAGATCCCCGGATTCGGCGCCACCGCGATAACCTCATTCACCCGGTCCACCGGGATGAATTTCACCGAGGCCACCTTGTCGGAAAGCGCGTACGCCTTGAAGACGTTCTCCAGGTCCTTGACCAGGTCGGAAGGGCGGCTGTTGCTCACTTCGAAGAGCCGGACGCGCTGGCCCGCCATGGTGTCGCTATCGAACATGGAGATCAGCTCCATGGTGCGCTTCATGTTGCGGCTGTTGTCTTCAATCAGTAGCAGGTTGGCCGGGTCGTATGTCGAGATCTGCGCGCCTTCCCCGAGGAACTGTTGGATCAGCTTCATCATTTCCCCGGCGTTGGCGTACTTCAGGAACACCAGGTTGAGAATCATCCGCTCGTCGTCCGGCAGCGCTTTGGGATCGGCGTTCTGGGTCGGGTCGATGGGCAGCGCCGAGACCGCCTTCACCGGCACGATTCGATACAAGTCGCCCACCTTCACCATGGCGAAGCCGTTGATGCGCAGAATCGTCTCGAGCAGCGGCATTTCATCCACCGCGCGCACCTCGCCGTACGTGTAGATGGTGACCTTGCCGGAAACCGCGGGGTCCAGGATGTAGTTGATCTTCAGACGTTTCGCCAGAATGCGGATCATCTCCGTCAGCGAGGCGTCGTTCAGTTCGAAGGGGGCTTCATCGCTCAGCGGCGTTGCGTTGGCTTGCGGCTGAGTCTGCGGCTGCGGCGCGGAGGGCTGCGTTTGCGCTGGCGCGGGGCTCGGCGCTTGCGGCGCCGCGGCGGGAGCGGCCTCCTGCGCCTGCGGCGGCGCATAGGGCACCCCCACCGGCGCCTGGGCCATCGCGGCCGAAGCGGTCAGAATCAGGCATAACAAAAACTGGCGCATCTCTTCTTTCCTCGAGTTCTTGGCGCTTCCGCTAATCGATTTTGAGCCACTGGCAGGCGACGCCGAATGGCGAACGCACCACCGACTTCCGGTACCCATCCACCACAGCGCCGTCCTCATAACTGTCGTTCGCCACGCACGCCTTTACTTCGGGGTTGATGTCCTTGCCCGGTCCCATTGCGCTCTTGGGCGCTTCCGGCGCCGGAGGAGGCGCTACCAGGGGGCGCGCGGCCGGCGCGGCCGCCGCCGCGGCCTGTGCGGGCGCGCCGTGGTCCAGCAGTTCATCCAGGCTCTTGCTTACCTTCTTGCCGTCCCACTCGAACGTCAGCTCCTGGCTGTTCGCCGCCAGCAGCTTGAATTCCCCAATGCTCTCGCCCGGGTGCACTTCCTGCTGCGCGCCTCCCGAAGTGGCGCTCAAGATCACCGTGGGGCTCTCTCCCGGCAGACGCATCTGCCCGTGATAGAACGGCATCGCCGGCATCACCTTGGGCGGCGGCGCCGGCGGCGTCTCCACAATCACCGTCGAGTTCCGCGATTTGTCCAGCAGCATCTTCTGCGCCACGTCCGCGTAATCCACCGGCAGCACCGGCGGAACGGCGGGCAAGGCCGGCAGCGGGGGCTGCGGCGTGGCCGCCGCCCGGCGCGCCAACTCCGCGCTCTCGCGCTGGTTCGCCGCTCTCAAGCCGTCCCGCACCCGCAATCCTGCGTAGATGGACGCCCCGGCCAGAGCGACGTTCAGCAGCAGTATCTTTCGCCTCATAGCCCCGTCCCCTTCTTCTCCGGCAGGAGCTTGCGCGGCACCGCTGCGGAGACCACCAGCCGCACCTGCACGTTCTTTTTCTTGTCGGAGCCGCCGGATATGTGAATCTCGTTCGTCGCCAGAATCTCCGGCTGGTTGCCGATGGCCGCCAGCAGATTCACCAGTTGCTCCATCCCACAGGTGAACGCCACAGCCACGGACACCTCGCCGTAATCGTCGTTCAAGACCTTATCGCGAAATTCCTGCGAGCCCTGAATCGTCACCTGATTCGCGCGCCCCGTGTTCTGCACCAGTTCGAGCAGCGCCACTTGGGCTTCCTGCTCCGTGTTCGCCTTCAGCAGCCCGGTTTCGCGCTGGCTCAGTTCGGCTTGCGCCTTCTTGTAGAGGTCCTCCCGCGCGGGTATCGTGGCCGCCGCTTTGCGCAGATTGTCCAGACGCCTCTCCGCCGCCGGAGCGCTGTCTTCCTGCCCCACCACCGCCGGCGCGTCCTTATCGCCCAGGAAGGCGTACTTCACCACCACCATCACGGCCAGCGCCACCATCGCGCCGTAGAGCAGCCGGTGGTTCATTTGCCGCTCTCCCTCGTGCCGCTGATGGCGAAATTCTCCCCGCCAGTGCCCGACGGCTGGTTGGAATCCAGCTTCGAGTTTCGGAACAGCCGCGAGCTGTCCAGGATCTTCCACAGCGCCGTGGCCTGCGGCGTCTCGCCTTGCAGACGCACCGTGTCGCGCGTGATGTCGATGGACCGCGTCCAGGAGGGCGCGTCAATCAGCCTCGTCAATTCGCGCAGCAGGTTCAGGTCGCGCGCCGTCTGCCCGCGGTATTGGTCCAGAAACTGCGCCCGCGCCACGGCCAGGCTGGTATTGCGGCTCAGCGCCGCGGCGCGTTGTTGCCGTGGCGCCAGCGCGGCGATCTCCGCATGCAGCTGCTCCAGGTAGCGCTCCTGGTTGAGGTGCGCCCACGCCGCCCCGCCGCCCACAATCGCAATCAGCAGCCCCGCCAGAATCGCCGTGGGAACCCACATTACGCGCGAGCCGTAGCGCCGGTCCTCCGGCGGCAGCAAATTCGCCGCCGGCGCCAGCCGGGGAAACGCCCCAGCCAGCGCCGTTGCATACGGCATGGCGCTGCGGGAAAAATCGTCCTGCGCCGGGCCGCCTTCCGGCTTTGGCAGAGCTTCCGCCAGCTTCACCGGCGCGCTTTCCGGCGGTAGCCGCAACTCGGAAAGCGCCAGCGCCGCGGCCCGCTCCTCCGGCATCTCCAACTCCGCGGAAAAAATCGGCCGCGCCGGGCTTTCGCCGTATACCTGCACACCGCCGGACGCCGTTCGCCCCAGCGCCACGAAGCCCTCGGGCCTCGCCGCTCCGTTCAGCCCGATGGCCGCATGCAGCGCCGCCGCCGGAAACGTGAACATCGCCGCCGCGATTCCCGCCGCATTGAAAAGCTGCACGTAGCGGTCCACCGCGGAGCGCCGCGCGATCCCCACCATCGCCGCCCCCGCTCCCGCCGGAGACCAGCCCCACGCAATCTCTTCTTCTCCGTACGGGTGCAGCGAATCGAGCTGAAAGCGAATCGCCGCTTCCCGGTCCGCCGGCGCTACCCCCGGCAGCGCCACCTGCCGCACCACCACGTCGCGCCGCGGCAGCAGCACGCTTGCGCTCACGTGCGCCATGCCCAGGGAATCGAGGAACTTCGCGTACTCCGCGCCCCACTCCGCCGCCGGCCGGTCCGCATAGCCCGCAATGGTGGTTCGCCCCAGCACGCGCACGCTGCCCGGCCACACCCGCGCCGCCACAACTTCCAGGTCCTTCGCGCCAATCTCAATGCCGACGCCCGCGCCGAAGCGCGCCAGCTTCGCCACTTCCTTGGGGATTTCCAGTTCGAGCGGCATTTCGCGTCAGTCGCTCCCCGGCGCGCCGTACCAGCGCAACACATGGATGGGATCCGGGCCCTTCGCCATGTACTTCACCTGCGCCGCCACCGTGCGCCGCAAGTCGGAAAGCTGTCCTCCTGGCAAACGCGGCCGCGCCGTGGCCCGCAACGTGAGGATGGTGTTTCCTCCCACTCGCAGGCGGCTCCCGGCCGGCCCAAGCGCGGCCATCAGATTTGCGAAACGGTCCGGCGTCATGGGGCCCTCATTCCGGGCTGCCAGCACCGCCGCGATGTCGTTCGGCGCCAGGCCCACGGCTGCCAGTACCGCGGGTTGCGCCGTGTTGGCGTCCACTTGGCCGCTCCCGCCGAACACCGTGAGGCAATCCGCCAGTCCCGCGCGCGGCGTAAGGCGTGGCGCATCCTCCGCGCCCGAATCGGGATTCGGGGCGTAAGTTCCGTAGTAGATCTCCGGGCTGACGCCTTTCACCAGCAGAAGCTCCTCAATCATTTGAAAAGACGCGTGCGGCGGCCGAAAAGACGGCGTCAGTGACAGATAGTACGCGTCCAGTCCGGCGTCGTCCAGCGACGGGCTGCGCCACCCGATTATTGCCGCCGCAATCTCCCGCGCGCGAGCTTCTCCCAACCCCAGCGCCACGCACAGCCTGTAAAGTTCGTCCGGAGGCGCCAGATTCACGTTCAACTTGGCCGTTTCCGGTATGATCTCCACCCGCGCCGCGCCGCCCGGGAAGTCGTAGTCCACATGCGAGGAACCGGGAGGAATAAACGGGCGGCCCGCCTGAGCGCCCGCCGGGAGGCCCGCCTGAGCGCCCGCCGGGAGGCCCGCCGACCAGAGCAACTCCAACGCCGCGCGGTCGATAGCGCCGGCCGCCAGGTAATACCCTCGAACACCGTCCACCGCCGAAGATGTGCGCTCCGTCTCTCCCCGTACCGTCGCCGCCAGCGAAAACGCCACCGCCGCCAAGGCCGCTGAGAGCCAAAGCACCGCCAGGAGCGCGCTTCCGCGCTCGCACTTCCGGCGCCCTCGCGGCGTGCTCGCACCTGTGCGCCGCGGCCGCAAACGGGCGGGCCCCTGCCCTTGCGAATCGGCGCCGTCCCGCGGGGCTGCCGTCCATCCGCCCCTAATCCGCATACTCACTCCCCGGATTGCGGAACAAACGCACCGGCGCAACCACGGTTATCGGCTGCAATCGTGTGCCGCCGGTCTCCAGCGGCGCCATCTCGACCTTTACGCCGCGCGGCCATCCCATGCTCGACCAACTCGCCGTCCAGACGGGAGGCATCCCCGCCTGAGGCGCGGGCGAGAGGTAGGTGAACCGGCAATAGGCCAGCTTGTCCGCCAGCACGAACGATTGCGGCCCTGCCGCCACCGCCGCGAATTGGGGCATGGTAACCCCGGTCAGCGGGTCCGGCGCGAATCCCAGGCAGAACCGCCCCGCGGAGAGCGTGCCGGTGTAGGGAACCTCGTTCACCACCAGCCGCACGCCGCGGTCTTCGTCGCCGGGAATCACTGCCAGCTCCAGGATCTGCGGCTCGCCACGCCATCCCAACTGCAAAGAGAACGTGGAGACGAAGCGCATCGCCGCCGGCTGTCCCTCAAAGAAGCTGATCTGCTGCCCGCCCAGGGCTGGCCCGAAATCCGCGGCCACCGGCATGCCCGCGCACGGGGCCGTCACCGGCGCCAGGCCTTCGATTTCCTCGCTCAGGATCTTTTGCGCGCCGCCCACCCGGCGGTCGGCCATCAGCTTGTCGTTGGTCTTAGCGTAAGTGTTCAGCCCGATTCGCATGGCGAAGAGCATCGCCACCGTAAGCAGGCTTAGCAGCGTCACGGCTACCAGCACTTCCAGCAGCGTCACGCCCGCGCGTCGGCGCTTCCTCATGGCGTAACCACCGCCGGCGGCGGGATGTCTTCGGGTGTGAGCGCGCGGCGCCTGTACCCGTCCAGCGTCATGGCGTGGCGCTGCCCATTTTCCATCCACCAGACTTCGAGCTCCAAGCGGTCCAGCCCGGTCTGCCCCGGAAGAGGCGCTGGCGGCATCTCGGCCACCGTCACGCGCCCCTGCCAGCCAGACTCCATACCGCCGGTCAGACTCGCGTCGAATTCGCCGCTCAGTTCCGTGTTGCGCGGCAGGTTCTGGTCCAGCAGCATCTCGTTCATGCGCAGTTGCGCCAATTGGGATGCCCGCTGGTAACCTTGCAGACGCGCGGCGTTGCGCACCGCGCCGGAGAGGCCTGAGAGCAATCCCACCACGGCGATCCCCATGATGGTGGTCGCCACCACCATCTCGAGCAGGGTGAAACCCCGCGCCGCGCGCGGCCCGGCGCCTCGTCGCGCTCGCCCGCCGGACCGCAACTCCGGCTGACCGAGGCGCGCGCGGAAACTAACGGAGGCTTGGCCCGGGATGGCCATGCCCTCGATGCTCCGCGCTGAATCAATGCTCGCGCCCGGCCTTCCCCGGGGCGCGCCATCGAGTCCCGTACCCATCACCTGGATAAGACGCTTTCCACGCGCGGAAAGCCTGTCATGGGGTCGAGTCTTACCACCCGCCGTGCGCCATGCTGGTTCCCCAACTGAATGCCGATTCCCGGGAACGAGTCCCCCGGCATCAGCACAATCCGCCGTACCGGGTCTTCCTGTTCCGGCAACGGCGGCAGCACCGCCTCCAGCGCAATGCCGTCCGGCAGTTTCAGCTCCCGCGCGAATCCCGGCTCGTTGGAAATCAGCCGCAAACGGTTCTCCGCGGGTGTGATTTCCACCTCCACCGGCTCCTCGCGCCGCTCCACGTGATCCGCCGCCGCGTTCAGGAAACTCGCCACGGACTGCGCCGCGGAACTCAGCCGCACGCTGTCAATGCCCGCCGAAGCCGCCGGCACGGAGATGGCCGCAATAATGCCGATGATGGTTACCACCACCAGCATCTCGATCAGCGTGACGCCGCGCCTATTGGTTCTTCCAACTGACAATGTCGGCCGCCAACCCTTCGCCGCCGGGTTGCCCGTCCAGGCCATAGCTGACGATGTCCGGCTCATCCCCGTGTTCGCCCGGGTACTTGTAGATGTATTCGTGTCCCCACGGGTCTTTCGGAATTTCCTGCGGCATGTATGGCCCCGCCCACTGGTTCACGTCCTGCGGCTTGACGCGCAGCGCCTGCAAGCCTTGCTCGCTTGTGGGAAAAGTACCTACATCCAGCTTGTAAGATCCCAGCGCTGTCATGAAGTTGACGATCTGCGCGTGGGCCGCCGTCACCTTCGCCTTGTCCGCATTCTTCCATAACGCCGGCCCCACCAACGCGGCGAACAGGCCGATGATCACCACGACCACCAGCATTTCGATCAGGGTGACGCCCGCCTGCCCCCTGCTTCTTCTTCGTTCCGTCATCGCTTATCCCGCCACTTCGTTGATGCTCGTGATCGCGAGCAGCATACTCAAGATTAGCGCGCCTACCAGGACGCCCATCACCAGAATCACCGCCGGCTCGAAAACCGACGTGAATCGACGGATGGCCGCGCGCGTATCGCTGTCGTAGATGTCCGCCATGCGCGCGAACATCTGGTCCAGGCGTCCGGTCTCCTCGCCCACCGCCAGCAGGTGCGAAGCCAGCGGCGGGAAGATGGCCGTCTTTCGCATCGGTCCCGCGATGCCTTCGCCCCGCTTCACCCCCTGGATCACAGCCCCCAAGGCCTTGGCGATACCCTTGTTGTTTAGCGTCGCCGCGGCGATCGTGATGGACTGCACGAGCGGCACCGCATTCGCCACCAGGGTCGACATGGCGCGCGCGAACCGCGCCGTCTCCGCCTTGAGCAGCGCATCTCCGAGCAGCGGAATCTTCAGCCGCGCCCTGTCCCACCACGCCTGTCCGTTGGGCGTGTGCGTGTACCAGCGCCACGCCGTTCCGGTGCCCGCCAGCCCCAGCGCCGCCACCCACCAGTACGCGCGCACATAGTTGCTCAGCGTCAGCATGATCGCCGTGGGCAGCGGCATTTGCATGCTCGACCCCTCGAAGATGGTGGCGAACTTCGGCACCACGAATCCCAGCAGAATCGAGATTGCTCCCAACCCCACCGTCGCCAGCAGCGCCGGGTAGATCATCGAGGAGATAATATAGCTGCGCAAATCGTCGCGCGACCGTTCGAAATCCGCCAGCCGCTCGAACACGCTCGCCAGCGCGCCGGACGCCTCGCCGGCGCGCACCATGTTGATGTAAAGGTCGGAGAAGTACTCCGGATGCGTCGCCAGGCTGTCCGCCAGGGACTTGCCGCCTTTCAGCACGCGCAGCACGTCCAGCGCAATCAGCCGGAACGCCGGCCGCTCCGTCAGTTCCGCGCCAATGGTCAGCGCGCGGTCCAGCGGCACCCCGGAGTTAAGCAGCGTGGAAAGTTCCTGGGTGAAGAATAGGACGTCGCGCCGCCGTCCCTTTCCAAATACCGGCAGCTTGATTTCGAAGGAAGCGCCCTTCGGCGCCGTCCCCACGTAAACCGGCGTCAAGCCCTGCGTCCGCAGTTCGCGCGCGACAATTCTCTCGTTGTCCCCGGTTAAACTGCCGGTGCGCATCTTGCCGTCGGCCGCTACCGCCCTGAAGAAGAAGGTCGCCATCGCAAGGACGCCAGATTCATCGCTCCCTGAGATATGACGCGAAGGGCCGCCGGAAAGTCGGTTCCCCGTCCGCGTCACGCCAGGCATTATCCCGGCGGCCTGCTGATGAAGTACAGGAAGACCGCCAACAGCAGCAGCATGATGGCGTAAACCGTCAGCCGCGGCGCCCAGTTAGGCCGCCTCCGCGCGGGAGCCTCCACCTCGGCTTCGCTCGGGTCGTTCTCGCCCGCGGCCATAATGGTCCATTTCCGCCGCAGGAAGCGATGCTCGCAGGTGCGGCACCGGCACGGATACAGGCCGAAAAGCCGCACGAGATGTTCCCAGTTCCCGCGCCGGCGCGAAGGGTGGGCGCGATCTTCCTTACACTTTGGGCAAATCAAGCGTTTGTCCGGTATCTATTTCTTGTTTAGGAACCCAGGGCCCGGGTGCTTCTTAAGGATTGCGGAGCCGCTCCCCGGCTTCCGCATTTCTCAAGGTGTACCACAACTTCGTGGGCGCGTCATATAAACCCGGACCTTCCCAAGAAGAATTCTTACCGGCGCCATTCCTCGGCGCCGGAGCCTCGTTTCGCTCTCCGGGGAAGTCCGCGCTCAGCGCTTCTTGAAGACCACCACCGCCAGCGGCGGCAGCGTCGCCACGATGCTATGCGGCCTGTTGTGCCTAGGAATCGACCGCGACGATACCAGCCCGCCGTTGCCCATGTTGGACCCGCCGAACATCTCCGCGTCCGTATTCAAGACTTCCTCGTAGAAGCCCTCTTCCGGCACGCCGAACTCGTAGCCCTGCCGCGCCACCGGCGTGAAATTGCAGCAGAAAATCAACGAATCGGCCGGGTCCTCCGCCCTCCGGATGAACGCGATGATGGAGTTTTCCCAATCGTGGAAGTCCAGCCATTCGAACCCGTCATGGTGGAAGTCCACCTGGTAAAGCGCGGGGTTCGCGCGGTAGATCCGGTTAAGCTCCCGCGCCAGCGTTTGCAGCTTCCGGTGCGGTTCGAACTCCAGCAGGTCCCAGCGGATGGCTGTGGCCGAGTTCCACTCGTCGCGCTGTCCAATCTCCTGCCCCATGAACAGCAGTTTCTTGCCCGGATGCCCCCACATGTAGGCCAGGAACGCCCGCGCGTTGGCGAACTGCCGCCACTCGTCCCCCGGCATCTTGTTCACCAGGGACATCTTCCCGTGGACCACTTCATCGTGCGAAATCGGCAGGATGAAGTTCTCCGTGAAGGCGTAGAGCAGGCTGAAGGTGATGTTGTTGTGGTGGTACTTACGGTAGACCGGATCTTGCTCGAAGTAGTGCAGCATGTCGTGCATCCAGCCCATGTTCCACTTCATGGTGAAGCCCAGCCCGTTCAGGTACACCGGCTTGGAAACGCCCGGGAACGCGGTCGATTCCTCGGCCGCCGTAAACGCTCCCGGCTCCTTGTGCGCCAGCATGTTGAACGTCCGCAGGAAATCGATGGCTTCCAGGTTCTCGTTCCCGCCGAACTGGTTGGGAATCCACTCGCCCGCTTTCCTGGAGTAGTCCAGGTACAGCATGGAAGCCACCGCGTCCACCCGCAGGCCGTCAATGTGATATTCCTTCAGCCAGAACAGACCGTTGGAAATCAGGAACGCCCGTACCTCATTCCGCCCGTAGTTGAAGATCAGCGTGCCCCAGTCCCGATGCTCGCCCTTCCGCGGGTCGGCGTGCTCGTACAGCGCCGTGCCGTCGAAATACACCAGCCCGTGCGCATCCTTGGGAAAATGCGCCGGCACCCAATCCACAATCACCCCGACGCCGGCCTGGTGGCAGCAATCCACGAAGTACTTGAAGTCGTCCGGCGTCCCGAATCGCGAGGTGGGCGCGAAGTACCCGATCACCTGGTATCCCCACGAG
Source organism: Bryobacteraceae bacterium (assembly GCA_035524535.1). Lineage (GTDB taxonomy): Bacteria > Acidobacteriota > Terriglobia > Bryobacterales > Bryobacteraceae > BOG-224. The sequence continues at coordinate 19,226 of DATKOS010000006.1, forward strand.
CCGGAAAACGGATGCTCCATGATGGGCAGCAACTCGATGTGCGTGTAGCCCATCAGCTTTACGTATTCCACCAGCTTCACCGCCATCTCGCGGTAGGAGAGCGGCTCGCCCTGCGGTCCCCGCAGCCAGGATTCGAAGTGCACCTCGTAAATCGCCATCGGCGATTTCAGAATGTCCGCCTTTGCGCGCGCCTCCATCCACGCCGCGTCGCCCCACTCGTACTTCGAGAGGTCCCACACCACCGACGCCGATTTCGGCGGCGTCTCGCAGTAGAAGGCGTACGGGTCGGCCTTAAGCTGCCGGTGGCCCGCTATGGCCGAGCGGATGAAGTACTTGTACGCAGTCCCCTCTCCTAGCCCTGGAATGAAGAGCTCCCACACCCCTCCGTTGCGCCGCCGCATGGGGTGCCGCCGGGAGTCCCAGTCGTTGAATTGCCCGGTCACCGTGGCGCACTCCGCGTTCGGCGCCCACACGGCAAACCTAACGCCTCGCACGCCGTCTACTTCCACCAGGTGGGCGCCCAGGGAGCGGTGGGCCTCGTAGAGCGTGCCTTCGGTGTGCAGGTAAAGGTCCGAGTCGCTGATGAGCTGCCCGAAGCGATATGGGTCCTCCATGTCCACCGTGCGCCCGTCCCATAGCCGCGCGCGCAGCAGGTAGCGCTGCGGCGTCCCCGTCAGCGTCGCGCAGAAGAACCCCTGCTCGTTCTGCTTCTCCATCGGCGAAGACTGCCCGCCGGTAACCACCTCGGCCGATTCCGCCTGGGGCAGGAACGCGCGCACCTCCCAGCGGGATTGCGCCTGCTTCTTCCGGATGGTGTGCGGCCCCAGCACGCGAAACGCGTCGCCGTGGTAGCCGCCGACTATGGCCTCGATATCTTCGCCGTTCATTGTCAGAGGTTACAGAGTATCAGCTTGCGGCTTTCCAGTATCCTGAGCTTACAGTATGGACGATTTTATTCTGGAAATGCCCAAAGCCGAGCTGCATTTGCACCTGGAAGGCTCCGTGGAGCCCGAAACCCTCCATGAGCTCGATCCTGGCACGCCCATCGAGGAACTCCGCGCCATCTACGATTACACGGATTTCGACAGCTTCCTCCGCGCCTTCGGCGCCGTGGGCAAGCGCCTGCGCGGCCCCGAGGCTTACGCCCTCATCACCCGCCGCCTCCTCTCCCGGCTGGCCGAACAGAACGTGCGCTACGCCGAGATCATCGTGGCGGCCGGCGTGGTGCTTTGGAAAGAGCAAGACTTCGCCCCCATTTTCGACGCCATCCGCGCTGCCGCCCAAGGCTCTCCGGTGCAAGTGCAATGGATTCTGGACGCCGTCCGCCAGTTCGGCCCCGAGCGCGCCATGGACGTGGCCCGTCTCGCCGCCGAGCGGCAAGACCAGGGCGTGGTGGCCTTCGGCATCGGCGGCAGCGAGGAACGCGGTCCGGCTACCTGGTTCGGCGAGGTCTTCGATTTCGCCAAGGCCGCCGGGCTGCGCCTCACCGCCCATGCCGGCGAAAGCGCCGGGCCCGAATCCATCTGGGCCGCGCTCCGCCTGGGCGCCCAGCGCATCGGCCATGGCATCGCCGCCGTGCAAGACGCCGCCCTCGCGCGCCACCTCCGCGACCGCGATATCCCGCTTGAGATCTGTATCACCAGCAACCTGGTCACCGGTGTGGTGAAGCGCCTGGAAGACCATCCGGTCCGCCGCCTCTATGACGCCGGCGTCCCTATCGTTTTGAACACCGACGATCCCGCCATGTTCCGCTGCTCGCTCCTGGGCGAATACCGCTTGGCCGCTGAACGATTCGGCTTCAGCGAATCCGAGCTCCGCGGCCTGGCGTCCAACAGCTTCCGCTACGCCTTCACGCCCGGCGGATAGGAAATGGCCGCCGTCGCCGGCGATTCCGTCGCATTCCTTCAGCCAACCCGCCAACTTTCGTTGGCCGCCCCGGCCGCCGGCGGTTCCTTCTCTGGTTTCCCTGGCCCAACCTACGCCAGTCTCGCGCAGCCCTGCAAACACAGCCATGCCGCGCCATCCAGCCCCGCCACGGACGGTTCAGTCGCCGCTCCCGCCCGCGTCATTCGTTTCGAATCCGCAAACCTTCGGACGAGAATCGTTCAAAAGCGCAGCCCCAAAATTCAAATTTTCGATTGGACTTGATCCTGGGCCGCCTGTAGACTCGAAGCATTCCCATCCGCGGCCTACACGCCGCGGATTAAGCTGTAGATGCCCCAGTCGGCATTCTCCCAAGCCAATCATAATTCCCGCTAGCTGTCTGCCCGAGCGCCGGAAACGGCCGCCAAGGCGGCGGAGCGCTACTACACGAGCGCGCGGCGAGAGTTGTGATGGCTGCCGGTGAGTGCGCGGCCGGCGGTATCGAGCGGCAAGAATAAGAGTTCGGTTCGGCTGCCACTGCTGTGTGCGCCGGGCGGGCTCGATGATGTTGTCCGGCGGCTCTTCCATGCCGATGGGTCGCCAGGAGGCGCGCCCTGGCCTAGTCCCCCGGGGCGCGCCTCCATTTCTAGCGCATGGCGCGAACCCCAACCAAACAGCCTCCCCCGCCGCCCGGCGCTTCCCCTTCGGATCCACCCCCAAAAACAGCGCGGCGGATGGAGGTTCGCTCCATCCGCCGCTTGCCGGAACAGGTTGGAACCGGAGTTTACGCCGCGGCGCTCTTCTTGACCGAATTGATGGTCTTGAGGATGCGCGACACAATCTGGTAGGGGTCGCCCTGCGAATTCGGACGCCGGTCTTCCAGGTAGCCCTTGTAGCCGTTCTTCACGAAGTGAACCGGCATGCGGATCGATGCGCCGCGATCCGACAGCCCGTAGCTGAACTTGTCGATCGACTGCGTCTCGTGCAGGCCGGTCAGACGCAGGTGGTTGTCCGGGCCGTAAACCGCGATGTGCTCGGGGATGTGCTTCTCGAACGCCGCCATCAGCGCCTCGAAGTATTCCTTGCCGCCCACTTCGCGAATGTGCTTGGTGGAGAAGTTGGTGTGCATGCCGGAGCCGTTCCAGTCGCCGCGGATCGGCTTGCAGTGCAGTTCCACGTCCACTTCGTACTTCTCGCATAGCCGCATCATCAGGTAACGCGCCACCCACGTGTCGTCGGCCGCCTTCGCCGAGCCCTTGGCGAAGATCTGGAACTCCCACTGGCCCTTCGCCACCTCGGCGTTGATGCCCTCGTGGTTGATGCCCGCCGCCAGGCACAGGTCCAGGTGCTCTTCCACAATCTGCCGGGCCACGCTGCCCATGTACTTGTAGCCCACGCCGCAGTAGTACGGGCCCTGCGGTCCGGGGTATCCGCTCTCCGGGAAGCCGAGCGGCCGCCCATCCTTATACAGGAAGTACTCCTGCTCAAAGCCCACCCACAGGTCCGGATCGTTCTCGATCGTCGCGCGCTCGTTGGAGGGGTGCGGCGTGCCGTCCGGCAGCATCACTTCGTTCATCACGATATAGGCGTTCGTGCGGGACGCGTCCGGGTAGAGAGCCACCGGTTTCAGGATGCAATCCGAGCTATGGCCTTCGGCCTGCATCGTGGAACTCCCGTCAAAACCCCAGTTCGGAATGTCGGCGAGCGTGGGCGGCTTCTCGAAGCTCTTAATCGTGGTCTTGCCACGCAGGTTCGGAACCGGACGATAGCCGTCCAGCCAGATGTATTCAAGTTTGTATTTTGTCATGGCGCTTCTTAGTCCTCTCGGTTCGGCGCACGGAGTCCGCGCATAATTCTGTAGTTCGCTGCTTTTCCCTCCCAGCGCCGCGGCCGTCTGCCTGGGCTGGCTGCTCTTATGCCGCTCGGGCATCGGAGAGCGGCTGCTCGCGGGCGCGCGCAAGAGCGGGGCCATGGCACGAGCGGCCGGTTATAAGGAAACGAGCTAGGCCTGAAGTCGACGTGGACGGTGCCGCTGTTTCAGTATCTTTATTGTGAAGCGGAAGAAGCGGCGCTCGCAACGGTTTCGCCCATAGATTTTGTTTATGGGGCGCCTTACTTCCAGTCGTCTTAAGGCCCGCGCCGGCCCTTGCGGCGGCGCCCATCGGGCCGCATCGGGAGCGCCGGAGTGCGGGTCTCCGCTGACAGCAGGCTTAATATTTTCAGTGGATTACGCGCTGCGGGCGAAGTCCGGCGATGCCCCTACGCCGTCAGCTTTAGGACAAACTGCTCCATAATCACGCGGTCGTCCGGGCGCGTATCCCGGAGGCCCCGGTCCGCTTCGAAGATCAGCTTGATGGCGCGTTCCAGTTGCGGCCGCCCGAACTTGGAGGCCGTCTGGTAAATCTGCTCCGCCCGCGAGCCCCACATGGGCACGCCCATCTTGGCGAAGTGCCCCTGGATTTGCGGCGCGCTCTTGAGGCCCGCTTCCCGCGCTGTGAACGCCATGCGGAACTGCGTGGAGAGGAACGCCAGCGCCAGCGGCAGGTACTCCCCCTCCCGCGTCAGCGTGTCCAGAATCTCCAGGGAACGAGCCCGGTCCCGCCTCCCCAGCGCATTCACCAGCGCGAAAATGGTGGCCGCCCGGGCTTCCGGCGCCAGCACGGCGATATCGTCGGCCGTCAGCGTGCGGCCGCCCGCGTACAGCGCCAACTTCTCAATCTCCACCGCGATGCGCGCGATATCCGCGCCCAGCGCCTCCACCAACAGGGACAGCGCCGATGGGTCCAGCTTCAGCCCCACCCGCCGCGCCAGCGCCTGCGCTTCCGTGTGCGCGTCCTGGCTGGAGTAGCGCCGCAGTTCCACCACGTCCGGGATGGCGGCGTAGAACTTCCGCACGCGCTCCTGCTTGCGCTTGTCGTCGCCCTCGAAATCGTAGCGCGACGCCTCGAACACCAGCGCCGTGCCGGGCGTGGGGTCACGCATGTACTCGGCCAGCGGTGAAGCGTCGCCCGCCCCGCCTTCGCCCTCTTCGTCGTCGGACCGCCCCCGCGGCAGCACCGCCTCGGCGTTGGCAATCCACAGCAGCCGCTCGGCCGCGAACAGCGAAAGAGACCGCGCATCGTCCAGCGCCTCGGCCAGCGAGATCTCCGAAAGGTCGTGCCGCGTCAGCGCCCCTTCCGGATACAGCGCTGAGAGCGCTTCCTTGATGCGGCGGCGGTCGTAAGCCTCCGGCCCCACCAGCAGAGTCGCCGCCGGCGCGCCGTGCTTCAGGTGAGAGAGGAATTGCTCCGCGGTCATCAGAAACCCTGGAGGATTGCGGTCACCACGGCTCGCGCCACGGACCGGCTAACGCGCTGCATCGCCGTGCTGCTCTCGTCGAAGTATTCATTCGGGTCCAGCGCCACCTCGTAGCGGTCCCAAAACTCCTGGCCCCGCCGGGAAAAGAGCACCTTGCCCGTGCGCCGGTCGGTCAGCGTCAGGTCCAGCGTGGCCTCCACCTGGTACATGGTGGCGCGGCCCGTCACCGGATCGGTCACCGTGGCGTAGGCGTTGTAAGCGGCCAGGGAGCCCTGCAGCAACGCATCGGCCTTGGAAACGTCGGTGACAATCACGTAGTGCGACCGCGAGTTGAACTCCCGTGCGATGTCCTCCGGCAGCAGGCTCGCCAGCCGGTAGCGTACCGTGGCGTTGCGGAACGGCGGAATGGCAATGGTGTGTACGGCCTTGGGCATGAGGTCGGATTGCCCTCCTACCCTGTATCCGCACCCCGCGCTCGCCGCCGCCAGCGCCAGGCACGCGGCCAGCGCCTTCATCCGAGCCGCCTCGCTACCGCCACGGCATTCTCCGCCGCCAGCCTGAGGTTATCCGCCACCACCCAGAACCAGCACGCCGAAGCATGGTTGCGGTCCCCGGCGATTGCGCCAATGGATATTCCGCCCTGTCCCGCCTGCCCCACGTTATTCGGGGGCTCGGCCTCGCCGCTGCGCACGTCAATGACGTCGTTCTCCAGCGCGTTCTCCAGCGCATCCACCGCCGGGCTCTCTTCGAATTCCACCCAGATGGAGAAGCTGTACCCGTGGAACACCGGCGCCTGGATGAGCCGCAGGGAAGGCATGGGCGCGCCGGCGCCATCGCCCGGCATCTCCAGCAGCGTCGCCAGATGCCGCTCGATGGTCAGCTCCACTTGCTCCAGCGGCCGGGGCGCTTCCTCGCCGTAACGCGCCAACAGGCTGAAGCCAAGCTGCGCGTCGAACATCTTCTTCGGCAACCCCTTGAAGGAGAGCAGGGAAACCGTCTGCCCTTGCAGTTCATCCACGCCGTCCATGCCGTGCTCGCTCGCCGGAGCGAACATCACAACCACCGCGCGCTGCATCGAATAGGCGCTCTGCAGCCGCCGCAGGAACAGCGCCAGCGCAATCGCCGCCGGATGCGCAATCACCTGCACCCGTCCCGCGCTCGCCTCCATCTCTTCCACGGAGGGAGCGCGCAGCCGCGCGTCCGGCCGGTCCTCCGCCATCCCGGTTACGTCCACAATGGCCGCTTCCGGTTCCAGGTCCGCCAGGTCCAGCGCCTTGCGGTTCGCCGCGGGCGAGCCCGCCAGGAAAATCGCGTTCACCCCGTCGAGCGACGCCGCGTTCAGCCCCAGCGTGATGGCCGCTTCTCCGCCCACTGCGGTCAGCGTTCCGGCGGATTCCTCCTCCCCGGAGATCAGGCGCAGTTCCAGAATTGGCGTGGAGGTTTCCACTAGGTCGCGAATCTCGCGGCCCAGCGCCGTCTCCGACCCCACCAGCGCTGCCCTCAGCGGCCTAGCCAAGCTGGCGCTCCGCCGCGGGCGCCGCCCCGCTATGACGCAGCCGGCGACGGAGCACGCCGCCGATGCGAATCGCAATCCCGCTGCCCACGTACGCCGCCATCAGCGCCGGCAGCACAATCTGCCCATAATTCCAGATGGAGTAAATCAGCCCCGCTACCGCAATCACCAGCAGCGGCGTGTACGGCTGGTTCAGGCTCACGCCCTTGAAGCTGTAGTAGCGCCAGGTGCTCACCATCAGGAATCCCAACATCGCCAGCAGCGCCAGCCAGGCCACCGATAGCGGCCACCAGCCGATGGGCGTTCCGTCCGCGGCGTAAACCGCTGCCGCCACCGTACCGGCGGCCGCGGGAATGGGAAGCCCAACGAAATACTTGCGGTCCGGCCGCCCGGGGTTCTTCGGAATGGGGTTGCGCTGAATGTTGAAGCGCGCCAGCCGCGCCGCCCCGCACAGCAAAAACAGAAACGCCACGAAGTAGGCGCACTGGAAGAGCTGATGCCGCACGTTCTGCGCCAGCGAAGTGTCCACGAACTGCACGCCCCAGGCGAACGCCAGCACGGCTGGCGCAATGCCGAAGCTGATCACGTCCGCCAGCGAATCCATCTCGCGCCCGAAGTCGCTCACCGTGTTGGTCATGCGCGCGATGCGCCCGTCCAACCCGTCCAGAAACACCGCCGCCACAATGGCGATGGCCGCAATTCTGAAGTGGCTGGCCGCCGTTGGGTCGTTGGTGGCCGCCAGCATTGCGCCCCGGAACGAGCGCAACACCGCGAGGTATCCCAGAAAGATGTTGCCGGCCGTAAAGAGCGTCGGCAGCGCGTAGGCGGCGCGCCTGGGCCGGCGGTCCGGTGAGCGAGGGTCCGCCAGCTTCTCCTTAAGACTCATTGTGCGCCTCGCCTTCGGTTCGGTGCGCAATCACGCTGGAACCAGCCGAAACGCGCATTCCGGGCCGCACCACAATCTCCCATTCGTGCCCCAAGAGCAGGTCCACGCGGGAACCGAACTTGATGAGTCCGATGCGCTCGCCCGCGGTCACCGCCTCGCCCGGCTCCTTGGAAAAAACGATCCGCCGCGCGATCAGGCCAGCGATCTGCTTGAAGACCACCGTTGTGCCGTGGCCCGCCACCGTCACCACGTTCTGCTCGTTCTCGTCCGAACAAACCTCGCGGCTGGCCACGTGGAACCGGCCCTTGCGATACTCCGCCTTGGCGATCTTCCCCGCGATGGGCGACCGGTTCACGTGCACGTCGAAAATATTGAGAAAGATGCTCACGCGCATCACCGTCGGGCTATCGGCATGGACGGCAACCACCTTGCCATCGGCCGGCGAAACCGCCACGTCGCCCGCCGGAACCGCCCGCTCCGGATCGCGAAAGAAATAGAGGCAGAACGCCGCTAGAAGCCAAAGCGGCGCGGAGAACCACCCGCCCGCCAGCCAGGCGACAATCCCGCCGGCGGCGCACAGTCCAGCAGCGTAATAAATGCCGTCGATTACGATGGGCAAATCCCATTTTCCCATACGAATGTGAGCCGGGTACGAATTTGACGCAAGGCGCCCGCCCATCCGGCCGCGCGCCGTGCCCGCCTCTCCGGGTTCAACCCGAACCGCTCCGCGCCGCGCACGCCGTTTCGTACGATTCCGTACGGCCCATGTTTCAGACCCGTGAGCGCTCGGATAATCTTCCGTGACGCGTATTGAGTGAGCGCCTGTCGCCAGTTATCCTGCGGTCCGGAGCCGCTAATATCCTCTCGGACCCCTTTTTCCAGGAGCAACACCGTCATGACTAAATCCCTCTTACCGGCGCTGGTTCTCTCCCTCGCCTTCGTCTGCGGCGTGGCGCCACAAGCCAAAGCCAGCGACGTATCCTCGTCCATCGGCCTCTACGAGGGCCCGCCCAGTTTCGATTTCACCGGCACGGACTACCCGCTCACGCCCGCGCAGCTTGTCGGGTACTTCACCTTCACGCCACCCTCCGGCGGCCCGGTGGTGGGCGGCACGATCTCCGGCACATTCGGTAATAACGACGTGGTGGCGGGCGCGCCCAATACCGCCCCGGTGGATCTCTACATCGACAACGGCCTCATTCCGGTGGCCGCCTGTGACGATCCAGATTTCGCCGCCGGCAACAGCGGCCCGAACTATTCCTGCGACGGCGGCAGTTCTCCCACCTCGTGGACCTACACCCTGACGTCGAGCGACATTTCCAATCTTTCCACTGAGATTGCGGCGGGCCAGATCGATCTCACCGCCGTCCAGAACTTCGCCATCGCCGTGCAGCTCGGCCCCTCTTCGCTCTACTTGAACGTGGCCCCGGAACCTTCTTCCCTGCTCCTGCTGGCGGGTGGGTTGGCCGCCATCCTCGGGCGGCGTTTGCGCCGGCCTTGAAGCATATCGATTTCCAAAAGGAGACCAATGATGAGAATGGAATCTCTCGCCTTGAGCGTGTGCGCGGCCCTGTGCCTGTGCGTCCCCATACAAGCCCAGAACGCTACCTGGACCGCCTCCGGTTCGCCGGTCATCGCGACCCTCTCCGGAGGGCCCTGGCTGCTCCAGGAGGGCGGCCCGTATACCGAGACCAACGGCGCAACGACGGCCGGCGGCCCCGTCACGGGTTCGACGCCCTATTGCTCGGCGGGCGTTCCCATCTCCAACCAGCCGGTCAATTCCTTCCAGCCTTTCTACTTCCCCTTCATCTACGGACGCGGGCTCAACCTGCAGGGCTACTTCGACTACCGCCCACGCAACGTAAATGAAGCCTTGGCGGCCGCCACCACCTCGGACGGCGGCAAGACCTGGAGCTTCCAGCAGCAAGTTGAGAACCTAACGTCCTTCTGCCCCAATACCGACACCAACGGCGCCACGGGCAATGACGACGGCCTCGGCCATCCCTATGTGCTGCAGCTCTCCGGCGGCTACATCCTCTATATGCTGGACCGCCGCAATGGCTGGGTGGATTCCTCCGGCATGATTGTGCATACGCTGACGCCGAAAGCCAGCGGCCCGCTCTACGGACTTCCCGCCGCCAGCGAATTCAGCCCGCCCACCGGCAACATCATCACGCAGTGGAATTTCGAATACACCGGCGGCAGCTCCAGCAGCCCCACGCCCAACATCGGTTCGGGGACCGCGACCGCGCTCGGCATGACCAACAGCTACGCCAACGTAGCCAACAACTACACGGGCAGCACGAATAAGGACGACATCACCGGCACTACCGGCGGCACCAACCCCGACCCCAACGCCATGGCCTGGCGCATTCGCGGAACCACCAAGAACAACGGCGGCGCCTCCGGCCCCGGTTGGAATACCCTGGCGCCGCAATACTCCCAGGGCGCGCAGTTCATGGTGAGCACCGCCGGCCACCAGAACATCGTCTTCGAGTTCGATTGGTACACCACCGCGCAAGCGCCCCGCGATCTTCAGGCCGAATACACCACCGACGGCTCCACCTGGACCAAGGTGGGCCCGCTTTACGTGGCGCCTATCGGCGGCGGCTACTATCCGCAGATCATCATCAACTTCCCGGCGCTGGGCATCACGGCCGTGAATAACAACGCCAATTTCGGAGTCCGTTTGGTATCCGCCTACGACCCCACGTACACTGGCGCCGGCTCCCCCACTTATACCGGCGCTACCCTCATTGCGGACGGCAACACCGGCGCGGGCACTCCCACGCCCTACAACAACGCGTCCGGCAATTGGCGCTTCGACGAAGTTAACGTGCTGGGCACACCCACCTCCACCAACACCATCAAATTCCCCACCAGAACCACCGGGCTCATCAATCCCGACGGGATTCTGGCTGCCGTGCCCAACTCCTACCCCTTCAAGATTCTGTACGTCTCGAAGACGCTCAACGGCGACTACGCGTTCAACAGTTCCCAGCAGTGCACCGCCGTCTCCGGCTATCCGGCCGCCAACCACGACGTGGACCAGATCCGGCTGGCCACCTCCCGCGACGGCATCACCTGGACCGACGGCGGAACGGTCAACGGCCTGAATGACCCGACCACCGTCTCCGCGCACGCGGTGCGCTACATGGCTCCCAATGGCTCGCTGGTGAAGCTGAGCACCGGCGCCTGGGGGCTCTTCTTCGGCGGCGGCAACTGCCTGGACGGCGACTCCGACGGCTTCCACGCCATCATGTACGCCGAGTCTTCGGACCTGGCGAACTGGACCGTCTACAACGGCATCGATAATCCCATCGCCTCCGTGAGCCCCACCACGGACCCCGCCAACTCGAGCCTGACCATTCCGGCGAACACGCCCGTCATCGGCGCGACGCAGGATT
>DATKOS010000007.1:0-2716 GCA_035524535.1 Bryobacteraceae bacterium
ATGTAATTGTCGCCCGGAGTATCCGAAAGGCACGCATCGACCAGGCTGTAGTGATACGCCAGCCGGGCGTTCAGGTTCATGTACTCGCCGGCCACCAGCAGATAGCTCTTCTCACCAAGCGGGCGCATGCTGTTTTCCTGCGGCTTGAGCGCGGCGGTCAGGACCGAGGCAAGGTCGCCGAAGCTGGCGGGCGTCTCACGGGTCCACGTCACGCCCGGGTGGCTGATGCCCTTCCACAGCGCCTGGAACGGACGCGAAACGATTTGCGCCGGCGTGATGCGCCGCGACGTCGCGCCGGCCCCCGCCACCCCGCCGCCCAAGTCCAGGACGGAAACGTGGAGCGGCAGGGGCGTTTCCAGATCCTTGGCACAATCCACGCCTCGCTCCAACTCGCGGTCATTGACCGCGAACATGGCCTCGATGGCGCTCTCGTGGCAGTAACGCAGAATATCGTGCGCGGACTGGCAGCCCGAGGGGCGGAAATTGTGGGCCGCCGGGTCGAGCAGATGGAGGGTCAACAGGCGCGAGCTGATCAGGTCGCCTGTGCGCTCGCGATAGCGCTCGGCCAGCGCCGGCTCACGCCGCACCGCAGGCCAGAGAATGCCGTCATAAACACGCGTCTGCACGGCATCCAGACTCACCGGCTCCCCCGGTTTGATGTGTTCGAACGCGCCGGCCATCTGGAATACGGAAGGCACCTGGAATTCGCGCAGCAGGGCCGCCGCGTGCCCGGCCACGTTGCCCCACTCCGCCACCAGCCCGGCAATGCGCGGAAAAATCTGGATGATCTCCGGTGAGGGTTTGCGAACGAAGACCACCGCGCCCGCGGGCGCCTCGCGGATGCTTTGCATGTCGGCGAGCAGAAACGCCGGTCCCGACGTCCGGCCGGGATAAATGGTGCGGCCTCCCTGCAGGCGCGGTTCACCCTTCGGCCGGGAATGCGATTTGGCCACCGCCCCGATTTCCGCCAGCGGCCGCGATTGCAGAATCCATAGGGCACCGTCGCGATCAAGAGCCCATTCAATATCCTGCGGTGCGTGGAAATGGCGCTCGATTGCCAGGCCGAATTCGGCCAGCGTATGCAGCGTCCCATCCTGCAGGCTGGCCTGATCTTGCGCACCCGGCCGCAGCGGTTCGGCCGCTAATCCGCCCCCTTCCTGCAGCACCAGCTCGTTCTCTTTGTGCACGATATTGCGCTCGACCACCGCGTGCGGCCGCTCGCGCGCCACCAGAAACAGATCCGCCGGCGTTCGCCCGCTGGCAATCTCCGGACCGAGACCGCGCGTCGCCGTAATCCACATGTTCCTGGACTTGGGATCGCTGGGATCGCGCGTGTACATTACGCCGGCGGCGCGCGCCGGCACCATCAGAAGGAACAGCACCGCCATGGGGTTGTCAACTTCGATCAGCCCCGCCGAAAGACGATAGAACAACGCCCGCTCGCTGAAGCGGCCGGCGATGACACGCTTGTAGGCGTCCACAGCCTGGTCCGCGTACACGTTGAGGAGGCTCTGGAACTGCCCGGCATAGGACTTCGCTCCGCCCTCGCCGCGCGCGCTGGAGCGCACCGCAACCGCGCCGCCGCGCTTCAGCAGCACCTCGACGCGCGCGGTAATGGCCACTTCAATGGCGCGCGGCAGCTCGGATTCCATCACCCGCTGCGCCAGATGGTCCGCCACCCGCCCGACCGTCTCCAGATCGTTCAAGTCCAAATCGCGGATGGCATCGCGGATTTCCGTCCACAAGGGAATGCCTGCAAATTGCCGGTACGCTTCCGTGGTGACGACGAAACCGTCCGGCACGGGCAACCCCAGTTTGTTCCGGATCTCGCCCAGCACGGCGGCCTTGCTGCCGGCCTCATCGTCCCCGCCGGCATTGATTTCCGAGAGCCAGGCGGCCAGGCGGCGCCCGGTCACGCTCTCGAGCGAAGCGGTGAAGCGCTCCACCTCCTGCCGCTGCGTACGCAGTGCGGCGCCCAGGGTCTCCTGGCGAAGGCCGGAGAGCCGCTCGAAGGCCTCCACCACCCTTTCGACATGGTCGAAGATGGTACCTACGCGATCTCCCAACACTTCCCGCCGGGGCTGGACGAACTGCAGATCGTCCTGCAGACCCGCCATCAGCTCCAGGGACTCATTGTTCAGTGCGAGCAGCTCACGGAAGCTCAGGTACTTGGCGCGCACCCGGGCCGCCGCTTCGCCGGGTTCTGCCTTCCGGGTTGTGCGTTGCCAGAGCCGCATAAGGTTCCGAACAGAAATGGTAACCGGCTTCGCCCGATCAGTGTACGGACGCGCGCCGGCTATGAAAGACGTGCCGCGTGATAAAGTCGATCGTGAATCCGGCCAGCACCGCGATCAGCACCGCGATGATCCCGTATAGCGGGGCGTTGTTTTCCGCCATCCGGGCCAGCCAGGCGGGGAAACCGGCCCGCACGACGGCCAGCGGCACGGACGTCTCCCGCGTGATCGTGCCGTCGACAACTTCGTAAACCCGCACCTCATAGGTGGCCGGCGGCGCGCGCTTGGGCCACCGGAAGATGGCGTGATAGGGAACACCGTCCGGACGCGGTTCTCCCATTACCACACCACCATCGTCGAAGCGGTAAACCTCCTGACTCTTTTTGAGCGCCACGCAATCGGCGCGGAGGCGCGCGTCCGTCCGCCGGTCGGCAAAAGGAGGATCCAGCCGGATCCGCGCCGTCAGGGAGCGTTCATCCAGG
>DATKOS010000008.1:0-9043 GCA_035524535.1 Bryobacteraceae bacterium
GACCGCGGGCGCGCGGCGTGGGACAACTTCCACGCGCTGGATGGCAAGTTCGACGACAACGTGTTCATCCAGATCAAGAACGGGCCCATCGATTTCCAGGTGCGGGAACCGGCGTCGCCGCTGTTTGGCGCGCTGGAGAAGACCAACCAGGCGATCGAACTGCAGGTGACGCAGGAGTATATGGGCCAGGCGCGGCACACGGTGTTCCTGGCGCCCATGTGGAAGACGACGCTGGATTTCGACATGCATGCCGGCGCGGGCCCGACGCCGGTGAAGGCGCTGGTGGCAGGCAAGGTGTTTCACCAGCCGAGCGGCGGGTTCGTGGGCGTGGTGAATGTGGGGCTGGACGATGACTGGTTCGGCAATGAGCTTTCGCAGTCGAATCTGTACGCCTTCGGGCGCCTGGCGTGGAACGCGGACCTGAGCGCGCAACAGATTGAGGACGAATGGGCGCGCCAGACGTTCGGCGACGACGGGGCGGCGCTGCGCACCGTCAACGATATCCAGATGACCTCGTGGCGCACGTATGAGAACTACACCGGGCCGCTGGGCCTGCAGACGCTCACCGACATCACCGGCAATCACTTCGGCGTGAACGTGGAAGCCTCCGAGCGCAACGGCTGGGGACAATGGCACCGCGCCGATGAAAAGGGCGTGGGCATGGACCGGACGGTGGCTACCGGCACCGGGTTCATTGGGCAATACCGCCGGGCGACGGCCGCCGAGTTCGAGACGCTGGCGGCGTGCCCGGACGATTTGCTGCTCTTCATGCACCACGTGCCGTATACCTACAAGCTGCATGACGGGAAGACGGTGATCCAGTACATCTACGATTCGCACTACACGGGCGCGGACGCGGTGGCCGGGTACGTGCGCGAGTGGAAGGCGCTGCGGACCGGCGTGGATGAGCAGCGCTACCGCGAGATCCTGGAGCAACTGGAGTATCAGGCGGGGCAGGCGGTGGTGTGGCGCGACGCGGTGACGAACTGGTTCGCCAAGGAATCGGGAATCAAGGACGAGAAGGGACGCGTGGGCCACTATCCCGGCCGCTACGAAGCGGAAGCGATGACGCTGGACGGCTACACGGAGCGCGCGGTGACGCCAGCGGAAGACGCTTCCGGCGGCAAAGCGGTGGCGTGCGCGGCGGCCAAGTGCGCGGCGACTCTGAAGTACACCGGCGCGCCCGGCTGGTACACGCTGCGCGTGCAGTACTTCGACCAGCGCAACGGCGTTTCGCGTTTCAAGCTGAGCGTGGGCGGGCAACTCATCGACGAATGGGCCGCGGACGATCAAGTGCCCACGGCGCGCATCGATTCGACTTCGTCTACGCGGCGGGTGATTGAAGGCGTGGCTTTGCGGCCGGGCGATGAGATCCGCATCGAAGGGGCGCCGGACAGCGGCGAACCGGCGGCGCTGGATTATATGGAGATCGCGTCGGAGGCAGCTCCGGCGGCGGCTGTTCACCGGACAGCGGGGGCTCCAGCCGCGGCTCCCGCCGCGGCTAAGGCTCAGGCGAAGTAGGGCCGGGAGATGGCCTGAAAGTTTGGAAGCGCGCCGGGTGTTGGGGGCCCGGCGCGATGCTTCCGTTGAAAACGCTGCTGGTGGGTATTAGACTGGGGGCTTGCCGCGAAAAGTCCTGAGTTATGCGGCACTGACCCTGGTGTTACCCTGGGCCGGTCTCGCTCAAAACATCACGGTCACTCTGGCTGACAAGCCCGTTCTGAAAGCACGCCTGGAAAGCGGCGTAGTGAAGGCCCGCGACCGGGATCAAGTGGAACAGTCGCTATTCAGCGGCGTGGGCTGCGCAATCGACCGGCAGCAGGTGACTCACAACTCCGCGAATCTCATTTGCACGCTGCCTGGGGAATCGGCTTCCGCCATTATCGTGGGCGGGCACTTGGATTTCGCCCATGAAGGACAGGGGATCGTGGACGATTGGAGCGGCGTTTCCCTCCTCCCGTCTTTGTATCAGACGCTGAAGAAGGAGCCGAGAAAGCACACCTATATCTTCGTGGCCTTTGAGGCCGAGGAAACCGGGCTTGAGGGCTCTGGGCAATACGTCAGGAAGATGACGAAGGAGAACAAGGCCTCCACGCGCGCTTTCGTGAATCTCGAGTGTTTGGGAATGGGCCCGACTGTTGTGTGGCAGAGCCGGGCCGCCCGTACGCTGCTGGACCGTTTATATGAAGTGGCCGGCTCCCTGGGGACCACGATGAACGGTGTGAACGTGGACCAGTTTGGGGACGACGATTCGCACCCTTTTCTTTCGGCGCACATTCCGGTTGTGACATTGCATTCCTTGACGCCCGAGAACCTGAAGGTGATTCATTCCCGGCGCGACAATCTCGGCGCGATCGACATGGACCAATACTACGCGTCCTACAAGCTGATCGCGATGTACCTGGCCTATCTGGACCAGAAGACGGAGTAACGGAGCGAACGCGCCGGCTGGGTGAGCCTTGGACGGCGGCTGCCGGCTTGTTTGCGCCGACATCGTTTGCGGCGGCCCGAGCCGCCCAGGCCGCGCGGCGCTATACTGAAGCCGACACGGGAGTCTAAAATTGAACTCGCTGATGAGAGGTGATTATGGTATTCCTTTTCGTCTCGCTGGCGTGTTTCGCTCTCTCGGCGGCTGTGTTCGCAGCCACCTTCGCAATCGATCATTTCGCCGCGGCGTGGGAAGGCGCAGACCCGGCGACTAAACGCGGCCGCTTCACCGCGTGGGCGACGGGCAATCGCACGCTGACCGAAATCAAGGGGTGGTCAGGCATCGCGGTGGCCGCCTCCTGTCTGGCCGCGCTGTGCGGCGCATTCTACGCGCTGACTTTCGTGGGGGTGGGCGGCGAAAGGCAATTCGCGGTGTACGTGACGGGCGGGCCGAACGCCGCCTCGCCGCGCCTGTTCTACGCAAACCAGAGCGACCTGAGCCGCATGCCGATGTTCCAGTACGTGGACAGCCGCCGCATTGTGGCCGGAACCATATCGAGCGTGATGCCCATCGGCGGCGGGCTGGCGCACGTGTGCGTGGCGAACGGCGACTACTGCGGGTTGGCGGACTCGTCGCTGGGGTTGAAGGTGGGGGACACGGCCTACATCCGCATCGGCAGGCCCCCGGCAAGCCCGCGCCGGGCGCCAGGGTGGGCGATTACGGCGGCGGAGGCGAAATCGCTGGAGAGCGGCGCGAAGTTCAGTATCGAGAATCGATAGGGGGGTCGGGCTGACAAGCGCAGTGCGCCGCCGGGCGGCCCGCCAGTTTGGCGCCGGCCGGGCAAGATGGTCTACGGCCAGCACCGGAAGGCAGACCGGGACGTCCGCCCCACCTACTGCAGCTTGCTCAAGATTCGGTCTTTGATCCAGTGCTCGTCCCACCATTCGCGGGGGTTGATCTGGACTCCGTCTATTTGCATGCTGAAGTGGACGTGGACGCCGCCGGCGAGGCCGGTTTCTCCGGCGATTCCCATCTTCTGGCCTTTCTTCACCAGGTCGCCGGGCTTGACGTCGATTTCGCGGAGGTGGCCGTAGATGGATTGGAGGGAGTATCCGTGGTCCACCACGATGCAGTTGCCGTAGATGCCCAGGTCGGCGGCCCAGACCACGCGGCCGTCGTTGGCGGCGTTGACCGGTGAGTTGGAGGTGTCGGAGAGGTCGAAGCCCAGGTGCACCTGCTGGTCGATTTTCTGGCCGTGGTAGATGTAATTGCGGACGTCGGCGAAATCGGCTTCCTCCTTGCCGTAATGCAGGAACGGCCCGTTCCAGAGCATCTTTTCCTCGGTCTTGAAGCGGAGGTCGGCGAGCTGCTGGTTGTTCTTGCGGCGCAGCTCGCTATTGATGTAGACGAAGCGCGCGGCGAGGTCCTTGCCCGGGGCGAGCGCGCCGGTGGGGTCCACGGAATTGACGAGCTTTTGCATGAGGGCGTCGTCAATGGGGAAATCGCGGACGCGGAATTTCTTGGGCGTCAGCTTGAACCAGAAGGGCGCGGTGGCCTCGGCGCCGGTGGCGTTGCGGGCGTAGACGAGCGGCGTGACGCCGGGGTCCAGATTCCAAGGGAAGGCGAACATGGCGAAGCGCTGGCTTGGGTCCTTGCCGGGCATGGGGAAGGCGCGGAAACGGAAATCGCCGACCTTGACGCCGGCTTCGTCCCAGGAGCCGCCGGCGGTGAAGGTGACCAGTTCCATGCCGCCCTGGTTGACGTAATGCTGGAGGCCGTCGGGCGTGACGCGCGGCGCGGCGAGGATCACGTTGACGGCGGCGGCGATTTCGGTGGACCGGGCGCGGAAGTCGTTCGAAACGGCGTCCACCACAATGCGCGCCGGACCGTCCTTGAGAGCCGGCGCCTGCTTCTTTCCGGCGTTGAAGGTGACGGTGCGCGCGGGCGCGTGGCGGGCCCAGAACATGCGCCGCGCCGGCGCCGATTCCTGGTAGAGCGGGTAGCGCGCGCCGTTCTGCTCCAGAAACGCATCCAGGCCGCGGACGCCGTGGGGATTGGTGAGCTTGACGGTGACGGGCGTGCTGAGGCCGATGGTTGCGGGCGCGGCCAGTTGGAGCGAGGTGACGCCGGAGGCGAGGAAAAGGATGGCGACGAACAGGGCTAAGCCTACGATTAAGATTAGTGCGACGATTTTCACGGATGAGACCTTTCGAGGAAAAGGGCGGACGGACCCACGCTCCTTGCGGGCGCCCGGGTCCGCGCCGCTTGGATCATTTCTTGACCCACGAATCCAGCCAGTCGATGAACGTCTTGTACCAAAGCAACGCGTTCTGGGGCTTCAGCACCCAATGCCCTTCGTCGGGGAAGACCAGGAGCTTGGAAGGAACTTTCTGCATTTGCAGGGCGGTGAAGAGCTGCAGGCTTTGGGTATACGGGACGCGGAAATCGAGCTCGCCGGTGATGACCAGCGTAGGCGTGTGAAAGTCCTTGGCGTAATTCGAGGGCGACCACTTGGCGTAGACATCCGGCTTGTCCCAGGGGGTTCCGCCCATTTCCCACAGCGGGAACCAGAGCTCCTCCGTGGCGCCAAACTCGCTCTGCAAATCGTAAACGCCGGCGTGGGAAATGAGCGCCTTGAAGCGCTGCGTGTGGCCTAGGAGCCAATCCACCATGTAGCCGCCATAAGAGCCACCGGCGGCGACGACGCGCGAATCATCGGCGTAGGGCAGCGTGGCAAGCGCGTTGTCGGTGACGGCCATCACGTCGTCAAAGGCGCGGCCGCCCCAATCGCCGTTGATATCGTCAATAAACTTCTGCCCGTAGCCGGTGGAACCGCGCGGGTTCGGCTCTACGACCACGTACCCGGCCGCAGCGAACACCTGGGCGTTCCAGCGGTACGTCCAGTCGTAGCCCCAGGCGCCTTGAGGCCCGCCGTGGATCAGCATCAGCACGGGATATTTCGCGCCCGGCTGGAAGCCGTAGGGCTTGATGACGAAATACTGCAAGCGGGAGCCGTCCTTGGAATCCGCCCAGAACTCTTCGAGGGGTGTTGTCTGGCAGTCCGACAACGTCTGGTCGTTCAGGTGCGTCAGCGCCACGGGAGCGCCGCCGGTGGAGGCGGCTCGATAGATCTCGACGGGCGAGGCGCCGGTCTGCTGGGTGTAGACCATGGTCTTGCCGTCGTGGGTGAACTGCATGTCATCCAGTTCGCTTTCGCCGCTGGCGGCGATGTGGATGGCGCCGCCGCCCACCGGCGTCAACTGGATGGCCTGGCGGCCGCGGTCTCCGGTGGTGAAAAACAGCGACGTGGAATCCGGGCTCCAGGCGAAGCTATTCACCCAGCGGTCCAGGTTGCCGGTGGGGCTGTTTACTATTCCAGTGGAGCGCTGGATCGTCATCAGGCGCCAGCGGTCGCTTTCGTATCCGGCGCGATTCTGCGCGCGCCAGGCGATGTAGGCGCCGTCTGGCGAATAGCGCGGGCTGACGTCGGCGCCAGGCGTAATGGTGATCTTGCGCGCGTCGCCGCCCTTGATGGAGACGACGTAGAGGTCTGAGTTGGTGCTGATGGCCGGTACGGGGTCGGCGTTCATGGAGTAGCAGACTTCCTGGCCGTCGGGCGAAATATCGTAATCATCCGGACCGCCGAGGGAGAACGGCGGGATGTCATGCGGGCCGGGCGTCAGGTCCTTGGCGGGTCCCCCGGTCACGGCAACCACCAGCAGGTGCGAGCGGCGCCTGGTTTGCCAGGCCGTCCAGTGGCGATAGAGCAGTTCGGTATATTCGCGCGCCTTGACGGGGTTGGCCTTGTCGGCGTCGAGCTGCTTCTTATTGCAGGCATCGTCCGCGCCGCAATCCGGGTAGACTTCGCTGGTGAATACGAGGTTCTTGCCGTCGGGCGAAAAGAGGACGCCGCCGGCTTCGGTGGAGAGGTTGGTCACCTGCTTGGCATTGGCTCCATCCGGGTCCATGAGCCAGATCTGGGCGGAGCCGCCGCGGTTGGAAATGTAGGCGATCTGCTTGGAATCGGGCGACCAACGCGGGCGCTCATTATCGTCGCCGTCACGGGTAATCTGGCGGGGCGAACCGCCTTCGAGCGGTACGATCCAGATCTGCTGGGGCTTCTTGTTGGCGGCAACATCCACTGTTTGTACGGAGAAGGCCACCGATTTGCCGTCGGGCGAAAGCTCCGGATCGGAAATCCGCTTCAACTGCATCATGGCGTTGACGTCAAACGGGCGTTTCTGAGCGGGCAGCACGGCGGCGCACAGCAGGATTAGGACGAGCCTGCGGAACATAACAACCCGATTGTAGCGCGGGGTGGTTGGCGGCCCGCTGGCGGAAGAGGGATTCCCTGGTTTGCTTCGTTGGCTGGCCTGGAAAACACCGGGCGCCGCGGAAACGCCGTCCCGGCGCCGGGCAGCGAGGCCGCGACTGGTGGATTTTAGCCCCAGGAATGGAAGAAATGGCCCCAAGTAGCTAGGGGGCCTGCGCAACCCTCACCCACCTCCAAACGTCTGATAAGAATTGGCATGCTCCCGGGGGAGCGCGCCGCGGAGGCCCTCCGTTTGCATCGAGTTATGGATTGGGATTTTCTTTCTTGGCTCGACGCCCAACAGGGACGTCAATACGAACTGCACGAACGGCATGTAAACCCGGCCTTCGTGAAGATGATTCGTACCATCGGATTCGACAAGGGCTACGTGCGGGGCGAGGGCGCATGGCTTTACGACGCCGAAGGACGCCGCTACTTGGACCTGCTTACCGGCTGGGGCGTGTTCGCGCTGGGGCGCAACCACCCCAAGGTCCGGCGCATCCTGGAGCAAGCGCTTTCCCGCGAAATGCCCAATCTGGTGCGCATGGACTGCTCCCTGCTGGCCGGACTGGCGGCCGAGCAGCTCACCGCGCTGGCGTGCGGGGGCGGGGGCCGCGAACTGACGCGCGTCTTCTTCTGCAATTCCGGCACGGAGAGCATTGAGGCCGCCATCAAGTTCGCGCGCTGCTACACGCGCAAGCCGCGCGTCGTCTATTGCGATCACGGATTCCACGGGCTGACCACAGGATCGCTGGCCATCAACGGCTCGGAGTTTTTCCGCGAGCGCTTCGGCGAGCTGATGCCGGATACGACGATGGTTCCGTTCAACAACCTGAACGCCTTAGAGGAAGCCTTGCGGAAGAAGGACGCGGCGGCCTTTGTGGTGGAACCGGTGCAAGGCAAGACCTGCGAGGTGGCGGCGGAAAGCTACCTGGCTGAGGCCGGCCGGCTGTGCCGCAAGGCGGGGGCGCTGCTGGTGGTGGACGAAGTGCAGTCCGGCATGGGGCGCACCGGCAAGTGGTTCGCCTTCCAGCACTGGCCGGAAGCCGAACCGGATATCGTGTGCGTCTCCAAGGCGCTTTCCGGCGGTTATGTGCCGGTAGGGGCGGTAATCGCCGCGCCGCGCGTCATGGACGCCGTATTCGATAGCATGGAGCGCTGCGTGGTGCACTCCAATACGTTCGGCCAGAACGATCTGGCGATGGCCGCGGCGCTGGCCACCATGCGCGTGATGGAGGAGGAGCGGCTGCCGGAAAATGCGGCGGAGATGGGCGCGCGGGCCATCGCGCGGCTGGCCGAAATGGGCGCCACGTGCCCGTTCGTCTCCGAGGTCCGCGGCAGGGGGCTCATGTTCGGCATCGATTTTCACCGCCCCGCCGGCGCGCTGAAGCTGAAGGCCTCCTGGGATGCGTTGCACCTGCTGCACGAGGGCGTTTTCAGCCAGACGGTGATCATGCCCCTGCTGCATGAGCACCGCATCCTGTCGCAGGTAGCGGGCTACGGCACGGAGCTCATCAAGTTCCTGCCGCCCCTCATCATCGGCCAGGAAGAGCTGGATTTCTTCCTGGGCGCCATGAGCAAGGTGCTGGAGGGGCTGCAGCGCCCGGCCAACGCGTGGGGGGCGGTGCGCTCCCTGGCCAAGGGCGCCACCGCCCAGTTCGCGCACTAAACCGGCCGCGGCGCGAGGCGGCTTGGCCGCTAGGCTACCTTGACGAACTTATCGCCGCGCCCGTTGCAAATGGGGCAGCGCTCCGGGGCGGCGCCCAGCTCAATGTGGCCGCAGACGGGGCACAGGTAAAACTCGGACTGCGCCAGGTCCTCGCCTCTTTGCACAGCTTCCAGCGCGAGCTTGTACACCGCGGCATGCACGGCCTCCGCCTTCATGGCATAGCCGAACATGAGCTTGGCGGCGTGGCCGGCGGCGGCGGCCCGGTCTAGCATGGGCGGATACATGGTGGTGAACTCGAAGGTCTCGCCCTCAATGGCCTGCTTCAGGTTGGCGGCCGTGCCGCCGATGCCCTCCAGGCTGCGCAGGTGCCCTTCCGCGTGGATGCGTTCCGCCTCGGCTGCCGTGCGGAACAGGCGCGCCACGTTGGCCAGCCCTTCCTGGTCCGCCTTCCTGGCGAAGGCGCGGTACTTCTGGTTGGCCTGGCTCTCGCCGGCGAAGGCTTCCTTCAAATCGTCCATGGTAGTTCGAGTAGTTCCGGTGTTCACGATTCGATTCTCCTATTCTGGAAGATAACATGGATGGACCCAGTCCACTTTCCGGCGGAGTTGAACGATGGCGCGGCGTGAGCGCTTCG
>DATKOS010000009.1:0-15754 GCA_035524535.1 Bryobacteraceae bacterium
TCGGTTCTGCCAGAGGTGACCGCTGCGGCAAGTGGCCCGGTTCGACGCCAGGGCGTACTCGGCGTGCGCGCGGCCGAGAGCTTGCGCCAGGGAGCCCACGTGCTCCGGCACGGCGATGAGGTGGACGTGGTTAGTCATGAGGCAATAGCCCAGGAGGCGCAACCCCGCGCGCGAAGCGTGGCGGCCTAGGGTTTCCAGGTAGCGAGGGTAGTCGGCGGAGGAAAGGAAGACCGGTTGCCGGTTGTTGCCGCGCTGGGTGACATGGTGCGGCACTCCGGCGATGACAACGCGTGAGCGGCGGGGCACATTAGAATAGTGGGCAGACGGCCCGAAAGTTCTCAGATAAATTCGTCTGTCACCATTTCACCCTGTTCGTATTCCCCCGAATCGTGTAGTCCATAGACGCGGCGTATCCCGCCGCAGAGAGGCTTTGTAGAAATGAACGCAGCAATTCTGTCTGTTCTTTTGGTGGCGGCTCTTTCCGGTTGTGCGTCAGCCCAAATCTGCCCGCCCGACGCGGATAGCTTTGTCCAACAGGCACTGAAGCAGGCGGACTACCTCAACTTCGGCAACAATGAGCAGCACGCGAGGGCGTACGGAGATTGCATGGCGAGCGCCTTGGCTCGTAATCTCCGATTAAGCGACTTCAGCAATCCGCAAATTGCACGCACCGTGGTAAAAGCTCTAGACTGGGCTTTCCGAGGACCAAGACCAGGGGTTCTGATCGACCGGAATAAGGATCCTCGCGCGGCCCTGCTCTTGCTCGATCTGATCGCGGCCCACGCACCGGAGGAATCGACGAAGCAAAATGCCCGTGAGTTGCTCCAGCGTTTTCAGGCTCCTCCGCCTGCGCAGTAGGACGGAACTGCTTGCCCGGGAAAATGGGGCCAGACACTTTTTCGCCCCTGTCGCCAAAAGCAAGCCCCCCAGCCCCACCGGCAGCGCGTTATCGATCAGAAACCTCAAGCGGAGTACGGAAGCGGAAGTTCCCGCTCCATGGCCGCGGACGCGGCGAAGCGCAAGCACTCACGGATATCCTCCGCGCGGAGGTCCGGATACTCGGAGAGGATCTCGCGTTCCGTCAACCCCCCGGCGAGCATACGGAGCACCGTCGCGACGGGAATCCGAAGGTGGCGCACGCACGGGACTCCACCCATCTGGGCCGGATCGATCGTAATCCCAGCGAAGTTCTTCATTTGCGCCTCAATCAACATTGTCGCAATTCCCGCCATCACCGGCAAACGCATGTGGCACGTGGACCAGTGTGACGCGCACGTTCTCGCTCTCGCCGCGCGTCCACGCGATTGCCTGCTCCAGTCCTTTGACGATGCTCGCGCCGGCCGTGGACCGTTTCCTCGGCGCGCCCGCCGCCGTCTTCTTCGCCGGCCGCTTGGCCTTGCTTCCCGTCTTCATCGAGCCCTCCTACCTCTTCCCCGGATAGCCCGCCATCAGGATCTTCACCGACCGCTTCATGGCGTTGCGCTCGGCCTGGGTTAGGTTCGCCTTCTCATTCTTCGGATAGGCGGTCAACTGGAAGAGCGGCAGCCATTCGCCGTGGTAGTAGTAAATCACCCGCGCGCCGCCCCGCTTGCCTCTTCCGGGAAGTCCCCAGCGCAGCTTTCTGACTCCGCCGCTTTCCGCTACGATCTTGCCGGCCTCCGGATTCGCGGCCACGAACGCCACCAGGAGTTTTCGCGCCGGCCGGGACTATTCCGGCGGCGCGGGCCGCCTAGGCGGTTTTATCTTCCGCGTAGCAGAGCTGGTTGAGGGCGCACTCGTGGCATTTCGGGTTGCGGGCCTGGCAGAGGGCGCGGACGTGGAGGATGAGCTCGTGCGAGAAGACGATCCACTTGTCTTGGGGGATGACCTTCATGAGGTCCTGCTCGATTTTGACGGGGTTGGTGTTCCGGCTGAGATCGAGGCGGGCGGCGAGGCGAGTGACGTGCGTATCCACGACGATGCCGGAAGCGATGCCGTAGGCGGTTCCGAGGACCACGTTGGCGGTCTTGCGCGCGGCGCCGGGAATGGTGAGCATCTCCTCCATGGTGCGGGGGACTTTGCCGCCGAAATCGCCCACCACCTTTTTGGCGGCGCCGATTACGGACTTGGCTTTGTTATTGAAAAAACCCGTGCGGTGGATGTCCTGGGCGAGCACCTCCTGCCGCACGGCCGCGAAATCCGCCGGCGTCGGGTACTTTTTGAAAAGGCCGGGGGTGACCTCATTCACCAGCTTGTCGGTGCATTGGGCGGAGAGGATGGTGGCCACCAGCAGTTCCCAGGGCGATTTGTGGAGGAGGGCGCAGGTGGCGCCGGGGTACATCTTGTCCAGGCGCTTGAGGATTTCGGAGATCCGGGCCTGCCGCTCGGCTGCGTTCCTGGGGCGTTTCACGTAAGCTGGTTTTAGGGCATGCGTAACCGGCTTTTGGTTCTTGGCGCGGCGTTGGCCGCCTTTGGCGCTTCTCTCTTCGCGGGCTTTCATTTCGACGATTATGGCATTTTCTCCGACGCGCGTTTCACGGAAGGCTGGAACTGGAAAGCGCTCTGGGCGTCGGGTCAACCGCTGACGGACCTGACGTTCCGGCTGAACTACTGGATGGGCGGGCGCGACCCGTTCAGCTATCACCTTTTCTCCCTGTTGGTTGCCGTGGCGTGCGCTCTGCTGGCGTACGAGTGCCTGCGGCTCGCGCTGGGAGAACGCGCCGCGCTGGCGGGCGCGCTGGTATTCACGCTGCACCCGATCCAGGCGGAAGCGGTCAACTATATTTGGGCGCGCGCGGAGCTGCTGGGCGCGGCATTCTGCCTTTTGGCGCTGGCGGCGTGGTGGCGCGGATGGCGCTGGGCCGCGGTTCCCGCGTTTGCGGCCGGATTGCTGGCCAACGAGTACGCCGCGGCGCTTCCCGTGGCGCTTCTGCTGCTGCCGGAACCCGCGGGCGAGCCGGGGGCGGGCAAGGACTCCAAGCGGCCGGCGCGGGTGTTTCACTACGTCCCCACGGCGGCGATGTGGGCGCTGGGCGCGGGGGCCATCGCGCGTCTGGTCTACCTGGCGCGCGTGTCCCATGGCCTGACGGCTCCCGGGAAGTACTTTCTGGCCGAAGGGCCGGCGCTGTGGCGCTACCTGCGGCTGCTGGCGATTCCGTACGGCTTCAGCGTGGATCCGGACGTACGGGTTCCGGCGTTGTGGCTGGGCGCGCCGGCGTGGGCGGGCATTCTGGCGGCCGCGGTTTGGGCCTGGCGGCGGCGCGATTTGGGCTGGCCCAGATGGCTGCCGGCGGGGCTGGCGCTGCTGCTGCCGGTTTCCTCGGCTCTGCCGCGGGAGAATTTCTACGCGGATCATCGCATGTATCTGCCCATGCTGGCGTTTGCGGCGGCGGCCGGGCTGCTGCTGGCCAAGGTGAGGACGCCAGCGCTGACGGCCAGCGTGGCCATCGTGCTGGGGCTGCTGTGCGTGACGCGCACGGTGGTATGGATGAACGACAAGTGGCTCTGGCAGGAGGCGGTGCAGCGGGCGCCCAACAAGGCGCGGCCGAAGGTGCAGCTCTCGCGCAACCTTCCGGCGGTGGCCGCGCTGGAGATGCTGGAGCGGGCGCAGGTTCAGGCGCCGCGCGACCCTTCCGTTCCCGCCGAAATGGGGAAGGTGCTGCTACAGGAGAGGCAAGTGGACCCGGCGCTGATCGAATTCGGACAGGCTCTGGCGCTCGATCCGAATAACGCCGAGTACTACAACGACCGTGGGGTGGCGCTGGTGATGTCGGGATGGAACGACCGGGCGCGGGACGATTTCGAACGGGCCCTGGAGATCGACCCCAACCTCAGCGAGGCTACTGAGAATTTGAAGAAGCTCCCCCAGGCGCCGTGATTTGCAGCATGGGCTGGGCGTATTGCCAGTCCGGCAATTCGTAGGGTTTGAGCTTGGTATCGAGAGCGGTGGTCAGGTCCTTGGCCTCTTCCGGGCCCAGGCTGGTGACGAAGGTGAATCCGGCCACGGGCTGCCCGGTTTTATCGCCGCGAGCCACAATGGCCACCGTGCCGGAAAGGCCGTGCACCTCGTCATCGGAGTGATTGGTGATGACGAACTTGACCACGGTCTTGGCCTTGTCCTTGGGGTCCTCGGCGAAGCGCATGCCGGAGATTTCGATGAACTTCAGGAAGGGGTTGTCCTTGGCGGAAGGCGGCGGCGCGGGAATGCTGGTATCGGCCTGAGCAGCGGAGGCGGCGGGGCTGGAGGAATGCGAACCGACCAGCCAGTAAATGCCCGACACCAACACGGCGAATCCGAGAGTGGAGAGGGCGATCATCATCCAAGTGGGCATGCCGGCCTTGGGCGGCGGCGGAGCGTTCCAACTGGAGAGCGGCGGCGCCGGCGGGGCGGGCGGCTCCGGGGACGGCGCGTAATAAGGCTGCGCCGGAGGCGGCTCGGGCGGCGCGGGCGCGTAGGACTGCGGCGGCGCATACTGCTGGAGGGGCTCCGTGTAGGCGGGTTGCGGCGGAGCGTAGGCGGGAGGTTCGGGCTGAACCTCGGGCGGCGCGCCGGCCTGGGTGGATTGCCAAATGGGACGGCGGCGTCCGGCGCCGGGTTGTTGGGGCGGCGCGGCGTAGGCCGGCGGTTGGGGCGGGGCGGCCGGCTGCTGGGGCGGGGCCGCGGGACGGGACTGCGGCGGGGGGGCCGCTGCGGCAGGGAGCGACTGCGGGTTGCAGTTGGGGCAATCCGTATAAGCCGGGGGCACTTCACGCCCGCATTTCGGGCAAATCCAAGTAAACATTCGTCAGCCTCAATTCACTGTACCGCCTGCCGAAGACCGGCCACGGAGAACTGGCGTCCGGCGGCTTCCGCATCGCGGCGGAAGGAATGGAAGTCGTCGGCGCGGCACATGGTGCATAGGTTGGATGCGTAAATGCGGGCGGGCGTTACGCCAGATTCGATGAGCTGGCGGCGGTTGGCGGCGGGCAGATGGATGTGCGCCCGCCCCTGGGCGCCGAAGCGGGCGGCCACCTCCGGGCCGACCTCGTAACAACAGGGGCCGATGCCGGGGCCGATGGCGGCGTGAAGATCGGCGGGGGCGGTTCCGAAACGGGCGCTCATGCCCCGGACGGCCGCTTGCACAATGTGGGCGGCCGTGCCGCGCCAACCGGCATGGACGGCGGCGACGGCGTGGAGGCGCTCGTCCACCAGGAGGACGGGGATGCAGTCGGCGGTCTTGATGGCCACGGCGGCGCCGGGCGTGTTCTCCAGCAGCGCATCGCCCTGGCCGAGAATGCCGGAGCGGCCGGCGGCGGCGATGCAATCGGCGGAGTGGATCTGGCGGAGGGTGGCGAGGTTCGGGAAGAGGGCGGGGATATCGGAATGGCGCGTGCCGAAGCCGTGGATGAGCCAGGGAAGGGCGTCAAGTTCGGTGACGCGATAGATCCCCTCCGCATCCTTGTAGAACACGATTTCAGTTTACAGTTACCGGCCGCCCGTTTTCCGTGCTGGACCGTCCGCTTGCCGGCCGCGGGCCGCTACGCGGCGGGATTCTGAACTTGCGAGATGCGGATCTGGCGCTTGAAGTCTTCGAGCATGGTTTCGTCGAGGCGGACTTCGGTGGGGCGCTTCTCGAGGAAGGTCATGCGGTCGATCTTGTCCTGGAGCTTCAGGAGGCCGTAGAACAGGTTCTCGGGGCGCGGCGGGCAGCCGGTGATGTAGACGTCCACGGGGACGATGCGATCGACGCCCTGGAGCACGGCGTAGGTGTTGAAGGGGCCGCCGACGCTGGAGCAGGCGCCCATGGAGATGCACCATTTCGGATCGGGCATCTGGTCCCAGATGCGCTTGAGCACGGGGGCCATCTTGAGGGTGACGGTGCCGGCGACGATCATGAGGTCCGACTGGCGCGGGCTGGGCCGGAAGACCTCGGCGCCGAAGCGCGCGATATCGAAACGGGAAGCGCTAGCGGCGATCATTTCAATGGCGCAGCACGCCAAACCGAAGGTGAGCGGCCAAACAGACGATTTGCGCGCCCAATTGAACACGTAATCGACCGAAGTGGTGACGACGCTGCGGTC
Source organism: Bryobacteraceae bacterium (assembly GCA_035524535.1). Classification (GTDB taxonomy): domain Bacteria; phylum Acidobacteriota; class Terriglobia; order Bryobacterales; family Bryobacteraceae; genus BOG-224. The sequence continues at coordinate 6,040 of DATKOS010000009.1, forward strand.
GAACTGATTTTCGAGAACCGACAAAGCTGACTTTCCGCCTCTAATTCGGATTGTAGCATCCGGAAGGAACCTGGGGGAGTTCGTGGGATGTGAAGTGGTTTCAACAAGATGCGACGAGGTTGTTCTGGGCGGTGCAAGCGCGGCGGGGCGGAAATCGCGGTTGCGGGCTAGGTTCTTGCCGCAAGGACCTCGCGTTCGTAGCCCCGGACTTCGTCGAGCCACGCGGCGCCGGGCGGCGCGGATTGGCGCTCGCAATAGGCGTCCCAGACGGCGGCCCAAGGCAGGGTCTTCTGCTCTTCGAGGAGCGCCAGGCGCACGGTGAAATCCATGGCGAGCTCGGCCTGGCGCAGCGTTTCGGAAGGTTCGAGGAGCGCGATGAGGAGGGCCTTGAGCAGGTTGCGCGCGCCGATGACCCAGGCGGCCACGCGGTTGATGCTGGCGTCGAAGTAATCGAGGCCGAGGTGGATGCGGCGGCCGAGCTGGCCGCTACGGACCAGTTCGCGGGCGATGGCCTGGAGTTCGTCATCGAGGATCACGACGTGGTCGCTATCCCAGCGCACGGGGCGGCTGACGTGGAGCAGCAGACCGGGGCAGAACTGGAGGACGGAGGAGATCTTCTCCGAGATCATCTCGGTGGGGTGGTAATGGCCGGCGTCGAGGGTGAGGATCTTGCGGCGCGAAACAGCGTAGCCCATGTAGAACTCGAAGGAGCCTGTGGTGTAGCTTTCGGCGCCGATGCCGAAGAGCTTGGGTTCGACGGCGTCGAGGTTGAGGCGCGGGTCGATGGGCTCGGCGAAGATGCGGTCGAGCGATTCGGCTAGGCGCTCGCGAGGCGCGGCGCGATCAATGGGCGTGTCTTTGTAGCCGTCCGGAATCCAGAGATTGGTGACGGCGGGCCGGCCGAGTTGGCGGCCCATTTCGGCGGCGATGCGGCGGGAGGCGATGCCATGCTCGATCCAGAACTCGCGGATGGCGGCATCGGGATGCGAGAGTGTGAAGCCGCCGGCGGCCTTGGGGTGGGAGAAGAACGTCTGGTTGAAGTCCAGGCCGAGAGAGTGGGACTTGGCCCAATCGATCCAGCTCTGGAAGTGGCGGGGCTCGATGCGGTCGCGGTCGACGAACCGGCCGCCGTTATCGAGATAGGAAGCGTGCAGGCTGAGGCGGTGATTGCCGGGGATGAGGCGGAGGGCCATTTCGAGGTCGCCCCGCAGTTCGGCGAGATTGCGGGCCTTGCCGGGATAATTGCCGGTGGTCTGAATGCCGCCGCCGGAGAGTTGGGCGCCGGGCGTTTCGAAGCCGCCGACATCATCGCCCTGCCAGCAGTGCAGGGAGACGGGGATGGCGGCGAGATTCGCCAGGGCGGCCTCGGTATCGACGCCGAGATCGGCGAAGCGCTCGCGGGCCAGGCGGTAGGCGGTCTCGATGTGGTCCTTTATTGGCATAGCGTCTTGAACTTCCCGTAGGCGGCGTCCCAGGAGCGGCCCGGCTGGGGTTGGTAGATCTGGAACGGGAAGGACTGTTCGATGAGGTCGCGGGCGTGGCCGATGGAGGCGACGGCGCCGGCGCCGACAAGCTGCATGGCGATGTTGCCGAGCGCGGTGGCTTCGGCGGGGCCGGCGAGCACGGGGCAGCCGGTGGCGTCCGCCGTGAACTGGTTGAGCAAGGCGTTGCGGCAGCCGCCGCCAATGACGCGGATCCGGCGGATGGGCGTTCCGGTGACGCCGCCGAGCTGCTCGATCACCAGGCGGTACTTGAGCGCGAGGCTTTCGAAAATGGCGCGGGCGTAGGCGCCGATTTCCGCGGGGGCGGGCTGGCCGGTGCGGGCGCAGTAGGCGTCAATGGCGTGGAGCATGTTATCCGGCTTGGTGAACGACGGGTGGTCGGGGTCGAAGAGCGCGGAGGACGCCGCGCCGGATGCCATGGCGCAGAGATCCTCATGCGAGAGCGGCGCAGGCCACTGGCGGCGGGCTTCCTCGAGGAGCCAGAGGCCGGTGATGTTCTTGAGAAGCCGGCAGGTCCCGCCGACGCCGCCTTCGTTGGTGAAGTTGAAGCGGCGGCTTTCCGCGCTGACGATGGGCGCGGGGACTTCAGCGCCGAGCAGCGACCAGGTGCCGGAACTGAGGAAGGCGGTGTCGCCTCCGGTGCGGACGGCGGCCACCGCCGAGCCGGTGTCATGGCACGCGGGGGCGATGACCAGGGTGCGCTTCAGCTCCTCGCGGCGCGCCAATTCGGCCCGCAATGGGCCGAGCGCGGCGCCGGGCTGGACGATGGGCTTGAGGAAATGGGTGGGGATGCCGAGATCGCGCAACAGATCCGCGGCCCAACCGCGGGTACGGCGGTCCAGGCATTGGGTGGTGGAGGCTTCGGTGTATTCGCAGACCCGGGCGCCGCAAAGCCAGAAGTTCATGAGGTCGGGAATGCTGAGGAGGGACTCGGCGGCGGCCAGGAGGCGCGGCGTGCGCTGGGCGGCGGCGTAGACCTGGTAGAGCGTGTTTATGGCGAGGATCTGCGTGCCGGTGGCGTCGTAGATGCGGTCCGCACCCACGGCGGCGGAGGCCTTCTCCACCATGCCAGCGGTGCGGGCGTCGCGGTAATGGTAGGGGTTTTCGAGGAGGACGCCGTTTTCGCCAAGCAAGGCGTAATCCACGCCCCAGGCATCCACGCCGATGGTGGAAATGGGGCCGAGGCGAGCGGCGGCGTACAGACCGTCTTGCACTTCGCGCCACAGGCGCGGCGCGTCCCAGTGGAGCTCGCCGTTGTAGGCGACGGGATCGTTGGGGAAGCGGTGGACTTCCTGGAGCCGCAGCTTGCCATCGGCCAGGCTGCCGAGAATGGCGCGCCCGCTGGTAGCGCCGAGATCGATGGCGAGGGCGGCGTGGACCATGGGCGCCATTTTAGCGCCGAATCCGAGGGGGCGGCAGGAGGCGATCAGATCTTCTGGACGCGGCGCAGGGTGAACATCTCGGGTCGCATGTTGTCGCGCTCGTAGCGTTTCCAATCGTCGTTCACGTGGATGAGCTTGCCGCTGATGTGATTGGAGCGTTCGGAAGCCAGGAAGAGCGCGAGTTGGATCTGCTTTTCAGGCGGCTCGCCGCCATCCATGCGCACGTGGCGGGCGTGCTCGTATTCCTTGACGCCGGCCAGGTCCTCGCCGGCGCGGAGAACCTCGTCGGTCATGTGGGTGTAGCAGGAGCCGGGCGACATGGCGTTGACCTGCACGTTGGAGTCGCTGACCTCTTCGGCCAGGCATTCGACGAAGCGGACGACGGCCGCTTTTGAAGCGGCGGAGGCGGAGAAGTTGGGGCGCGAATGCCCGGAACCGGGGCCGGCGATCACGATGATCTTCCCGGCGCGCGCTTCCACCATTCCCGGCAAGGCGGCGCGGCAAGAATTGACCACGCCAAGGAGGTTGGTTTCAATGGCCTCCGTCCAGGACTGGGGCTTGGTGGAGAGAAGGGGACCGATGGGACCCTGCGTGCCCGCGGCGCAGACCACGGCGTCCAGGCCGCCGAAGACCACGCGAAGGCGATCGACCGCGGCCATGACCTGTTCCAGGTCGCGCACGTCGGCGCGGATGCGGAGGGCGTTCCCCTTGGCCTGCTCGATTTCGAGCTTGGCCATATCCAGCTCCGCCTGGCTGCGCGCCAGTAGGCCGATGCGCGCGCCGGCTTGGGCGAACCCCAGCGCGAGACGCTTGCCAATGCCGCGGCCGGCGCCGGTGATGAGGATGGTTTTCTCAGAGAAGGGTTTCAAGACCGGGTACCCCGCACAACTGCGATTGTAATCCGCGGCAGTGAGAGGCCCGAGGAGAAAATACAGAAACTCCCAACTCCAAGGGAGATGGATGGCGAAATTGTGATGACAGGTTCCTTTTGTTTCAGTGGAGAGTCTGTTGCGCTTTGATGTAGCGAGCCGTTCTTGGGTTTGCGGCGTTCCACTGGGGCGGGGCCGGATCGCCGGCAATGCTCTCAGCGGCCAGCGCGATGGCGAGATCCACCAGGGCCATGTTCTCGTAATCGAGCTTGGGCCATTCATCGCCGACGGCGTGGTAATCGGGGAATTCATAGGCGACGGAGGCGGTGGTATCGGGGATGCCGGCTTCGGCGAAGCGCACGTTATCGCTGCGGGCGAAATAGGAATCGCCGCTCGGGGCGTCATCGACGGCGCGAATGCCGGCGGCTTCCGCGGCCTTCTGAAAGGTGGCGCCGAGGGTGGTGTATTGGAAGCCGGTCAGGTTGAGCTCGCGTATTTTGGGATGCTCGGAGTCATCCGTACGCCCGAGCTGCTCCAGGTTGATCTCGGCAACCGTCTTGGCCAGCGGAACCAGCGGGTGATGCACGTAATACAGCGAGCCGAGACCGCCGAGTTCCTCGCCGAAGAAGGCGACGAAGAGAATGGCGCGCTTGGGGCGGGAGGGGGCGGCGGCGAGAGCGCGGGCGATCTCGATGATGCTGGCCGTGCCGCTGGCGTCGTCATTGGCGCCGTTGTAGATGCGGTCGCCCTCGCCCGAGGCGCGGACGCCCAGATGGTCGTAATGAGCGGTGAGAAGGAGGCAGGTATCTTTCAGCGCCGGGTCCGAACCGGGCAGGATTCCCGCCACATTGCGGAGCTTGACGGGCTGGATGCGCGGCGGGGGAATGCGCGCGCTGACGGCGACCGGCGCGCTGGGAGCGGCCACGAGCGCGGCGCGCGCCGCGGCGTCCCAAATGGCCAGGGCGGGGGTGGAGGGCGCGGGCGTGGAAGCATCCCGCAGGGGCGGGCGTTCGGATGCGGCGCGAGGGGGCTGGGCGGCAATCTGGATGGCGATGGCGGGCGTCCAGTCCGGGGGCGCGCCGGCGGGGCGCGGAGTTTGCAGCAAGATGGTCCCGCGAGGTCCGGTGGTGCGCTCCAGCGGGGCGTGGTCCAGGTTTGCGGCGGCGGGGGTGGTGAGGGCGAGCGCCTTAGGGTCGACGGCGACCTCCTGGCCGCCGATCTCCAGCGTGAGGCGGAGACCGTCGAGATTGGGCGTGACTTCGTCAAAGGCGGCGGACTGGAAATAGCCGTCGTCTCCGGCGGGTTCGAGGCCGACGCGGCGAAACTCGGAGGCGATGTACTCGGCCGCGACTTCCAGGCCCTTGGACGGCGTGGCGCGGCCTTCCAGCGCGTCGGAGGCCAGGAAGGAGACGTCGGCTTTCAGATCGCCGGCGGAGATGCGCGGGACGGTCTGAGCGCCGGCGTAGGCGGCCAGCAAGGCGACGAGGGGCGCGGCGTGGGGTCTCACAGGGCCTCACCCGAGCGCAGCGGAATGCGGATGAGCACCCAGGCGACGGCGGCGAAGCCGAGGTAGGAAAGCCAGCCTCCCCACGTGTGGAAGAAGCCGAGTTCATCCGATCCGGTGAGGAGATGGGTGAAGGAACTGATGCCGGAGAGGAATGTGACGGCGAGCACAATGCCCATGAGAGCTTCGCCGGCGATGAGGCCGGAGGCGAGCAGGACGCCGGTCTCTTCCACCTTGGCGCGGCGCTCGGGAGCGCGCCGGGCGGCCATGCGATCGAGGGCCCACTTGATGACGCCGCCGACGAAGATGGCGGAGACGGTGTCAAACGGCAGATACATGCCCACGGCGATGAGCATGGGGGAGCGGGCGCCGCACATGATGAGGGCGATGCCGAAGGCCGCGCCGATGCCGATGAGACCCCAGGCCATTTGCCCGCCCACGATCCCCTTGGCGAGCTGGGCCATGAGGCCGGCTTGCGGGGCGGGGAGGTCGCGGCCGCCGATGCCGCCGGTGGCGAGATTGGCTTCGTGCAGCGCGATGATGGGGAACATGAGGAACAGAGAGAGCACGGCGACGGAGGCGATCTCCACCAACTGCATCTTCCACGGCGTGCCCTTGAGCAGATAGCCGACCTTGAGGTCCTGGATGAGCGAGCCGGAGACCGAGCAGGCGCAGGCCACAACGCTGGCCACGCCGAGCACGGCCGCGACGCCGGACATGCCGGTGGCGCCAATGGCCAGCATGATCAGCGCCGAAAGCATGAGCGCGGAGAGCGTGAGGCCGGAGAGCGGCTGGTTGGAACTGCCGACGAGTCCGACCAGGTAGCCGCCCACTGCGGAAAGCAGGAAGCCGGCCACGCCCATGATGGCGCCGGAAATGATGGCGGCGGTCCAGGTTCCGGTGAAGGAATGGTAGATGAGGGTGACGGCGACGGTGAGGGCGGCGGCGCCGAGCGCCAGCCACTGCATGGGGATGTCGCGGTCCGTGCGGTCGCGGTGGGCGCCTTCGTGCGCGGCCTTGGCCGACGCTCCAAATGCGCCGCGGACGGATGCGGCGATGGACTGGCGCATGCCGAACAGGGTATTGCAGGCGCCAACGAGCATGGTCCCGACGGCGATGGGCCGGACGATGTTATACCAGAGCGAGTTTGCCAGCACGTCCCAGCTTGCGCCGGGCGCAACGCCCACGCGGCGGGCGAGGTCTGGGTCAAAGAAGAGCAGCAGGGGAATCAGAATCCACCAGGCCAGCACGCCGCCGGAGGCGTTGATGGCGGAGAGTTCCGGGCCGATGATGTATCCGATTCCGATCAAGGCCGGGGAGAAACTCGGCGTGGACCAATAGACGCCGCCGGTGTGCGTGACCGCGCCGAGGGGCTGCTTGTCCAGGTTAAAGTGCTGGACCACGGAGCGCGGAAAGGCGAGGAAGCCTTCGGAATAGTCGCGGAAGATTTGCAGGCCCTTGTCCGAGGTGAGAACTTGCAGCAGGCCGGCGAAACCCATGGCGCCGAAGACGTACTTGGGGGCATCGCCGCCCTCTTCGCCGGATTTCACCACCTCCGCGCAGGCCACGCTTTCGGGAAACGGCAAGTCGGTCTCCACGCACAGCGGGCGGCGCAGCACGACGATGAAGCAGACGCCGATGAGGCCGCCGACCAGGAGGATCATCACGGATTGCCAATAGTGCTGGCGGAGATCGGCCCAGAGCCGCTTGCCGTTCATTTCGACCATCATGAACGCGGGGATGGTGAAGATGGCCGCGGCGACGAGCGCCTCTCCCACGGACGCGGCGGTGCGCGCGATGTTCTGCTCCAGGACGCCGCCGCCCAGGGGGCGGAAGACGGCGATGGCGATGACGGCGGCGGGAATGGTGGCGGCGATGGTCTGGCCCGCCTTCATGCCCAGGTAAGCGTTGGCCGCGCCGAAGACCAGCGCGAGAAAGAGCCCGAGGAGGACCGCGCGGAGGGTCATCTCCGGTGGGTCCGGGGAGCCGTTGGGAGCTGACATTATTCGGGATGGTAGCATGAGCCGCCGTCAGGAGGGCCGATCGGCGCGCTTCGAGAGGAGGTGCGGGAGCGGGCGGGAAATGAACCGCCGCCCTTGGAGCTCCAAGAGCGGCGGTTGGGAATGCGAAGAAACGGGCGCCTGGCGGCTAGCGGCGGCCGCGGTGCTCCTCGCGCGGAGCGGGCCGACCCTGGCGGGCCGCTTCGCGTTCCGGCGCCGAGCGGGGAATCAGGGCGTGGGCCTCGGCCGGGCGAACAAAACCGGGCGCTGGCCGGTGGATAGCCGGATAGGGGTGAACGTAAGCGGCGCGGTTGCCCCAGGTGCGGCCCCAGCGGGCGTTGTTCACGAAGACGGTGTGGGCGCCCCAATCGAAGCGAATGCCGCCGGGGGTCCAGCCCCAAGGCGCGAAAAAGCCGCCGATGGAGACGCCGTAGCCGAAGCGGATGCCCAAGCTAACGGAGAATCCGGGGCGGGGCGGGAGAAACACGACCGCGGGGTCGTAGTACGGCACGACGACGTAGGCCGGATTCACGGGCATGATGGTGATGTAGGGACCGCCGCTGACGACGATCTGGCCATTGGTGCGCAGGTAGCCGTAGCGCTGCGCCACGGCGCGCTGGCGCTGGACGGCGTCCATGACGTCCTGTTGCTGCGCCAGAAAGGCATCGCCAAGCTGGGAGGTCCAGTTCATATCGGCGTTCATCATTTCCAGCACGGAGGGAAACGGCAGCAGGGCTTGAACGCTGGGGTCCCACGGAAGTTGGTCGGCCGCGATGGCGTTGGCCAAGGCCTGGCCGGTGAGGTAGTGATGCTGGTCGGCCCATTGAGCGGCGGCGGGAATGTCATTCGGATAAGTGGCCGCGGCCAGAATCTGGGCGAGGAGCGGGTCCGGATATAGAGCGATGCGCGACACCAACTGGTCCAATTGGGGCGGGGCCAGCATGGGAGGGGCCTGCGCAAAAGACGGCAGGGCCACGAAAGCTAACAGGGCGGTGGTCAGGAGAATGAGTGATTTCCTTGGCATTTTCAATTCCTCCATTCGGGAGTGACGAAGTTCGATGCGCGCGCGTTTCATCCCGTTAGAGGGCGTTATCGGGTTCGCGCCACATTTCAAATCGGTTTAAGAAGGCGCGCGGCGCTCCATTGAGTCTATCAGGCGCGGCTCCGGAAGCCCGGCGAAGCGGGAGCGGAGTGCGCGCCGCTGCCGGTACAATTGTATTTAGTCCAACCAACAAAGGATCTAGAGTGACAGGTCACGAAATCCGGCAGCGCTTTCTCGACTTCTTCGCCGAACGGGGGCACCGCGTGGTCCCCAGTTCCTCGCTGGTTCCAGCCAACGATCCGACCTTGCTGTTCACGAACGCGGGCATGAACCAGTTCAAGGACACGTTTCTCGGCCTGGAGAAACGCGAATACGCGCGGGCGGCCAGCTCGCAGAAGTGCGTGCGCGCGGGCGGGAAGCACAACGACCTGGAGAACGTGGGGTATACGCGGCGGCATCTTACGTTTTTCGAGATGCTGGGCAATTTTTCGTTTGGGGATTACTTCAAGGCGGATGCCATCAAGTTCGCGTGGGACCTGGTGACGGACGTCTACGGGCTGCCAAAGGAGCGGCTTTACGTCACGGTGTTTCGCGAGGACGATGACGCCGAGCGGCTGTGGCAGGAAGTGGCGGGCGTGCCGAAGAGCCGCATTTTCCGGCTGGACGAGAAGGACAATTTCTGGCAGATGGGCGACACGGGCCCGTGCGGCCCCTGCTCGGAGATCCACTACGATTTGGGGCGCGAGGCGGCCGAGCCGGGACGGGAAGGCGAGCAATTTCCCGAGGACGGCGGCGGGCGCTTTGTGGAGATCTGGAACCTGGTCTTCATGCAGTTCAACCGCGACGCCAACGGCGTGCTGACGCCGCTGCCGCGGCCGTCGATCGACACGGGGATGGGGCTGGAGCGCATCACGGCGGTGATGAACGGCAAGCTGTCGGTTTACGAGACAGACCTGATTGCCCCGGTGATCGAGCACGCGGCGGGTCTGTTCGGAGTGACGCAGGGGGCGGATGCGAAGGTGGACACGGCGCTGCGCATCGCGGCGGACCATGCGCGATCGGCGGCATTTCTGATCCACGACGGCATCCTGCCGGCGAACGAAGGCCGGGGCTACGTGCTGCGCAAGATCATGCGGCGCGCGATGCGCAACGCGCGCCTGGCGGGCGTGGAAGAGCCGTTTCTTTATAAGCTGACGGGATTTGTGGCGGAGCTGATGCGCGGGCCGTACCCGGAGATGATGGAGAGCATCGACCGGGTGGGGCGCGTGGTGAAGGAGGAAGAGCACCGCTACGCGACGACCTTCCAGGTGGCGGAGAAGGTGTTCCTGCGCGAGGTGGAGGGCCTGGCGGGCTCGATCGTGCCGGGAGCGGCGGCGTTCAAGCTTTACGACACATACGGGCTGGCCATCGACGAGC
>DATKOS010000010.1:0-3672 GCA_035524535.1 Bryobacteraceae bacterium
CGATTCCGCCGTCAAAGGCTCCAGCAATTGCACCAGGTTCGGCCCATCGCCTACCTGCAGGAGCACTTCCCGTACCTGGTCGCCGCCCAGCACGTCCTCCCGATGCAGTTCCTTAAAGCCCATTGCCTGGTATGCCTGGACGTGCGCTTCCAGCTCGCCCGGCTTCACCGATATGGCTACATGATCGAAAAACAGAAATCCCGGTACCTGCTCCAGTTGCGCATTCATTATTCGAACTCCACCACCACCTGGCCGGACGTCACGCTATCGCCCTGATTCACGCTGATCGCCGCCCAGCACATCTTCCCGGTGCACTTCGCGAAATCCCATCGCGCGGTAGGCGTCGACGTGCGCTTCCAGCTCGCCCGGCTTCACCGAGACGGCTACATGATCGAAAAACAAAAACCCCGGAACCTGTTCCAAATTCATTACACGAACTCCGCCACCACCTGGCCCGACTGCACGCTGTCACCCTGCTTTACCTTGATGTCTTTCAGTTTGCCAGCGATTGGCGCGGTGATGTTGGTCTCCATTTTCATGGCTTCCAGAACGATCAGAATATCGCCCGGCTGGATTCGCTGGCCCGGCTGCGCCACAATCCGCACCACGATGCCCGCGATCGGGCTGCGGCAAACCTTGTCTTCGTTGGCCACCGCTTCGGGCTGGGCCGGCTGGACCGGCGCCGCGGCCGACAGCCGGACCGGCGCCGGCTCCACGGCGTACCCGCGCACCGGACCCGCCGCCGTCTCCGGTTCCACCGCCTCCACGTCTACTTCGTAGGTCTTCTGATCTATGGTGATTTTCAGCTTCACGGCATTTCCTCAGTGCAGTTGATGGGACGCCTGAATCGAAACGCGTCCTTCCTGCGCCCACGCCCTCGAACTGACCAGCCGGATCTGGCGGATGTGCGCGCGCACGCCCAGGTACGCCGCCACCGCCGCCGAAATCGCCGTCAATTCCTCTTCGCTAATCTCTTGCGGCACCGGGGTCCCCGGCTGGCCCGTTGTTGGCCGGCTGGGGTGGGGCGCCGGGGTCCCCGGCTGGCCCGTTGCTGGCCGGCTGGGGTGGGGCGCCGGGGTCCCCGGCTGGCCCGTTGTTGGCCGGCTGGAGCGGGGCTCCGGTACGGGCGCCGCGGCCGGAGCAGCGGGCTCCGCCGCAGGCTTCGCGGCCGGCGCGCGCTCGGCCTCCAACCGCGCCACGCGCTCCCCCATGGCGCGCAATTCGTCTCTCAGGTCCTGGATGAGAGCTTCCAAATCCGTGGCGATTTGCATACTGGCCTCCCCTGTTTAGAGCGGAATCAGCCCGTGCTTCTTGGGCGGCCGCAGCTCGCGCTTGGTGTGCAGGTATTCGAGCGCCCGGGCTACGTGTCGCCGCGTCAGCGACGGCTCGATCACCGCATCCACCAGCCGCCGGCCCGCCGCCACGTAAGGATTCGAAAACACCTCCCGGTAGCGGGCTACCAGCTCCTTGCGCTTCTCTTCCTTGTTCTCCGCTTCCTGGATCTCCTTGCGGAACACGATCTCCGCCGCGCCTTCCGCACCCATTACCGCCACTTCCGCGGTCGGCCACGCAAATACGCGGTCCGCGCCCAGGTCTTTGCCGCACATGGCCAGATACGCCCCACCGTAGCACTTGCGCAGGATCACCGTGATCTTCGGAACCGTTGCCGCCGAATACGCGAACAGCATCTTGGCGCCATGCCGGATAATGCCGCCGTGCTCCTGTTCCACGCCAGGCATAAAGCCGGGCACGTCCGCGAACGTCAGCAGCGAAATGTTGAAGGCGTTGCAGAACCGGATGAACCGCGATGCTTTGTTCGAAGCATTGATATCCAGTACGCCCGCCTGTGCCGCCGGCTGGTTCGCAATCACCCCCACCGACCGGCCGTTCACCCGCGCAAACCCCACCACGATATTGGGCGCATAATCCGCCTGTACTTCCAGAAAATCTCCGAAATCCACTACACTCAGAATGACCCGCCGCACATCGTAGCCGACCTTCCCTTCCACCGGGACGATGTCATCCAGCGCTGGATTGGCATCCACGTTCGGGTCCCCTTCCGCCTGCGGCGGATCTTCCAGGTTGTTCGACGGCAGAAAACTCAGCAGCTTCTGGCAGATCGCCACGGCGTGCCGGTCGTCTTCGGCCACGAAGTGGATCACGCCGCTGCGCAGCATGTGCGCTTCGGGCCCGCCGAGCTGTTCCGAAGTCACGCTCTCACCCGTAACCTGCTTAATCACCTGCGGTCCGGTGATGAACATCTGCGCCTGCCGCGTCTGAATGATGAAGTCGGTTAGCGCCGGGCTGTAGGCCGCTCCGCCCGCGCACGGCCCGCAGATCAGGGAAACCTGCGGCACTGCCCCGCTCAGCATCACGTTGGAATAAAAAACCTTGCCGTAGCCGGAAAGCGAATCGATGCCCTCCTGCACACGCGCCCCGCCCGAATCGTTGATGAACACGAAAGGCGACCCGGTCTTGAGCGCCTGCTGCATGATCTCCGACACCTTGATCGAATGCACCTCGCCCGCCGAGCCGCCCGCCACCGTGAAATCCTGGCTGGCCAGGTGGATGAGCCGTCCGCCTACCGTCGCCGCGCCGGTCACCACGCCGTCCGCCGGCATGACCTTCCCTTCCATGCCGAACAGAGTGGCGCGATGCTGCGCGAACATCCCGCTCTCATCGAAGCTGTCCGGGTCCACCAGCGCCTCGACGCGCTCGCGCGCGGTCAGCTTGCCCGACTTCCGGTGCTTCTCCAGCCGGTCCGCGCCGCCGCCGAGCATCGTTTCTTCGCGCCGTTTTTTGAGGTCTTCCACCTTCTCCTGCATGGATGCATTCGTCGCGTGTTCGAGTGTCTGCATGTTGTCCCTGCCTTCCGCTTGTTTGCGCCGCCGCTTATTCCGCCTGCGTTACCGTGACGCGGTGCGCCCGCCCGTTCCATTTCACGTCGTAAACTGCCGTGCCGCGGACGGGCGCCTTGGCGCCGCTCGCCGGCGCCGGCGCCGGCGGCGCGGCAGCCGGTGCAGCGCTGGGATCCTTGCCCAGGTTCTTCGGCCCCTCCGCACGCGTGCGAAAGAACTTCGGCGCCACCTGCGGAAACATCGAATAGGTCAGCACATCCTCGTCCGAGCCGTTGCAGCCATCCAGTCCCAGCGCTCCGGCGCGCAGTTCCGACCACTCCGGCTTCAACAGATCGGCCGGCCGCCGGTCGATAATCGGCTTGTTCGTCTGCTTGTTCGCCAACTCGATCACGTGCCGGTCGCGCCGCCCGATGGTTTCGCCGTAGTAACCCAGCATCAGATCGGCGAATTCGCCTGTCAGCACCTTGTAGCGCCCCATGATCACATTAAACACGGCCTGCGTGCCCACAATCTGGCTGGTGGGCGTTACCAGCGGCGGATATCCGGCATCCTTTCGTACATTCGGGACTTCTTCTAACACTTCCTTCAGCCGGTCCGCGGCCTTCTGCTGCTTCAACTGGCTCTCCATGTTCGAAATCATCCCGCCCGGAATCTGGCTCGTGAAAATACCGGTCTCCACGCCCGTGATGTTGGAGAGGAACTCCCGGTAGCGCGGCCTGACCTTATCAAAATGTTCTTTGATCTTCGACAGCCGCCCTTTGTCCAACCGCGCCTCGAACCCGGTTCCTTCCAGCATCTCCACCAGGCCCTCGGT
>DATKOS010000011.1:0-5165 GCA_035524535.1 Bryobacteraceae bacterium
CAGGGATCACTTGAGCGGTTCCCTCGACTTACAAGGGCGAACGGGAGCCATGTCTCTGAGTCTGGCTCCCCCTTGCGCCGCGCCGGGCGTTGCCACATAATAGAGACCGTCCAAACATAGAGACGGTATTGTCCGAAAATAGAGGTCATCCCCAAAATGTTGAAACGCAGCGGCGCCATTTTCGTGGCGCTGGCAAGCCTGTCTTTCCTTGCCAGTCCTTCCGCGGCCGAGACCAAATTGGTGAAGGCCGTTTCCGACCACTTCGAGCTCTACACCACCGACAATGAAACGGCGGCCAAGGACGCGCTTGCTCACTTCGAGTCCGTGCGAGCTTACCTCCTGAGCAGCATTCATTCCGAAGATCCCTTCGCGCAGCCGGTGCGCCTGGTGGCGTTCAAGTCCGGCGGGGAGTTCACGCCGTACATCCCGCGAAACGGCGATCTGGCCGCCAGGGCTTTTTCCGAAACGGCGGCGGGCCGCACCACCATCGTGCTTTCGAGCTGCAAGAAGGAGGCGTACGAATACGGCGTCCGCGAATACGCGATGCTGCTCTTCGCCAAGACCGCGCCGAAGATGCCTTTCTGGCTGCGCTACGGGTTCTCCCAGTTCTACGGGAGCCTGCACATGGATAACGGCCAGATGGTGATGGGATCCCCGCCCGCGCGGGATTTTCGCGGATCGATCTCATTCGATTTCGACATGGGCGTGATGTTCCGTCTGAATGGCGGCATCACGCAAGACAAGGGCTCGGCCGATTTCTACTCCGAGAATCCCTCGTCGCGCGTGACCGGGTCTTCCTCGTCTTCTTCCTCCTCGTCGTCAACCCTGCCATCCCAGGTGGAACGCGGCGCGGCGATGGCGAACATGGAGTCCACGACCACGGTCGATTATCCGGACATCCTCTGGACGCTCACCCACATGCTGATGTTCCAGAAGCCCTACAGCCAGAAGTTCGGGGCTTTTGTGGGAGCCGTTGCGGGCGGCCAGGACACGCCCGCCGCGGTGGAGCAGGTGCTCGGCGAATCGCTCTCGGCGCTGAAGCAGGATCTGGTGCTGTATCTCAAGCTGCCCGCGCACGCCACCATCCGCCGTCCGTTTCAGTTGGAGAAGCCGCTCGCGCCGCAGGTGAGCCAGCTCTCGGGAGCCGAGTCCGCGCTGGTGCTGGCGGAGTTGAAGGCCGCCAGGTGACCAAGGCGCGATATCCGAAAACCGCGGCGGCTTCGCGAGGAGGATACTCATAGAGGCTTGCGCTGGGAATAGGAAAATCAGATAATTAACTCGCTTTCTAATTTAACAATCGGAGGCAAGCGAATGTTTTCGCGCACAGGCGCGATCGTTCTGACGTTGGCGAGCCTGTTGTTCCCCGCCAGCTCCTTTTCGGCCGAGACCAAGCTGCTCAAGGCCGTTTCCGATCACTTCGAGCTGTACACGACCGATAATGAAGGCGCGGCCAAGGCGGCGCTCGATCACTTCGAGAGCGTGCGGCAGTTCATGCTCAGCTCCCTTCACGCGCCAGATCCGTTCCCGCAACCGGTACGGCTGGTGGCCTTCAAGTCCGGCGGGGACTTCTTTTCTTATACGCCGAGGGACGTCGACCCGGGACGCCGGGCGTTCTCCGAATCGAATGCGTCGACGACCACCATCCTACTCTCCAGCACAAAGAAGGAGGCTTACGAATATGGCGTCCGCGAGTACGTCTCGCTTCTGTTTTCCAAGCTGGCGCCGCAGTTGCCCTACTGGTTCAATCTCGGGCTTTCGGAATTGTATTCCACGCTGCGCGTCGAGAACGGGCGGATGAGTCTCGGCATCTCGCCGGCGCGGGACTTCCACAGCACCGTATGGCCGGACTTCGATATGGGGGTCATGTTCCGGCTCAACGGCGGCGTGAGTTGGAACAAGGGATCGGCGGATTTTTACGCGGAGACGGCCCAATCGGGCGTCCCCAATTCGAAAGCGGGAGCGCGGATGGCCGATTTGGAGTCGACCACCACGGTCGACTACCCGGCCGTGCTGTGGCAGCTCACTCACATGTTGATGTTCGATAAGAAGTACGCTACGAAGTTCGGCGCATTTATGGGTGCGCTCGGCGCCGGCCAGGAAACCACGGCGGCTGTGCAGCACATCTTGGGGCAGTCGTTGCAAGGCCTGAAAGAGGATTTGGTCCTGTACGCCAAGCAGCCAGCGCACGCCGTGCTGAGCCGCCCGTTCCAACTGGAGAAACCGATTGCGCCGCAGATTAGCCAGCTTTCGGGGGCGGAATCCGCGCTGGTGCTGGCGGACTTGAAGGCCGTCAAGTAGGGCTCGGAAGATATTGAAGCTTGGGCGCGGCGGCCCAACGGAGAAGCGGGGCCGCCTGGGACCTCTTACCGCTGGGACGCGGCGATGGCCTGCTCCAGATCCCAGATGATGTCTTCGACGTCCTCGATGCCCACCGAGATGCGGACCAAGTCCTTGGTTACGCCGGCCTCGATCTGCTGCTCATCGGTCAATTGCTGGTGCGTGGTGGAAGCCGGATGGATAATCAGGCTCTTGGCATCGCCCAGATTGGCGAGGTGCGAGAAGAGTTGCACGGCGTCGATGAGCTTGCGGCCCGCCTCCAACCCGCCCCTGATGCCGAACGTGAGGATGGAACCGCAGCCCTTCGGCAGGTACTTCCTCGCGAGCGCATGGTAAGGGCTTGACGACAGGCCGGGATACTTCACCCAGGACACCGCGGGCTGCTTCTCCAGCCAATGGGCCACTTCCAGCGCGTTGCGGCTGTGCTGCTCCATGCGCGGCTTCAGCGTCTCGATCCCCTGCAGGAAGAGGAAGGAGTTGAAGGGGCTGACGCATGGGCCGAAATCGCGCAGGCCTTCCACGCGCGCCTTGATGATGTACGCAAGGCCCCCGAAGACCTCGGTGAACTTCATGCCGTGGTAGCCGGGGCTGGGCTCGGTGAGCGCGGGGAACTTCTCGTTCCACGGAAACTTGCCGCTATCCACGATGATGCCGCCGATGGAGGTGCCGTGGCCGCCCAGGAACTTCGTGGCGGAATGGAGCACAATATCCGCGCCGTGCTCGATGGGGCGGCAGAGGTACGGCGACGCCATGGTGTTATCCACAATCAGCGGCACGCCGGCCTCGTGAGCGATGGCGGCCACGCGTTCGATATCGAGCACATTCATGCGCGGGTTGGCGATGGTCTCTCCGTATACCGCGCGTGTCTTGGGCGTGATGGCTTTGCGGAAGTTCTCCGGATCGTCGGGCTCCACGAATTTCACGTCAATGCCGATGCGCCGGAAGCTGACGTCAAACTGCGTGTACGTCCCGCCGTACAGCGTGCTGGAAGCGACCACCTCGCCGCCAACGCCCATCAGGTTGTTGATGGCCAGGAACTGCGCGGCCTGTCCGCTGGAGGCGGCCAGCGCGCCGATGCCCCCTTCGAGCGCGGCCACCCGCTGCTCAAAGACGTCCGTGGTGGGGTTCATGATGCGCGTGTAGATGTTGCCGAACTTCTGGAGGGCGAAGAGATCCGCGGCGTGCGTCGAGTCTTCGAACACGAAGGAGGTTGTCTGGTAAATGGGAACAGCGCGGGCCAGGCTGGCCTTGTCCGGGGTGTGGCCGGCATGCAGCGAGCGCGTGGAGAAGCCCATTTGACGGGCGGGAGCTTTATCTTCTGGCATAGGAATCAGGATATCAGAGGAGACCGCGGCGAACGGCCGAGAGCCGCAATTGCGGCGCCTTCGCGCGGCCTGGAGGCAGGTCCTAGCGCATGATCATGGGCGGGGGCGCGGGCTGGCCTTCGTACTCCATGAGCGTCATGAAACCGAAGTCCATGTGAAGCTGCATGTGGCAATGGAAGAGCGAAGGGCCGGGGTTGTCCGCCACCACGTCCACTTCCACCTTGGTGCGCGGCATTACGCCCACCACATCTTTCATGACGCCGCGGGTGGGCTTGCCGGCGATGCGGATCAGCTCGAAGGAATGGCGATGCAGGTGCACCGGGTGCATGTCGCCGCTCTGGTTATCGAAAACCAGGCGATAGCGGCCTCCGGCGCGCACGCGGATGGGATCGGTCTTGGGATATTCCTTGCCGTTAATAGTCCAGTGATCGATGGTGCGGTTGCCCACCCATTTCTGTTTGAACACCAGAGGGCGTAGCTCAGTAGGTTCGGGCGCGGTCTCATCACGGCCGAAGAGAGTGTAGTCCCACATCTCATTAGGAGGGGCCAACCATTGAGGCTCGCCGGAGGAGTTGGCGTATTCCAGTACCACGCCCAGGCCCGCGTTGCGAACCTGATCGTTGGCATCGCCTAGAATCCAGACGCCGGGCTGATTCATCTCGACCACCGCATCGATGCGCTCCGCCGCCCCCAGTTCCAGCACGCTGACGGTCGCGGGCCTGGGCACGGCGTTGCCGTCGAGCGCCACCACGGTGAACTTGTGGCCCGGCAGCGCCAGCCGATGCGTCAGCGTGGCGTTCGCATTAACGATGCGAAAGAGCGCGCGCTGGCCTTGGCGCACGCGAACGGGCTCACCCGCGCCGAGCGCGTGGCTGTTCACGGTGAAAGCGTTGTAGTGGACCTCCAGAGACCCCTCATCGCCTTCCCCGCCCCCGGCGTGCGTGGAGAGAAACGGGTCCCATCCATGGA
This sequence comes from Bryobacteraceae bacterium, assembly GCA_035524535.1. Classification (GTDB taxonomy): domain Bacteria; phylum Acidobacteriota; class Terriglobia; order Bryobacterales; family Bryobacteraceae; genus BOG-224. The sequence continues at coordinate 4,632 of DATKOS010000011.1, forward strand.
GCGCGAGGACGATTTCCTGGTCATAGCGCGCCGGATTGTCGCGCGGCTCCAGGATCATGACGCCGTACTGGCCGGTATACGTGGAGCGGCGCAGGTTCTTGCCGGCGTAGACGTGGGAGTGATACCAGCGCGTGCCGGAGGGCCGCGGGGTGAACGTGTAGCGCCGCTGGCCGCGCGCGGGGACCATGGGAGTGCCTTCCTCAGCCGAGCCATCGGCGTCCACGGGCGTGAAGAGGCCGTGCCAGTGGACAAGTTCGGGATCGGAGGTTTCGTTGATGACGTCCACGGTGACGGCGCGCCCTTCGGGCAGGCGCAGCACGGGGCCGGGAACCGAGCCGTTGTAGCCCACGGTTCGTATGGACTTGCGGGGCGAGATGGCGACGTTCACTTCGGCGATGCGCAGTGTGAAATCAGCCGCCACCTGCGGGTCAAAGAAGAAGGCCGCCGAAGATGCGAGGAACTCCCGGCGGGACGGAGCAATCGGCGGATTGGGCTGGCGCGCGTTCACGCTTCTCGGCTCTACTTTATCGTACC
>DATKOS010000012.1:0-2662 GCA_035524535.1 Bryobacteraceae bacterium
TGCGCGCTTCGCGGCGAGCGCGATCGGGCCGCCGCCTGCCGCGCCGCGGCGGAACGCGCCATCGGCAGTAAAGCGGCGGCGGCCCTGCTCATTTTTGGCGTAGCCCACGATTCGAAACATGACGCCCTCGGAGAGCTGCCCGCGGTCGAGTCGCTCTCCAAGTCGGAACGCGCCTTGCTGCCGGAAGCCGTTGTCCGCGTAGTGGAACTGGCCAAGGATATGCAGGTCGATCAGGAGATTCCGGGTGGTTGGCTGGTGGAAGCGGCAAGGCAATTTCAGCGCGCCGGCAAATCGCTCGATGTGGGCCAACTTCAAACCCTGGCGGAAGCGGCGCTGACCGCCGGAAATCACGAATTGGCTTATGCGGTGTCGGCGGCCGGGCTGGATCGGGGCGGCGCCGGCGAAGCCAACTTTTTGTTGCTGCGCGCCCTCGCCCTGCCCGACTACTACGAGGAGCGAAAAGCCATCTGCGCCGCGGCGGCGGCCCAGTTAGCGCGCCAGCGGCGCCACATGGAGGTCGTCGATAAGGCCGTGGATTTGCTTTCCGAATCCGGCTTCGACTCTCTCTCTCTCAGCCCCGAGCAGGCTTCTCAGGTCCTCCGGCAAGAGCAATCCGAGTCCGCCTTCCCAACGCCCAATCGCCCGGGTCCCCAGTATCGGGAGTTCTTCGAGGAGCCGCTATGCGACTGTCCCGAATGCCGCCGCCAGCGGAAAGAGGGCGGCAATCCGTTTGAAGATTTCGAAGAGGACGCAGGCGATCTCGATCTCGACGGGATTTTGGGGGGCCTGGAGATCCCACCGGACCTGCCGCCGCAAATCGCTAAGATGATCTTCGAGGAGACCCGAAAGGCCGTCGATCGCGGCGAGTCTGTGGATTCGCTGATCAATCGGATTTTCGGAGGGGCGGGTTTCGGCGGCAGACGCAGGAAGGGCAGGCGCCGATGATGGATCCCACACAGGTGTTGGGCATCTCTACCGACGCGGACGAAGAACAAATCCGCGCCGCCTATGTCCGTAAAGTGAAGGAGCATCCGCCGGACCGCTCACCCGAGGAGTTCGAACGCATCCGCGACGCCTACGAAAGCTTGCGCGATCCCCGCCGGCGCATGCGCGACCGGCTGTTGTCTATCGATCCCTCTGTTCCGTTCACTTCCGCGATTGAACTCAATACCCCAAGGCGCCAGTTCGCCGGGCCGCAGCCCTGGTTGGAGGTCCTCAAAGGAAAGTGATCGTGGGGATCAACCGGGAAGAGGTTCTGCGGCGCTTCGAGGAGTGGCTCGACGTCGCGCTCGCCGCGGAGGAACCGCCGCGCGGGATTGAGGCGGAGATTCTCGAGGCGCTGGCGGACGGCGGCGCGGAACGGGCGCGGCCGGAGTCCGCCGGCGAATACGGGTTGCGGGCGGCCGTGACCGCGCTCGCGCAAGAAGTCAAGCTTCAGGGCCGGTCATTCAAGGAACTGACGGCAGCGCTGGGTGGGCAGGCTGCCCGCATGGCCGAACGCGAACGCGAGGACTTGCGGCGCGAAACCGAACGCCGTTGCCGCAAGGAAGCCCTCGGACTCTTAATCGATCTGCGCGACCGCCTGGGGCGTGGTTGGGAATCCGCGCGGACCGGCGAGGCCGGAATCGCGAAAGCCGCCTTGCCTGGCTTGTGGAGGCGGCTCTTCCCGCGGCCGGCCGAAGATCCGGCAGCCGAAGTGCTCGCGGCCTTGAAAAAAGGATATGAATTGGCAATCGAGCGCCTGGATCAAGCGCTGGAAGACTTCGATGCCCGCCAAATCCCGTGTCAAGGCCAGGTGTTCGATCCGCGGCGGATGAACGCCGTCGACCGCCAGGAGTCGAGCGCCGTTCCCGAGGGCACGGTGATCGAGGTGTATCGCAGCGGTTACGAATGGAATGGAGACGTCTTTCGGCCGGCGCAGGTGAAGGTATCCTGCGCGCCGGCGGAGAAAGTAAATGAGTGATCTGATCGTCGGCATCGATTTAGGAACAACCAATTCGGAGGTCGCCGCGTTCACGGGCGGCCAGGTGCGTGTGCTGGGGCCGGGGGAGGCGCGCATGCTGCCTTCCTGCGTGGGATTCTCGGCGGCGGGAGAACTCCTGGTAGGCGAGACGGCGCGCAACCAGCAGGCCCTGTATCCGGAACGCACCGTGCGCAGCATCAAGCGCAAAATGGGGAGCGAGGAAAAGGTGCGCGTGGGAACGAAGGATTTCCTGCCGCAGGAGATCTCCGCGCTCATCCTCCGCGAACTCGCGGAATGGGCGCACCGCGCGCTGGGAGAGCGCCCCGAAAAGGCCGTCATCACGGTGCCCGCCTACTTCTCCGACGCGCAGCGGAACGCCACACGCGAGGCCGGGGCGCTGTCCGGGCTGGAGGTCGTGCGCATTCTCAATGAGCCCACCGCGGCCAGCCTGGCCTACGGTTTTGCGGATGAGACCCGCCGGACCGCGATGGTCTATGACCTGGGCGGCGGGACGTTCGACGTCTCGATCGTCTCTATCGAGGGCGACGTGACGGAAGTCCTCGCCAGCCACGGCAACAACCACCTGGGTGGTGACGACTTCGATCAATTGATTCTGGACCGTCTCCTCAAGGAATTCGAGGCACGGCACCACGTGGACCTGAAAGACCGCACCCCGGTGTCCTATTCCCGACTCCGCTG
>DATKOS010000013.1:0-5636 GCA_035524535.1 Bryobacteraceae bacterium
CGCCGGAGAAAGCGCAAAACGCGAACAGGCCCAGCAGCCCCAGTACCTTCATGGCGTATGCCCCGAAACACCCACTATACGCTCTTTCACATTGGCGCGGCGCCGCCAAGGACAGAGGCTAGCAGAGGTGTGGCCCGTCCCCGGCAAGACCGCGCCAATCCCAAGTTACCTTTAGCTGACGACTGACGACTGATGACTATTACTTACTCATACCTCAACGCGTCAATCGGATTGATCCGCGCCGCCTTCAGGGCCGGATAAATCCCGAACACCACACCCACGAACACCGACACGCCAAACGCAATCAGCACGGAGCTGGGAGTCACAATCGTCTTCCATTGAGCCGTGCGCGCAATCAGCCACGCCAGAAAGTAGCCGAACGCAATCCCCAGCGATCCTCCGCCCACGGAAATCACCACGGACTCGGTGAGGAACTGCCGCACAATATCGCGCCGCCGCGCCCCAATTGAGCGGCGTATGCCGATCTCCTTGGTCCGCTCCATCACCGTGGCCAGCACAATATTCATGATGCCGATGCCGCCCACCAGCAGGGAAATCGCGGCAATCGCCACCATCACGTACGTAAAAATGGTCTGCTGCTGCTTCTGCTGCGCCAGCAGCGCCGCCGGAATGGTCACCACGAAATCCTCCACGCCATGGTGCGTGGAGTTCAGGACCGAAGTGACAATCTTGGCCGCCTGTATGCTGTCGGCGTCCGCGCTCAGGCGGATCTCCACGCCGTCCAGATCGTCGCGCATGGAGCTCATCCGGTCCCAGAAGCGGTATTGAAAGGTGTTCAGCGGTATGAAGATGATGTTGTTCGGGTCCAGCATGGAGCCGCCGGAACTTTGCGCGCCGGAGACGATCTGCGCTTTCAGCACGCCTACCACTTCCAGCCACGTTTCATTCACCTTCACGAACTTGCCCAGCGCCGGCGCATAGCCCAGCATGTTCACCTTGGCGGTCTCTCCCAGCACGCAGACCGCGCCGCTGGAGGCGTCGTCGGATTCGTCGAAGAATTGGCCTTCCGCCAGGTGCAGGCTATGGATCAGGCTGTAAGAGGGCGTTACACCGTACAACTCCGGCAGATCGCCCGTGGGCTTGGGCAGCACGGACGCCGGGTGCAGCGTCTTGCGCGGAGAGACTGCTTCAATGGTCTCCACGTTCGCCCGCAGAATGCGCACGTCGCGGTCATTCAGCCCCTGTGAAGATTTGCGCCGCTGCTGGAACTCATCCTGGCTCATGGTGGGCCGCGAATCCACCAGCACGTTCCGCACGCCCAGTTGCTCAATGAACCGCAGCGATTCCTCGCGGGCTCCGGCGCCGATGGCCAGCATGCCGATCACCGAGCCCACGCCGAACACAATCCCCAGGGCCGTTAGCATGGTGCGCGTCTTCTGCGCACGCAAATTCGAGAGAGCCTGCGATAGATCGGAGAACAGCATCATGGGCGCCACCCGCCGCGCCGCTCCACGCGCGGCCCGTGCTCTTGCCGGTAGCTCCCGGCCAGGCAAGTCCCCGGCCGCCGGCGGAAATCGAAAAGCGAAACGCTCTTCCTCATTTGCCTAGCGCCTTGGCCGCGTTCTGTTGTTGCGGAGCGGCTTTCTTCTGCTCGCTCGGGTTGGAGAGCGCCACCACATCGCCCTCTTTCAGGCCCGTGAGCGCCGCCTGGCTTTCGCTGCGGTCCACCAGCGTCACGTCCCGGGCCGTGAATCCGTTGGCCGCGCTCAGATACACGAACGGGTGTCCGTCCTTCTCAAACAGCGCCTGCGAGGGCACCCACAATACGTTGTCCAGCTTGCCGGCGGTAATGATGAGTTTCGAAGACATGCCCGGCCGGAGTTCGGGGCTGGCGTTATCGAGCGAGATGTGACAATCGAAAGTCCGGTTCCACGCCTGCCCGCTGGTATTGCCCAGGCTCTTCACGCGCCCGGAGAACGACTTGCCCGCCAGCGCCACTACCGCCACCTGCACGGCCTGACCCACTTCCAGATGCCCGCGGTCCAGCTCGGAAATCTGTGCGCCCACTTCCCAACTGTTCATGTCCGGAATCGTGGCCATCAGCATGCCAGGCCGCACGGTATCTCCAATCTGAATCGGTGGGATGGTCATCCCCATGGTCAGTACAAACTGGTTGAAGGTGTTCTGGGCGACGCTCACATAGCCGCCCGTCTTGGCCTTCAGCGTCATATTTTCGATATTCCGCTTCGCCAGGTCCGCGGAGACCTGCGCCCGCGCCTGGTTCGCCTTCTGAATCGCCAGCGAGGCGTCCGAGCTTTTCTTCTGGTTGACCTGGTCCTGCTTGGCTTGCTTCAAATGATTCTGCGCCGCTTCGAGCGCAATCTCATGCAGCCGCACGGTCAGCGCGGCGTCCACGTCGCGGCTGCGAAGGTCCTGCTGCGCCACATCCACGGCCGTTTGCGCGGAAGCCACCGCGTAGGCGTTCTCCTCATCGGTGGCCTCGTTAGTGGCCTGCGTCTGCGCCAGGTTCTCGTTGGCCTCCGCCAGGTCGTATTGCGCTTCCTTGAGGTTGTACTCCTGCTGCGTGGTATCGAACTGCGCCACCACGTCACCGGGATCCACCAGCTCCCCCGGCTGGCGGAGGAATGTGACGTTCAGCGTGTCCTGCGCCACCGTGGGCGCCGTCAGAGTTTCGGCGTTGGTCCCCTGAAGCGCCCCGTTAGCCGATACCGTGATGAGCACCGAACCGCGCCGGACGCGCGTGACCGGCGTATCCGGAGAGGCCGCCGGACCGGCGGAGGCCGAAGCGGTCCGCGTGTAACGCAGCGCACCCCAAGCCAGAAAGCCCGCCGCCAGCGCGCCGAGCGCAACCGCCGTGCGGAGTTTCACTTCTTGCCCTCCTGCTCGGCCACGTCCACCAGTGCGACGGAGGCGCCGGCCGGAACGCCGGTGACCGCTACCTCATCTGGATTCCTTGCCTCAATCGTGATCTCCGCCGCGCGGTACCGCCCGCCCTGCGCAATGTAAACCACCGGCTTGCCGTCGTGCGTGAATACCGCCTTGGCGGGAATGCTGATGGCGTTGGGAATGCGCCGGATTACCACGTCCAGGCCCCCGTTCATATCCGGCCGCAGCCGGGAGTCGGGATGCGCAATCACCGCGCTTGCGCGGAACGTGCGGTTGTACGGGTACTCCATGCTCATTTCCGCCAGCGCCGTCACGTCGCTCACCTTGGCGGACAGGTTGAGTTCCGGCAGAGCGTCCACGCGGATGAAGGCGTCCTGTCCGGCCGAGATCCGGCCGCGGTCCGCCTCATCCAGCACCACGTTCATCTCCAGGCTGTTGAGATCGGGAATCACGCCCAGGCTCATGTTGGAACCGACGTTGTCCCCAACCTTGTAGGGCTTGGCGTCGGCCGTGGTGTAAACGCCGGAGTAGTTCATGTTGAAGAGCAGCAGGCCTTGGTTCGGCGCGGCCAGCGTCATTTGCCCGATGCGCGACTTGCTCAGGTCCACGTCCGCCTGCAGTTTGTCGCGCTGGCGGGTCAGGGAAGCGATGTGCGACGCGTCGGACGCCTGATGCAGCGCGACGTTGGCTTCCTGCAGCTTCTCCTTGGCCTGCGCCACCTCCAGGTCCTTGTTGGCTTCCTGCCCCGCCAAGTCCCCGTACTTGAGTTGCTGCACCTGCACCGTGTACCCGGCGGTCTCCACGCTGAATTTTGAATCCGCCAGCGAGGTCTCATCCCGCTGCGCCGTGATCTGGGCCTGCGCGACCTCCTGGTCCAGCGATGCCTGGGCGGATCTCAATTGGGCCTCCTGCTGGCGCAGTTGTTGCTCGGCCGTGCTCGAATCGAACTTCACAATCACGTCGCCGGCTTTCACCGTGGAACCCGCCGGCGCAATCCACGCGATACGCAAATTCGGAACCAGTGGCGTGTAGATGCCCACGGACCTGCTTGCCACCACGGACCCGCGGCAGCGCGAGAGCAGCAGAAATTCGCCCTTCTTCGCCTGCGCATTGGGGTAGGACGCGCGCGCTTGCGCATTGCGAATCCGGTACGCGCCGAGCCCCGCGCCGATCAGGACGGCTACTACGGCTAGCCGGATCGCCCAGGTGAATACCGGCCCGCGCTTCGGAGTCCACCCCGCGCTCACTGCGAGCCTCCCAAAGGTTCCAGCACCACCGCCGCGGAGAGGTCCGGCATCAGGTGCGGGTCGCGGCCGGTGAGCGTGAACGACGCCAGAAACGTCTTGATTGGCGTACCCAGCGCCGAGGAGGCCACCGGACTGGAGTACTCAAACCGGGCCGGAATCGCCACGTCCGGATAGGCGTCCAGGTACACCGTGGCCTTGCTATGCGCCAGCAGCGCCAGGATATCAGGCTCGCTGATGGAGCAGCGAACCCGCATCTCCGAAGGGTCGAAAATGCTCAGTAAGGGATAACCCCGGTAAATCTGATCGCCTACCTGCGCGTGCCCCATGGACCCCGCGCGGTAAGTCAAGTCATAGACCACCATCCCGGACTGCGGCGCGCGCACCTGCAGCCTCTGAATGTTGTCCGATGCGCGCTCTATGTAGATCTGCTGGCGGTCGCGCTGCAATTCCAGAACGTGCACGGAGGACGCATCCGCCTTGTCGTGCAGCGCTCCGGACTTGGTCAGGCTTGCCACATGAGCCTTGGCGGCCGCCTGGTTGATCTGGTTCTTTACCTTAATCACGTCGGCCACCGTATCTCCCTTTACCAGTTCCAGCGTGGCTTTATCCAGGTCCGCCTGCGCGGACTTCAGATCCACGGCCCGGGAGGCCGCCGAGGCTCTGACTTCCGCCTGCTTCTGCGCGATCTGGTGTTGGAGATCGTCGAACTTGGCCCGCGCGTCCCGCGCCGCATCCTGCTGCTGCGTGGGGTCGAAGGTGGCAATCAAGTCTCCCTCCTTCACTTTCGCGCCGTTTGTGACTAACTGGGTCAGAGTCATCATGCTGTACTGACCCTGTATCTGGGGCACGGTCACTTTGACGGAATGCACCGCTTGAATCAGACCGGTAATCCGGATTTCCCGCTTGATGCGTTGTTCGGGGCCGGGAGCCGAGGCTGCATGAACCGGCGGGAGCGAGGAACGGTTGCAGCCCGCCAGAAGAAATACCAACGCTACCGCTGGGAACAACCTCCCGCAGCCACTCATCGGTAGGAGCCTCCGATAGAGTGACGCCGAAAACCGAAAAAAGTTTACTCAATTTTAAGAAAAAGTTGTGTGAAACTCCGGCACGCCGTGATCGAAAGTCTCCACCTCCTTGCCCGGAGCGCAGTCACATCCTGCAAAAAGTGCATCCGTCGTCCGCGGGGCGAAGGTCCGTCATCCGGGTGAAAGACGCCTCCCCGCTGTCAGGTTTCCTCTTGACGCGGAATCGAAGTAGCGCTACAGTTTGTAGCGTGACAAGATTTAGCGCTCGAAAGCCGAGAAAACCCCTCAGTGAGCTGGAACACCTGGTTATGGGCGTGGTTTGGGAACGCGGCGCCGCCACCTCCGAGGAGGTTCGCCTGGCGCTCGCAATCCGCCATCCCATGAAGGAATCCACCGCGCGTACCATCCTCAAGCGATTGGAAGAAAAGGGTTACGCCAAGCACACCGTGGAGCGGCGTACGAATATCTATCGCGGCGCCGAGGAACCGCGAAGCGT
>DATKOS010000014.1:0-6868 GCA_035524535.1 Bryobacteraceae bacterium
GAATCAGCGGAAATTGGCTTCGATTCCCAGAATCAGAACCGCCCCATCAACCTGGCGCAGAAATCCACCATCAAGCTCCCGCCCATGCTCGAAGGCATGAACCTGAAGGACCTGAAGCGCTAAACCAATGCCAAAATCCCCCAAGAATCCGGCCTAACCGGACCGAATCCCCCGTGGCGCGAGCTCAGAGCCTGGGGAAGAGCCCGCCGCGTCGTCGACTCATCGCGAAGCTTGTCCACCAGTAACGCGACAAGTCCCCAAGCCGAAGTCCCCACCCGCCAGACCCGAACCGGGCGCATCGCAAAGCGGCGAGCCCGCGGCGCAACCACTGGCGACTACCGCCCCGCCGGACTACGCAGACCCGCGAGGCCGCGCCACCCACGCCGGGGCTTATCCTAGAAGTGGACGTCCGATGCGGACTCAAGGAGGTTCCATGCACTCGATTTCCAAAATTCTCCTTCCCGTCGATTTCTCCGAACGCTCGGAAGCGGCGGGCCGCTACGCCAGAGCGCTGGCCGCGCGCTTTGACGCGGAATTGATCCTCCTGCACGTGCTCACCCCGCCGCAATACGAGTTCGGTCCCTTCGAAATCGCCGGGCCATCGCTCACCGAACTGTACCGCGAGCGCGCCCAGCAGGTGACCAGCGAGTTGGAGGCCTTCCAGGCAGCGGAACTGGCGGGCGTCCGTGCCCGCCAAGTGGTGCTGGAAGGCGACCCTTCGCCCAAGATTGTGGAGTTCGCCCACGCCGAGCGCGCCGATCTGATCGTGATGCCAACCCACGGCTACGGACCCTTTCGCCGCTTCATCCTCGGCTCGAACACCGCCAAGGTGCTGCATGACGCCGATTGCCCGGTGTGGACCGGCGTGCACCTGGAGCAGGCGCCGCCGCTTACCGCCGAGTCCTTCCGCAGTATCCTCTGCGCCGTGGACCTGGGCGCGCAGAGTTCCAAGACGCTGTGCTGGGCCGCGATGCTGGCGGGCGAGTTCGACGCGAAGCTTACGGTGATTCACGTGACCGCCCCGGCCGGCGGCTCTCCCGGCGAACAGGATGCCAGCTGGAGCGCCGCCGCGGGCGAGTCCGCGCGCCGCGAGTTGGAGCGCCTGCAAAGCTTCGTCCACGCGCCGGCCGAACTGGCGGTGGAATCGGGTGAAGCGCCGCAAGCGATTTGCGCCGCCGCGGAGCGCGTGAAGGCCGACGCCCTGGTGATCGGCCGCGGCTCAGCCGCCGGGGTTTTCGGCCGGCTGCGCACGAATGCGTACGCGATCATACGGCAATCGCCCTGCCCCGTGGTCAGCGTCTAGAGACGGCCGGGCGGAGAGCGGGTCCGCCCATGATACAGTGCTGGAGTGAGCCGGACCCTATACCAAGTCCTTAAGGAAACCGCCGCGCGCCACGGCGACGCGCCCGCTTTGCGCCAGCCCCAGCCGGGGCCGGATTCGTACCTCACCGTTAGCTGGAACGGGTATCTGCGCGCCGCCGAGGAAATCGCCGCTGGCCTGCGGCAGTTGGGTTTGGCCAAGGGCGATACGGTCGCGCTCAATTCCGAAACGCGACTCGAGTTTTACCTGGCGGACCTGGGGATTCTGACGGCCGGCTGCATCGCCGCCGCCCTCTACCCAAGCTACCCCCCGAAGGACTTGATTGCGGCGATTGAAGCGAGCTCCGCCCGGGCGGTTTTCGTGGAAACGCCGGCGGAGCTGGCCTCGTTGCGCGGCGCCGCGGCGGCCCACTGGGTCCTTTTGACCGGCAACGCGGAGGGCGCCGTCACCCTGGAAGAGCTTCGCCGCCTGGGCCGCGAAGCCATCGCCGCCGATCCCGGCCTCCCGGAGCGCCTGCGGGAAGAGACCAAGCCTTCGGATCCGGCAGTGCTGTACCAAACCTCCGGCGCCACCGGCGAACCGAAGAAGGCGCTGGTGACGCATGGCTCCATCGTCTCCAATATCGAGATGGGCCCGGCGGTGCTGCCCATGGGCCCGGAGGACGCCATGGTGGCGTTCCTCCCTTCGGCGCACATCGCGCAGCGCGTGGTGGTGCAGTACTTGCCCATGCTCTGCGGCACGCCGGTGACCTTCGCCGAAAGCCTGCTGAAGCTGCCGCAGGAAATCCGCAAGGTCCGGCCCACCGTGCTGCTGGCGCCGCCGCGCATGTGGGAGCGCATCTACACCACCATCTGCACGGAGCTGCGCAAGCGGCCCGCCGCGGCGCGCAAGGCGTTCTACGGCGGTCTGGCGCTGGCTCTGGCCGCGGCGCGCTACAAGCGCGAGGGCAAGCGGGCGCCGCTGCGCCTGCGCCTGCCGCTGAAACTCGCGGACCGCCTGTTCTTTGCGCGCGTGCGCGGCCGCTTCGGCGGGCGCCTGCGCGTGGCGGCCTCCGGCGCCGCGCCCCTGGGCAAGGACCTCGCCGAGTTCTACGAGGCCATCGGCATGCCGCTGGTGGAAGGCTACGGCTTGACCGAAGGCGGCGTGGCTACGCTGAACCCGATTGATGCGCCGCGGCCGGGCAGCATCGGCAAGCCGCTGCCGGGAGTCGCGCTGCGCTTCTCCTCCGAGGGCGAGCTGCTGATCCAGAGCCCGTGCCTCTTCTCCGGCTATTTGAACGACCCGGCGGCCACCGCCGAAGTGCTGCGCGGCGGCTGGCTGCACACCGGCGACCTGGCGCACGCGGACGCTGATGGCTACATCTTCATCACCGGCCGCAAGAAGGAGTTGATCGTCTCCTCCACCGGCAAGAAGATCCATCCGGCGCGCGTGGAAAGCCTGTTCAAGATGGAGCCCCTCATCAGCCAGGTGCTGCTGATTGGCGACCGGCTGCCCTACCTGACGGCGCTCTTCACCCTTAACCCAACCGCCGCCGAGGGGCTAAAGGGCATGGAAGCCTGGAAGGGAAAGCCCGCCGGGGAGCTGCCCGAAGCCGCGCCGGTGCTGGCGGAGGTGCGCAGGATTGTGGCCCGCGTAAACCAGCGCCTCGCGCCCTTCGAACAGGTCCGCAAGTATCGCGTGCTGGCCCGCGAGTTCAGCATCGAGCGCGGCGAACTGACCGCCACCATGAAGGTGCGCCGCGTGAACGCCATGCGGAACTTTCAGGAGCACATCGACGAGCTGTATGCGGGCAGGGAGCACGAGTAAGTCGCGATCAGCCGCCAGGAATCAGGTTTCGATCGGCAGGCCCTTGGCGGCTGACGGATGACCCATCCATGAGGACGTCTTTTTACTTATTCGTCCCCACCCAATAGCCCGGACGCGTGACGATCCGCTTCACCTCCGGATGGCCCTGGACTTCCACCCGGATGGGGTGATAGCCAAGATAGTCGCGGTTGTTGGGCGCATAGGAGATGGTGTACTCGGCGTGCAGTTGTTCGCCGATTTCGGTGAGAGCATTTTCCAGCGTGCGCTGGCTGTGGAAGCCGAACTCCGTCCCGCCGGTGCCCTTGGTGAAAACTTCCACGGGATTATCGATGAAGATGCCCTTCACGTCCCGGTAAATCTCCAGCATGAGCGGGATGAACTCGCCGCGCTCTCCCACCTGGTAGGTCTGCTCCACATTGCCGGGCGTGGCCGGCACGAAGCTGGGCATGGGATGCATGGCGGGCGGCATCGTATCGGGGCGAGGAGCCGCAACCGGCGCCGTCAGCGTGGACATGAACCGCGACATATCGACCGGATAGAAAACGATGTTAGCCGTCTGCAGCCCGATCAGCGCTTCGCGGGCCTTGCCCTCGCTGCCCAGATCGCGCGTTTCGCCGATGAGCAGCATGATGCGGCGGCGCTCCGGAGGCTGGGAGGCCAGCAGGCGCGTGCCATCCATGACGGCGTCAATCATGCGGTTGCTCTCGCTGCCCGGGTGAATGCTCTTGATAGCCGCGGCCACCTTCGTGGAATCCGGCGTGAAATCCTGGAGCACGCGGATGTGCGCGTCATAAGCGATAACCGCCGCCCGCCCCGCATCGCCAATCACTTGCGGCCCAATCAAGCTGCCGATGCGGTTGATCTGCGGCAGCATGCCCTGCACGTGCGCGTTGGCCTGGATCAGAATGGCCAGCGAGATGGGCGTATAAGAGATGTCTACGTTGATGTTCTGTTCCTGATCGTTATCGAACAGGTGGAACTGCTCGGGGCGGATGTTGCTTACGTAGCCGCCGTCCTGGCCAAAGACGGTCACCACCGCCTGCACGTTCTGCACGTTGGTCCGGAAGGTGGTTCCCGGAGCTTCGGACGGCGCCGTGGAGGGCTGGGTTTGGGGCGGGCGCGCAGGCTGTTGAGCTGCCAACAGACCGCAGACAAGCGTCGCGACGAAGAATTTCATAACTAATCCTGCCGGGCGGCGTGCTCGTTCCTGCCCCGCAGGAGGTCCAGCACATGCGGGGCCAATTCCACAATAGCATCCAGGGACTCGACCGCGCCCTTCGGCGAGCCTGGAAGGTTGACGATAAGTACGGTTCCACGCGTCCCCACCACCGCGCGGGACAGCGCCGCCATGGGCGTGAATTCGCGGCCGCGCGCGCGCATGAGTTCAGCTAAACCGGGGATTTCGCGGTTGAGAATGGAGCGCGTGGCTTCGGGAGTGACGTCGCGAGGCGCCACGCCGGTGCCGCCGGTGGTGAAGATGGCGGATACCCGGCCGCCATCGGCGAGCACGGCCAGGCGGCGCGCGATCTGATCCTGCTCGTCCGGAATCACTTCCAGAACCGGGACTTTCCAGCCCAGTTGTTCCAGCCGTTCCCGCACCGCGGGGCCGGAGCGGTCCGCGCGGGTCCCGGCCGCGGAGGAGTCGCTGATGGTGAGCACTGCGGCGTCAGGCATGGGGACCGCCTGACTTCGCGCCGGGAAGGGAGCCCTCCGCGGTTCGCCGGCAGCCGGCGAGCGATGGCGGCGCGGATTGGGAGTCTCTCCGGGCGGTTGTCATTTCCGGCGCGGCTTTCGTTGCGGCTTGGCTTGCGGGGGCGCGGCGCGGCGGTAATCGCCGCTCTTGCCTCCCGTCTTCTCAATCAGACGGACGTCCTGAATCTCGATGCTCTTGTCGAGCGCCTTCATCATATCGTAGACGGTGAGAGCCGCCACGGAGGCGGCGGTGAGCGCTTCCATCTCCACGCCGGTCTGGCCGGTGGTGGCCGCCGTGGCTATGATTCGGACACCGCCCTTTTCCACGGCGGCTTCCACATCGGCGTGGGTGAGCATCAGCGGATGGCACAGCGGGATGAGTTCGGAGGTGCGCTTGGCCGCCGCGATGCCGGCGATGCGCGCGATCTCCAGCGGGTTGCCCTTGGGGTTCTCCGGCAGCTGGCGCAGCGCCGCCTTGGCCACGCGCACGAAGGCATGCGCGCGGGCCGCGCGGCGGGTGGTCTCCTTGGCCGAAATGTCCACCATGCGGGGGCTTCCGGCTGCGTCGTAATGCGATAGTGTCTTCATTTGCTCAGCACCCTGATCCATTCGCCGCCGGCGTATTCGGCGCGGTCCGCATCGGCCACCAGGTAGGCGTTGGCGCGCGTCAAGGCGGGCACATCGCCCGAGCCGCTCCAGGAAAGCGGCGTGACCTCCGCGCCATCCGCGGCGAGACGCGCGGGCAGAAAGCGCGTGATGCCCGGGCGGTGGCGGTAATCGCGCGTGAGACGCGCAAAGGGCATGTGCAGCGCCGTCTCCCTCTGCCCGCCGATGAGTTCCAGCGCGGCGCGCGCGAAGATCTCGAACGTCACCATGGTGGACGCCGGATTGCCCGGGAGGCCGAAGAAGAACTTGCCGCGCGCGCGGCCGAAGACCACGGGCTGGCCAGGCTGTATGAGGACGCGATCAAAGAAGAACTCCGCGCCAAGACCGGCCAGAACGCGCTCGACAATATCGTACTTGCCCGCCGAGACGCCGCCGGAGATGAGCAGCAGGTCCGCGGCCAGGCCCCGCTCTATGGCCGAGCGCGTATCGTCTTCCTTGTCGCGGGCGACGCCCAGCGGCAGCACGCAGCCGCCCGCGCGAAACACCTGCGCGGCCAGAGACCCGGCGTTCGAATTGCGTATCTGGAAATCCCGCGGCGTCTGGCCGGTCTCCACGATTTCATCGCCCGTGGATAGGATGCCTACCAGCGGCTTGCGGAAGACGCTCACGCTTTCGCGCCCAAAGGTAAGCAGGGCCGCGACGCCGGCGTAATCCAGGCGCTGGCCGCGGGAGAGCACCACATCTCCGGCGCGGGCCTCGCAGCCGCGCGGGTTGAGGAACTGGCCGGGCTCGGCGGCGGGAACGCGCACGCGGGCGCCGGTGCGCTCGGTGTGCTCCACCATCACCACGGCGTCGCAGCCGGCGGGCAGCGGCGCGCCAGTCATGATTTCGACGGCCTCGCCAGCCGCTGCGGCGCCGGAGAATCGCTCGCCCGCGCGGACTTCGCCGATGACGCGTAGTTCGCCCGGGGCGTCGGCGGCGCGTATGGCGTAGCCGTCGCGGACGGAACGGGCCAGCGCGGGCGTATCGCGGTCGGCGGCGACGTCCTCGGCGAGAACCCGCTGTGAGGCCTCCGCGGCGGCCACTTGCTCAGCGCCGCAGAGATACTGCGATTGGGTGACGGCGGAGAGGACGCGCGCTCGGGCTTCGGCGAAGGTCAGCGGTGGCACTTTTATTATTCTAGAGGCCGCGAAGGCCCGGGGTGAGCTTGGCGGGCCGGCGCATTGGCGGCCGGTGCTTTGGAGCCAGGATTGCTCCGGCCCGCTCTCTCACATTCGCGGATCGATGGGGCGGCTCGCGGCCGGAGCCGTTCGCGGCTCGGCTTGTAGCCGGCGCCGCCCTAGGGAAGGGTGGCGCCGCTGACGCTGAGTTGCACCTGGCCTATGGTCCGGTAGTCGCTGATGTCGCTGGAGTAGGCGGCGTCATATCCGGCGAAGATCAGGT
>DATKOS010000015.1:0-2718 GCA_035524535.1 Bryobacteraceae bacterium
CACGAGCACGTGGCCGAACGTCCCCTTGTGACCCCACCGCGGACGCGGCGCCAGCAGTGCGGCGAACATCTTCGGCTCCACCACCGAAAGGTAAGCCGCCGGATCGTCCTCGAACCATTCCGGCCGGCTGCCAATGGGCGCCACCGCCAGTTCGCCCACGCAATCGCAATTCGGCGGCAACGCATGCGCCCACTTCGGCGCCGTGAACGTCACCGTGAAATCCGCGCGCGCAAATTCCCCGGTCGCATCGCCGGAGTCGCTCGGCATGCCGGAAGGCAGATCCACGGCCACCACGCTGGCCAGCGGAAAACCGCTGTTGATTTCCCGGATGCCCTCCAGCATGGCCCCCGCCGCCGCGCCGGAAATGCCGGTCCCCAGCAGCGCATCCACCACCAGCGTCGCGTTCCGCGCCTCCGCCGGAATTTCGCGAAACAAGGGGCAGCCGCAGGCCCGCAGCATCGCCAGATTCGCCGCGGCGTCCCCCTTCAGCTCTTCCGGCGCCGCCAGCAGAACCACGTAAAGCCCGGCCGGATGCAGGTGCGTATAGAGCTGGCGGGCAATCGCTAATCCGTCGCCCCCGTTGTTGCCCTTGCCGCAAAGCACCACGACGCGCTCGGAGGCCAGATCGAAGCGCGCCGCCAGAAACTCCACCACGCGGTGCGCCGCGTTCTCCATCAGGACAATGCCCTGTATGCCCGCCTCTATCGTCCGGGCATCCACCGCGCGCATTTGGGCCGCGGTCAGAACCTTCATACGCGGCGGGCCACAATCATGGTCATATCGTCCTGCAATTCGGACGAGCCGGTCCACTGGACCACGGCTTCCATGGTCTTGGAGATGATCTCCGAAGAGCCCGCGCGGGCGTTGCGCAGAATCAGTTCCTTCAGCCGGCTTTCGCCGAACATCTCGCCGTACGGATTCTCCGGCTCCACGATCCCGTCCGTGTAGGCCACCACCAGATCGCCTTCCTCAAGCTGCACCGTGCGCTCCTCGTACTTGGCGAAGGGGAAGGCCCCCACCACGGTCCCCGTGGGATTCAAGTTGGTGAACTCCCCGCTGCGCACCAGCAGCGGCGGCAGATGCCCCGCATTGGTGAACGTCAGCGCGCGCAGCGCTTCATTGTAGATGGCGAAGAAGAACGTGGCGTATTTCTCCGGCGTGGTGGTGTTGTAGAGCTGCTTGTTGAGCTGCGCCACCAGCGTGGCCGCGGAGAAATGCAGCGGCTCCGCGCCGTTGGTGGCGCTCAACTGCGTCCGCATGGCGGATTGAATGGTGGCCATCAGCAGCGCGGCCGAAATTCCCTTCCCCGCCACGTCTCCAATGGCGAACGCCAGCTCGGAGCCGTCCAGGTTCATGAAGTCGTAGTAGTCGCCCGAAACCACCCGCGCCGGGTTGCAGATGCCCTTCAGCTCCAGCGATTTCGACGAAGGCACGTCGCGCGGGAAGAGCTGGTTCTGCACTTCGCGCGCAATCTCCAGCTCGGATTGCAGGCGCTCTTTCTCCTTCGCCACCACAATCAACTGGCTCAGGTTCTCGGTCATCGTGTTGAAGGACGCACCCATCTCCGCAAGCTGGTCGTTCCCTCGCACCGGAATCCGATAAGAGAAGTCCCCTTCCTTCACGCGCTGCGTGCCCTGGTAGATCTCATGCACCGCTCCCGTCATGGAACGGCTCAGCCGTATGCCCGTCCACAGCGACGCGATCTCGACAAAGAGAAACAGCAGAGCCACGCCGATGAGGAAATCCTGAAGCGATCCGCCTTCCAGTTGCTGCCCCGGCCGCTGCTCGAAAATGATGCCGAGCACCGCCGAAAGCCGCGAATTCACCGCCAGAAGCGCGTGGATCTGTTCGTCCGGATTGTCCCAAGACGGAATCTGCAGCGGAAACTCCCCGCGCACATTGAGATCGAACCAATTGAGCGGAGGCGGAGGCTGCGTGCCCGGCGCCGCCGGGATGTAATCCGGCCCGGTCGCGTCGAGAATGGCAACGTTCGTCAGGCGATGCTGCGGGTCCAGGCTGGCCAGCACTTCGCTGGTAAGCGGCGTCAGAATGGTGACCTCGCGCGCTTCCCCGCTGGTGGGCACCAGGTGCGCCCAGATGTAGAAACGCCGGTTTTCGCCTTCGCCCTGATAGACCAATCCGCTGGCCGTAGAAGGCCAGGAAGAAGGAGGCGACTGAATCTTGGCGTTGTCCGGAAAGCGAAGTTCCTTGGTGGTCTTGATCAGAACTTCCGTGCCCGGGAACCGCGCCTGCGCCATGTTCCCCTGGCGATCGAAGAAAAATGCGCTCTCCGAGGAGCCCGGCGCCCCCGGCGCGAGCGCAATAAATCCGCGGCCTCCGGAACGGCCGAAACCTCCGAACCCTCCGCCGCCCCCCGGACCGAATCCTCTTCCTCCGCCGGGAACGGAACGCCGCGTCTGCGCCGGAGCCGAAGCCGAAGCGGCCGGCGCGCCCGGCGTGGGCGGCGTGGCCGGCGGAGTCACGGCGCCGGCGGACCGCCCCGCCTGCGGCGGAAGGCCCCCGGGCCCCTGCGCGGGCCCGCCAAAGCTGCGCCCGAAATTTCCCGTCGCCTGCTCGGCCAAACGAAGTACCTGCCCCTCGCGGTTTGAGAGATCCGTGCGGACGAAGTACGCCTCCACCTGTCCGATCAGGATGTAGCCGGAAAGGCTCGCCAGCAGCACAATCAGCGCGATGGGCACTACCGCGATGAACATGTAG
>DATKOS010000016.1:0-6696 GCA_035524535.1 Bryobacteraceae bacterium
CGCTGTATCTTCTGCGACATCATCCGCGAGGAGGCCGCCGCGGGCGCGCGTCTGGTGACGGAAACCGATCGCTTCGTGGTGATCGAGCCCTACGCGCCGCGCTTTCCGTTCGAGACATGGATCCTCCCGAAGCGGCACGCCTCGCATTTCGAGGATTCCGACGCGCCGTCTTTGCAGAATCTCGCCTGGGTGCTGCGCTCCACTATGCGCAAGATCGACCGCACGCTGGAGGGCCCGTCGTACAACTTCGTGGTGCACAGCGCCCCGGCGCAGGAGGCGGCCTTGGCGCATTTTCACTGGCACATCGAGATCATCCCGCGCCTTACCAAGGTGGCGGGCTTCGAATGGGGCACGGGTTTCTACATAAACCCCACCCCACCGGAAGAATCCGCACGCTTTTTGCGCGAAGCTGGAATCGCGTGAACGTGGCCGTGGCGCCGCCCCGGAGGGCGGGTTGCGCGGGCGGCCCCGGGTCTGGTATAAACACATATCGTTTGCGCCCTGGGAAGGCGCGATGGAGCCATGGCGGACAAGAGGAAGACTCCCGCGATTAAGAAATCCGGCAGAGGGATGGAGGGGACGGCCGCGGCCGGCTCTTCCACCGCGTCCGCCGTTCCGCACGATGCAGCCGGGCAGCGCGCGGCGTTTGAGGCCGCGATGAAGCTCTTTCATCTGCGCGAACTGAAGGAAGCGCGGGCGCTGTTTGCCCGCGCCATGGAGGGTCCGGAACGCGACGTGGCGCAGCGGGCGCAGGTGCATTCCGCCATGTGCGACCGGCGCCTGCAGCAATTCACGCCGGCGCTGAACACCGCCGAGGACCATTACAACTACGGCGTGGCTCTCATCAATTCGCGCGACGTCCCCAAGGCGCGCGAGCACCTGGAGACCGCCATGCGGCTGGCGCCGGGATCGGACCATATCCATTACGCGCTGGGCGTGGCGCAGGCCCTGGGGGGCGATCTGGCGGGCGCGCATGAGAACGTGCGCCGCGCCATCGAACTGGAACCGCGCAACCGGATCATTGCACGGCACGACGCCGACCTCGCGCCGCTCTCGGGGCAGCCTTCGTTTGAGGCGCTGCTGTATCCGGAGAAGAAGATCTAGCGCCTTGCCGGGGCGAAACCTCGCGCGCGGCGCTTGCGGGCAGTCCGCGGAATGCGCGTTCCGCGCCCGGACCTTGCCGTGATGAATGACGCTTCCCCATTGCGCGTGGTGGCGATTGGCGGCGGCCACGGCCTCTCCGCCTTGCTGGAAGGCCTGAAGCGCTACACCCGCGCCTCCGAACCGGCCGTGGATCTCACCGCGATCGTCACCGTTACCGACGACGGCGGCAGCTCCGGCCGCTTGCGCCGCGAGTTCGACGTTCTGCCGCCCGGCGACATCCGCAATTGCCTGGTGGCCATGAGCGAGGACGCTACACTGCTGGCGCGGCTGTTCCAGCATCGCTTTCAAGCCGGGCGCGGCCTCAAGGGACACAGCTTCGGCAACCTGTTCCTTACCGCGCTCACGCAGGTGGTGGGAAATTTCCCGGACGCGGTGAAGGTCTCGGCGGAAGTGCTCAAGATCGGCGGCCGCATTTTTCCCTCCACGCCTTCCTGCGTCACGCTCGAGGCGACGCTGGCCGACGGGGCCAAGGTAGCCGGCGAGACGCGCATCAGCCGCAGCCGCAAGCCCATCCGCCGCATCCGGCTCATGCCGCGCCACGCGCCGCCGCTGGCCGACGCGCTCGCGGCCATTCGCGAGGCCGACGTCATCACGCTGGGACCCGGATCGTTATTTACCAGCGTCATCCCCAACCTGCTGGTGGAGGGGATTCCCGCGGCGATTCGCGGCTCAAAGGCGATTAAGGCGTACTTCGTGAACCTGATGTGGCAGCCCGGCGAAACCATGAAATTCCGCGCCTCGGACCACATCCGCGCCATTCACCAGCACGCCGGCGGCAAGTTCCTGGATTACGTGGTGGTGAACTCGCGTCCCATCCTCCCGGCCATGCGAAAGCGTTACGCGCGGCAGGACGTGCTTCCGGTGGAGAATGATCTCGACGCCATTTTCGAGATGGGCATCCAGGTCCACTCCGCCAATCTAGCGCTGCACACCGAGAAGGTCCGGCACGATCCGGCAGCAGCAGCCGCCGTCGCCGTGAAACTCGCGCAGGAAGGCCGCCGGCGGAAGAGCCAGGCCAGGACGCCCGGCGCCTCGACCAGGTAAAACCTTCTCTCCGCACCGGCCAATACTTCCCTCAGGCAGCCGGAATAGGTCCGTCCGGGCGCTGTAAGTGCCCTGAAACCAGGGGTTCGGAGCGTTTGGCCCGCCATCTGCACCAGTCCGCCGCGAGGTGTGACCTATGCTGTCCGACGCTACTAAACACGATTCCCATGAACCCGAAATGGAACCTGGGGAGCAGCGCGCCTCGCGGCGCACCCACGCCGCCTGGTATGCGGCCACGGCTCTATCGCTGGCGGCCAACGCCTACTTGCTCTTCATCACCCACGACATGGCGAACTCCGCCGCCGATGAGCGCCAGACGATCAGCGCGCAGATCGCCTCGCTGGACCGTAAGACGGCCGAGGTGAGCCGCGACTCCGCCCAGCACATCGACTCCGTCTCCGAGGAGGCCAGCGCGGCCATCCAGCAGGCGGAAGCCGATAGCCGCCGCGCCAACGCCAAGCTGAGCAGCTCTTTAGCCGCCCGCGATGCGGAGCAGAAGAAATTCGCCAATGACTTCACCGCTCTCAAGGCGGAGGAAGACTCTTCCAGCGCCAAGCTCGACCAGGTAAGCGGCGACGTCCAGAGCGTCAAGGGCGATGTCACCACCGTGCGCGCCGACGTGGATTCCACCAAATCCGAACTCGAGGGCCACGGCACGGAGCTTAAGAGCGTGCGCGGAGACATGGGTGTGATGAGCGGCTTGATCGCCACCAACGCCAAGGAGCTGGCTCAACTGCGCGCCTTGGGCGACCGCAACTACTTCCAGTTCGACATCAAGAAATCCGGCGAGGGCCAGAAGATCTCCGACGTACGGCTCACTCTCCGCAAGACCGACCCGAAGAGGAACCGCTTCACGTTGGACGTGCTGGCGAACGACAAGCTCACCGAGAAACGCGACCGCACGATCGACGAGCCCATCCAGTTCTACGTCACCGGCGGACGGCAGCCGTACGAGATCGTGGTCAACACCGTGAACAAGGATGAAATCGCCGGATACCTGGCAACGCCCAAGACGCAGGTGGCGGAACGGTAGAGGTGAATTATGATGGCCAAACAAGTGATCGTTGCGTTCTCGGTATTGGCGGCCATGGGATGCGGGCATTCCCGCCAGCCGCAAACGGCGCAGAAGGTAGCCTCCACGCAATCCGCGCCGGCGGCCCAGAACCCTCAGGCGGGGCAGGCGGCGAACGCGCCTGCTCAGCCGCCTTCGAGTGCCTCGGCGGGAACGCCGGCAGCTGCGGGGACGGCCTCCTCGGCTCGTCCCTCTCCCATGCCCGGATCTTCGCCGGCCTCGCGGGCGGACACGCTGGTGATTCCAGCCGGCGCCGAGGTGCACGTCCGCCTGGACCAGGGTCTGAGCACCAAACATGACCGCGCGGGCGAGGGCTTTGAAGCCACGCTCTACGCCCCGATTACCGTGGGCGGCCGGGTGGTGGCGCCGAAAGGCACGCGCTTCCACGGGCGCGTCCTTGAAGCCAAGCAGTCCGGCCGCTTCAAGGGCCGCGCCGTGATGGAACTGGCTCTTGATTCCTTCCAACTGAACGGCGTCCGCTATAACATCGGGACGCGTCCGGACGTGAGGACCA
Organism: Bryobacteraceae bacterium; assembly: GCA_035524535.1. GTDB lineage: Bacteria > Acidobacteriota > Terriglobia > Bryobacterales > Bryobacteraceae > BOG-224. The sequence goes on from DATKOS010000016.1 coordinate 3,795, forward strand.
GCGGCTCGCACAAGAAGCGCAACCTGGTTCTGATGGGAGGTGGCGCAGGCGGAGGAGCAGCGGTGGGAGCCGCCGCGGGCGGCGGTACGGGAGCCATGATCGGCGCGGGCATCGGCGCCGCGGCCGGCGCCACAACCGCCTTCCTGACCGGCCACAAAAACGTAGCCCTAAGAGCCGAAACGCCCCTGGAGTTTACGCTAAAGAGCCCGGTCCAGGTGAGGATCTAGCCACGACTGCGGTATAGCATTTCGAAGGGAAAAATGGCGGAGGAAGAGGGATTCGAACCCCCGAGCGAGTTGCCCCGCTAACGGTTTTCAAGACCGCCGGTTTCAACCACTCACCCATTCCTCCGCTTTTCATTTTAGCCGAATGGCTTCGGGTCTATTGGTTCCGCCCGGGGTGTAGGCTGAACGGAATGGACCTGACGAATCACTTTCAAATTATGGCGCGATATAACCGCGTGGCGAATGAGCGGCTGTTCGCTTGCGTTTCGCTCCTCGGTCCGGACGAATACCGGAAAACGCGCCGAGGCTCTTTCGGCAGCATTCATTTCATGGGCTCCTGAACCACATCCTGCTTGGCGACCGGATCTGGATGGCGCGTTTTGAGGGCGGCGGACGAACCACGCCCCCGACGAACACGGTCCTCTTCGAGGACTTTATCCCCCTGAAAGCCGCCCGGATCGCCGAAGACCAGCGCATCGAACGGTTCTTCGCCGCCCTGGACTCCGATTTTTTCGAGAGAAGCCTGGATTACGTGAACAGCCAGGGCAAGCAATGCCGGGAAAGCGCCCCCGTCGCAGCGGCCCATTTCTTCAACCATCAGACGCATCATCGCGGCCAGGTTCACGTCATGTTGAGCCAGACGGACGCGCCGCCTCCGTCGCTCGACCTGCACCGCGTGATCAACCCGTAGGCGGCCGCGCGCGTTCGCCGCGGTCCATGCCTCAAGCCGCGCGCGGCGGCCCGTCTCGCAGCCCTTCCGCGCGGCGGCCCGAAGCGATTTCGGGCCGACCCAGGGCAATTGCCCGGCGCGACGGCGCCTGGAAACCGGTTGGCCCACCCCGCTTGTAGTACGATACGGACAGGAGCGTGTTCTGAAGGCACACGTAAAAGCAACAGAAGAACTACAGACCACAGTCCCCAACTGGCTCGCCGCGGTCCGGGCGGCCGAGTCGAAGAAAGCCGCGGACATCCGGGTGCTGGATTTGACCGGCATCACCTCGTTCGCGGACTATTTCGTGATTTGCACGGGTAGCAACCAGCGGCAGGTACAGGCCATCGCCGACGAGTTGCGGCTGCACCTGAAGAAGCAGTTGGGGGAACTGCCCATCAGCGTCGAGGGCTACGACCAGGCGGAGTGGATTCTGGCGGACTACGGCGACCTGCTGGTGCACATTTTCTCTCCGAAGGCGCGCGAGTATTACGATCTGGAGCGCCTCTGGCGCGGCGCCAAGACGGTGGAAATTCCGGAAGAGTAGCGGCGCGCGGTCCGGGTTGCGCCGCCGTCATGAGAACTTATCTGTATTTCATCGGGAAGCCGAAGGACGCGCACGCCAATGCGTTGGCCGAGGACTACGCCACGCGCGCGGCGCGCTTCGCGCCGGTGGAGATGCGCGAGATCCGGCCGGAGCGCGCGGACCTCTGGGCCAGGCATCCGGCGGCGCGCAAGATTTTTCTGGACCCGGCGGGCCGCGCGATGGACTCCGGAGGGATGGCGGCGCTGTTCGCCAAGGCTGAAATGGAAGGGCGCGACCTGGTGTTTCTGATTGGCGGCCACGATGGCTTGCCCGCGGGGTGGGCGGCGCGCGCGGACCTTCTGCTGTCGCTCTCGGCTTTTACGATGCCGCACGAACTCGCGCGCGCCATGCTGGCCGAGCAGATCTACCGGGCGTTCGCCAGCTTGCGGGGACATCCCTACCCGCGATAACGTTAGGACTGACTCATGTCTTGGTTCAAGCGGGATACGCCATCCGGCGACAAGCTGCCGCGCATCGAAAATCACGAACGCCGCGTCCGCACGGAAGGGTTGTGGCAGAAGTGCGAGGGCTGCCGCCAGATTGTCTGGAAGAAGGATTGGGAGGACAACTGGAACGTCTGCCCCAAATGCGGGGCGCACGCCCGCATCGACGCGCTCTGCCGGCTGAAGCTGCTTTTGGATGACGGCGCGTACGAGCGCTTCGACGCCGACCTGCGCTCTTCGGACCCGCTTGGCTTCGTGGACAGCAAGCCCTATACGGCCCGCCTGGAGGCGTCGCGCGGCGCCACCCAATTGTGCGACGCGCTGGTTTCCGCCGAGGGGAATCTGGAGGGCCGCGCCGTCCAGATTTGCGCCATGGAGAACAAGTTCATCGGTGGGAGCATGGGCAGCGTGGTGGGCGAGATGATCACGCGGGCCATTGAGCGCGCCATCGAGCGCAAGACCCCCGTGGTGATTGTCTCCGCCTCCGGCGGTGCGCGCATGCAGGAAGGCGCCATCAGCCTGATGCAGATGGCCAAGATTTCGGCGGCGCTCATGCGCCTGGACGAAGCGCGCCTGCCCTACATCAGCGTACTCACGGACCCCACCACCGGCGGCGTCACGGCCAGCTACGCCATGCTGGGCGATCTGAATATCGCCGAACCCGGTGCGCTCATCGGCTTCGCCGGCCCGCGCGTCATTGAGCAGACCATCCGCCAGAAGCTGCCGGAGGGGTTCCAGCGCTCGGAGTTCCTGCTCAAGCACGGCATGCTGGACGCCGTGGTGCCGCGCCTGGAAATGAAGGCCTACATCTCGCGGGCTCTGAAGTTCTTCCTGGGTTAGACCAGACGCGCAGTGAATTATCCCGATTCGGTTCAGTTCCTTTATTCGCTTGGCAACGAGATTCGCACCGCCAAGCTGGGGCTGGACCGCATCCGGACCG
>DATKOS010000017.1:0-5237 GCA_035524535.1 Bryobacteraceae bacterium
TTGGGGTAGCGCGATGCGGTGGATTGCATTGCGATACCCCGAATTCACGGTAGCAGGCGGATGGGCGGGCGGCGGGTGGGGCGGAGTTGTAAGTGAGTGAAACCGTTATGGTTAGGAAATTTCCAGGGGTTGTGATCGCGGTAGGGAGTAGGGAGACGAGCACCGGCAGGAGTGAGGGCTCGGGAGAGTGAAAGTGTGACGCACGCGGCCAAAGGCGGGCAGGCCAGGAGGCCTACCCTACTGGAACGGCTCGTGGACGTTTTGGTGAGGGCGCGCGGGATCGGCGGACGCCTGGCGCGGCGGGCTGAGAGTCCGAGCCGGCAGGCGATAGTTGATGCGTTCCGTTGCGCCTGGGGGATGCGCGTAACGGCTACATCATCCGCGTACTCGCGGACGGGCGTAGGCGAAAACGGCCATGAGTCCCAATCCGAGAGCCGCCAGGCAGCCTGGCTCCGGAACGTCGCTGACTACAATGTCTCCTCCGAAGATTCCGCCGGCGACGACCTGAATGCAGCAGGAGTCGGGATAGGCCAATTGTCCGGAAGGCGCATACTCCGCGATGCCATCGTTGTACTGAATGTTGGGATCCGTGAACAGACCGCTGGTGAGCGCGACGTAAAAATCATTGAGAGTCGTGGCGGCCACACGGTAGTCGATACCGGGCAAGAGCAGAACCGGCGTGACGGAAGTCCAACTGAAATAGGACTCGGCGCCGATTCTGGGGTCGGAAGGGGTAACCGTCGCGGACGCGATGAGAGTTTCATCCGGACCCCAAACCGCGACGTCATGGTCCGAAGACGGCGCGAGGACCGCGAGGCCTACCAGGTCGACCGGGGCCAGAACATTGAACGAATAACCGGCATTGAAACTGTAATAACTACCAACGTAGTCCGGAGTGGTGAAATCCACACCCAGGTCGGCCGCTGGGCACATTCCTACGCAAGCCAGGACCAGGATTCCGGAAAAAAGAACGCCACGAATTTGCACGATGCTAACCCTCCTTTGCACCTAGCCAAATCGACTGCACCGATCACGGGCGCCCGAGGCAATCCGCTTTCCCCTCAGAAGAGCGCCGGCGGGATTCTTCTGTTTTCGGCCGCCGGCGCCTGTAAAGATAACCTGCGCCCAGTGTACCCGAAAAGATGGACAGATCGGCCGGAACGGGGCGATTTGAATGCCCGACCCCTGCGCCCAAGGCGGATTGCGGCCGGGCCGCTCTCGCGGATCAGCTTCCACACGCCCGGCTAGATATGCGATACGTTACGCGTTACACAGCGCGTGCGCCTTGGGCGCCCTGGATATGCCGCGGTGGCGCGAGGCTTGGAGGCCGTCCGGGCCGGGTGGCCTATCTGGGCGCCATGGCGGGGTAGGCCGCGAAGGGCCAGTTGCGCGGGGCGGGGTTGTGACACAATGCAAGGCGGGGTTTTTATGAAGCGCCGAACGTTCTTTCGCGGTCTTGGCGCCGCTGCGTTCTACCGGGAGTTTCTGGGGGCCGGGCGCGCGCAGGGCACTTCCGCCGTTCCCACGCTCAAGATCCGCGAGATCCGCGCCGTGCGGCTCCGCGGGCTGAACAACCGCTTCGTCCGCGTCTACACGGACCAGGGGCTCACCGGCACCGGCGAGTTTCTGGATACCCTAGGCGCGGAGTACATTATTAACGACAACATCTCGGCGGCTCTGGCGGGGCGCGACCCGCTCGACGTGGAAGGACTGCTCTCGACGCTGTGGCAGGACAAGCTGCCCGGGAGCGCGCCGAGCGCGGTGTTTGTCCGCGGGCTGGGCGGCCCTTACCTCACGGCCGTGAGCGGTGTGGAAATGGCCCTCTGGGACCTTGCCGGCAAGGCGATGGGCGTGCCGCTCTATCGGCTTTTCGGCGGCCGCGTCCGGGACCGCATCCCCGTCTATCTCCACGCCGTGGACGCAGCCGAGGCCAAGACGCTGATTGCGCAAACGAAGGTTCCGGGGCTGAAGATCGGCATCGACTACAAGCCGTGGACCGCGACCATCCGCAAGGGTACCGAGCCCGACAAGTCCAGCGGACTGCACCTCAACAACCCGCAGATGGACGACATTGCCGCGCTGGTGGCTTCCGTGCGCGAAGCCACAGGGCCGGGCTACAACCTCATGCTGGAATGCCACACGCGCTTCGACACGGAATCCGCCATCCAGCTCTGCCGCCTGCTGGAGCCTTACCGGCTCACCTGGGTTGAGGAGCCCATCCCGCCGGATAATCCGGACGCCATGGCGAGGATCCGGTCGCAGACGCGCGTCCCCATCGCGGCAGGCGAGAACATTTACACGCGCTACGGCTACCGCCCGTTCCTGGAGAAAGAGGCTCTCAGCGTGATCCAGCCCGATATGTGCAAGACGGGGGGCTTACTGGAGGGCCGCAAGATCGCCGCCATGGCGGAGGTTTACTATGTGCCGGTGGCCCCGCACGGCGTGGCTTCACCGCTTGGGACGATGGCGTACGCGCACGTCTCAGCCGACATTCCCAACCTCCTGATGCTGGAGTGGACGCACTACCTCAACCAGTCCATCACGGCGCTCACCGAACCGGTGAAGCTGGAAGACGGGTACCTGACGCCGGCGGGCAAGCCCGGCATTGGAGTGGCGCTAAACGAAGACGCGGTGAAGGAACGGCTGGACGCGGGCTTCCGGCCGCTGTGAGCAGCCGGCCGGGAAGCGCCGGCACGGACGAACGGGCTCAGCGGTCTCGCGTTCGTGACGCGAGCCTCCGGATGCCGCTGGTCTACGCCTTGGGAGCGAACTCGAGGGTGTAGACGTGTCCCGCCTTGAGCTTGAGCGGCGTAAAGGGGCCGTTGGGGGCGGGGACGGCAACCGTCTGGCCGCCGTCGCGGAAGGCGCGGATGCGCACGGGCTGCACGATGCGCAAGTTGTGGACGCCATCCTCGGTGGCCTTTAGTTTGACGGTGGTGACGAGCCCGTCCTTCCAGGCGAGGTCCGCTTCCAGGCCGCCGCGCGCGCGCAGGCCGCTGACGCTGCCTTCGCTCCAAGCTTTGGGCAGGGCGGGGAGAAACTGCAGCTCGCCGGCGTCGCTTTGCAGGAGCATCTCGGCGATGGCGGCGGCGCCGCCGAAATTGCCGTCAATCTGGAACGGCGGATGGTTGTCGAACATGTTCGGGAGGGTGGAGCGCTGGAGCAGCGCGGTGAGGTTCTCGTAAGCCTGATCGCTATCCTGCAAGCGGGCGAAGTAGTTGATGATCCAGGCGCGGCTCCAGCCCGTGCCGCCGCCGCCATTGGCGAGGCGCCGGTCCAGCGTGGCGCGGGCGGCCTTGGCGAGCTCCGGGGTGTGGAACGGCGTGATCTGGTCGCCGGGGAAGAGCGCGAAGAGGTGGGAAATGTGGCGGTGTCCGGGTTCGGTCTCGTCGTAGTCTTGCGGCCACTCCTGAATCTGGCCCCACTTGCCGATTCGCAGGGGCATGAGCCGGGCGCGCGCCGCCTCGATTTTGGCGCGGAAGTCCGCATCCTTATTCAGGATCTGGCTGAACTCGATCAACCTGCCGAAAAGCTGCTGGAGAATCTCGTTGTCCATGGTCGGTCCCATGGTAATGGCGGCGCGTTCGCCGGATGGGGTGCGGTAGGTATTTTCGGGGGAAAGCGAAGGGCCGGTGACCAGATGGCCGCGGCCATCGTCGGTGAGGTAATCGAGGAAGAACTGCGCGGCTTCCTTCATGGTGGGATAGGCGCGCTCGGCGAGGAACTTGCGGTCGCCGGTGAAATCGTAGTGCTCGGCCTCGTGCAGGGAGAGCCAGGCGGCGCCCATGGGCCAGACGCCGGAGGCGGCGAGATCGATGGGCACGGCGTCGCCCCAGAGGTCGGTGTTGTGGTGGAGCACGAAGCCGCCGGCGTTGTAGTAGAACTTGGCCACGCGGCGCCCGTCGGCCTTGGCGCTATCGATGAGATCGAAGAGGGGCGCGGTCAGTTCGGAGAGGTTGGTGGTTTCGGCCGGCCAGTAGTTCATTTCGGTGTTGATGTTGATGGTGTACTTGCTGCCCCACGCGGGGGTCAGGCTGTCGTTCCACTTGCCTTGGAGGTTGGCGGGCATGCTGCCCGGGCGGCTGCTGGAAATGAGAAGGTAGCGGCCGTATTGGAAATAGAGGGCGAAGAGGTCCTCGTCCCTGGCTCCCTTCCCGACGGCGGCCAGGCGCTGATCCGTGGGCAGGGCGCGCGCGGCCGGATCGACAGGGAGGGCCAGCTTCACGCGGCGGAAGAAATGCTGGTGATCGGCGATGTGCTCGGCGCGCAGCGCGGCGTAGGGATGCGCGGCGGCGGCCAGGTCGCGCGCGCACGCGGCCGCCAAATCTTTCTCGCGGATCTCGGTTTCGGCCACGATGGTGAGCGTGACGCTGTCGGCGCCGGCGATGTCCAGGTGGTCGGCGGCGTTGGTCACGCGCCCGCCGGCGGCGTCCGCCTTGAGCTCGGCGCGAAAGCGCACGCCCACGTTGTTCTCGCCCGCGGCGCGTTTTGGCAGCGCCTGGCCGGTCATGATGAGACGGCCCGGAGCGGATTCGGTAGCGGCGTCGGCGGGGCGGTTGAGGGTGGCCTGGAAGGAGATGCTGGCGGGCTTATCGGCGGTGAGGCGCACCACCAGGCAATGGGTGTTGGGGGCGGAGGCGAAGACCTCCCGGACGTAGTGAACGCCGCCGGCGGTGTAACGGACGCTGGCGATACCGGTATCGAGGTCGAGATCGCGGCGATAGTCCGTGGCTTCGGGCGCGGCGCCGAAATCCAGCCAGAGGTCGCCGAGCGTCTCGTACACCGGAAGGGCCTTGGGGATGCTGATCATGGCTTTGTCGGCGAGCGCCTGGGCCTGGGCGGGGTGGCCCTCCATCAGCAGGCGGCGGATCTCCGGGATGGCTTGCGGCGCGGCGGGGTTGCTGCGGTCGCGCTGTTCGCCGGACCAAACCGTGTCCTCATTGAGCTGGATGTGCTCCTTGCCGGCGATGCCAAAAACCATGGCGGCGAGGCGGCCGTTGCCCACCGGGAGCGCCTGGGTCCAGGCGGCGGCCGGCTGCCGGTACCAGAGCTTCAGGGCATCGCCGTTCTGGGCGAAGCACACGGCGGAGCTTGCTAGAGCCGCCAGGGCGGAGATCTTGAAGGTGGAAAGGAGCCGCATGGTCACCTCATTCCGCGGGATTGGCGCGGCGGGATTCGCGCCGCCGGGCCGGACGGAAGGCTCATTGTAAGCGCTGGAAGGATTCGAGTCAAAAAAA
>DATKOS010000018.1:0-2694 GCA_035524535.1 Bryobacteraceae bacterium
GCATCAAGGAGCTGCGGCCCGGCCACAACGGCACTAACCCAAAAGACCCCACCTTCGCCAACTACGACGAATCCAAGGCGAATCCGTATCCGAACCTGCCGGATCCCCTGACTCTGAAGAACGGCAAGAAGGTCACCACGGCCGCGGACTGGTGGAAGAAGCGCCGCCCGGAGATTGTGGAGGACTTCGACCGGGAAGTTTATGGCCGCGTCCCGAAGGTCACACCCAAGGTGAAATGGGTGGTAGACAGCACGGAGAACGGCAAGAATGGCGACGTGGACGTGGTCACCAAGCAATTGCGCGGCGTGGTGGACAATTCCTCCTACCCGCTGATCAAAGTGGAAATCGCGCTCACGCTGGTGACTCCCGCTAACGCCAAGGGCCCGGTGCCCGTGGTGATGCAATTTGGCGGCGGGTTTGGCGGCGGCGGACGGGGCGCCACCCCGGCGCAAGAAGGACCGCCTTATGGGCCCAACGCCTTTTCGACGCCCCCGGGCGGCGGAGCAGGAGCGGGCCGTGGAGCCGCGGGAGCGGCGGGCGCTGCGCGTGGCGCGGCGGGAGTTCCTGGAGCGGCGGGCCAGGGGAGAAACGGTTCGGCGGCGGCCACGATCCTGACCGGCCCCGGCGGCGCGGCGGTTGGTGCGGCCGGACGCGCGGGCTTCGGCGGCGCGGGGCGCGGGCCCGCGGGTCCAAGCTGGCAGCAGCAGGTGCTAGCGCGCGGCTGGGGCTATGCGCAGATCAATCCCGGCAGCATTCAGGCCGATAACGGCGCGGGGCTCGACCTCGGCATCATCGGCCTCTGCAACAAGGGCCAGCCCCGCAAGCCCGACGATTGGGGCGCTCTGCGGGCGTGGGCTTGGGGCGTGAGCCGCGCCATCGACTACTTCGAAACCGATAAAGCAGTGGACGCCAAGCACATCGCTTTGGAAGGCCATTCGCGCTACGGCAAGGCCACCATCGTTTCCATGGCTTATGAGCCGCGGCTCTGGACGGCTTATGTCAGCTCCTCCGGTGAGGGTGGCGCCAAGCTGCACCGCCGCAACTGGGGCGAAATCATCGAGAACGTGGACGCCGTATCGGAATACCACTGGATGGCCGGCAATTTCCTAAAGTACGCCGGGCCCCTCAACTGGAACGACCTGCCGGTGGATTCCCACGAGCTCGTCGCCATGTGCGCTCCGCGCCCGGTATTTCTGAGCGCCGGCAAGGGCGGCTATGACGCGGAGCCCGGCGGCGATAGTTGGGTAGACGCCAAGGGTACCTTCATGGCCGGAGCGGCCGCCAGCCCGGTGTACGAACTGCTCGGGGCCAAGGGCATGGGCACGAACGTCTTCCCGCCCATAGAAACTCTGATCGCGACGGGTGACGTCGCCTTCCGGCAGCACTCCAGCGGACACACCGATGTGCCGAACTGGCCCTACTTCCTGGACTTCGCCGCGAAGCACATGGAGCTGGAGAAGACGGCGGTGATGCCGAAGGTGGCGAAGAAGTAAGAAACTCCCTGCCGTCGTTTATCAAGCGCTAAGCGGGGCGGGATGCCAACCCGCCTCGCGGGCGCGTTGGGATGATCCTCAAAACCGCGGCGACGCGCCGGCCCCTTTGCCAGGCGCTGCCCGTGGCCATTATCCCTGTGAGTCCGCGTTCCTCCGCAGACTGCCGAATCTGGTCAGCGCCTCCACCTTGCTCCAGGCTGCGCCGGCGTCGATCGATCTTGCCGCCAACTCCACGCCTTGCTTGAAATTCGCCGCTTTCCCCGCGGCGACCAACGCGGCCGAGGCGTTTACCAACACTACGTCCCGCTGGGGCCCTTTCACGCCTTTCAGCACCGCGCGCGCGATTTCCGTGTTGCGGGCCAAGTCGCCGCCCTTCAGGTCCTCCGGCTTGGCGGGTTCCACTCCGAAATCCGCGGGCCCCACGGTGAACTTCTCGGCACGCCCGTCTCTCACGGAATAGAGCACTGTGGGACCGGTGGTGGTGATCTCATCCAGACCGTCCGAGCCGTGCGCCACGAAGCCGCGCCGCAGGCCCAACGCCGCCAGAGCGCCCGCGATCCACTCCGCCGCATGGGCCGAAGGCGCTCCGGCCAACTGCGCGTCCGCGCCCGCGGGGTTCGTCAGCGGCCCGAGCAGGTTGAACACCGTACGTATCTTCAAGTCCACGCGGACAGGCTGCGCATGCTTCATGGCCGAGTGAAACGCAGGCGCGAACAGGAACCCAATGCCGATTTCGCGCACCGCGCGCCCGGCTTCCTCCGGAGCGGCGGCTACGGTGACGCCCAGCGCCTCCAGCACATCGGCGCTGCCACAGCGGCTGGAAATGGAACGGTTGCCGTGTTTGGCCACGCGCACGCCGGCGCCCGCCGCCACGAATGCCGCGATGGTGGAGATGTTGAACGTGGAGGCGCCGTCGCCCCCCGTCCCGCAGGTATCGAGCAGCGGCTCGCCGCTCACGCCGCAATCGATGGGCGCGGCCATTTCGCGCATGGCGCGCGCGAAACCGACCAGTTCGTCCACGGTTTCACCCTTCATGCGCAGCGCCACCAGGAAGGCCGCTATTTGCGGCTGGCTCGCCTGCCCCCCGAGCACGGTTCGCATGGCCGCCTGAGCCTCCGCGGAGGTCAAATCCATGCGCGAGACCACGCGTTCCAGGTACGGCAGAAGGGACATGATATATTGGGTTTTCGGCTTTTCCGTC
>DATKOS010000019.1:0-14651 GCA_035524535.1 Bryobacteraceae bacterium
CATGAAAATCACCGCCAGCGGGGCCACGGTCAACGTCTCCATGAGCCTGCCCGAAGCGCAGGTGGAACAGTTGGCCCCCAAGGGCGGCGCCACCCAGGCCCAGCGCCGGGCCGGGCGGCGGATGTAGTTCCGCCCCGCTACTCCAGCGGTACCTCGAAGTAGAAGAGCGCTTTGCCGCTGGGGGCCTGAGTCAAACCGTCCAGGGAGATGGTCGCTCCAGGCTTCAGGCTCCCCTGAAAATAGAAGAAGCCGCTGGCGGATTTCCCCGGCGGAATCATCTTGGCGGCAAAGGCTCGGCCCTCGATCTCCCACGCCTCCAGCGGGTTCTTCTTCAGCCGCGGCGCCGCCGCCACTCCTCCCGTGGGCGTGCCAATTACTCCCGGCGGGCGCGCTCCCCGCACGTATTTGACTTCCGAGGCGGGGGTGAAATCCACCGCGCGCGCTCCCGGCTCCTTGTACTGCGCCTGCAAGTGACTCAGATCGATGGTTGCGCTCGAATCGTTCTGAATCACCACCAGCACGGGCAGCACGCCGTACTCGTTGGGGTCGAGCTTGGCGAACGCCGTCTTGGTCTTCGCGGCTGTATCGAAGGGGTCCGCCCCGATGGTCACCTGCTCGCTGGTTTGCTTGTGCGCCATGGCTGTGGCGGCGGGCGCGGTGAAGGGCGTCTCCTTGTCGGCGGCAAACGCGGCCGCTATACTCATTAGGAGAGCCAAGCGTCTGAAAACAAGAGGCATTTATTTCCTTTACCGGGTCCTCGGCGGACTCGGGTTGCCGTTGCTCACATTTTACTTCCTGTTGCGCGGACTGCGCGACGGAGCCTACTGGCGGACGCTGCCGCAGCGGCTCGGGTTCCTGCCCCGCTCCTTTAGACAGACTTCTCCCGGCGCGATCTGGTTGCATGCGGTTTCCGTGGGCGAAATCCAGGCGTGCGTGGAGCTGTTGCGCGGCCTGCGTCAAGCCCTGCCGCGGACCCCGGCCTTCGTTTCCACCACCACGCTCGCCGGCCGAGCCATGGCGGAGGAGAAACTCACGGGCCTGGCGCAGGGCGTCTTCTACGCGCCGGTGGACTACGCCTTCGCCGTGCGCCGCGTGCTGCGCGCCTTGCGGCCGAGCGTGGTGGCCATCGCGGAGACCGAAATCTGGCCGAACCTGATTCACGAGACCCGCCGGACCGGCGCGGCCGTCACCATCCTCAACGCGCGCATCTCTGACCGCGCCCTGCCCCGCTACCTGCGCTTCCGTTGGTTCTTCGGCGCGGCTCTGGAGGGAGTCGACTCGATATTGGCGCAAAGCGAGGCCATGCGCCAGCGCTTCGTGGCGGCGGGCGCGCCGGCCGGGCGCGTGCGCGTTGGGGGCAATCTGAAATACGATTTCGCGCCGCGCGCCGCGGACGCCGGTTCACCCGTGGCCCGGTGGATGGAAAGCCTGCGCCCCGCCAAGGTTTGGATTGCCGCCAGCACCATGCCGCCCGCCGAACCAGGCGACCCGGACGAAGACGATGCCGTCATCGAAGCGTTTGAGCGAGTCAAGCAAGACCGCCCTGACCTCGTGTTGGTCCTGGCCCCAAGAAAGCCGGAACGCTTCGAAGCCGTCGCCCGCAAACTGGACGCCGCGGGGATTGGATTCCTGCGGAGGTCGGCCATGCAGTGGGGCGGACCTCCTGGTCTGCCTTCTTCGCCTGAACTCGCCGCCGAGCCGCGGCCGCGCGTTCTGCTTCTCGACACCATCGGCGAACTCAGCGGCCTTTTCGCCCTGGCGGACGTTGTCTTCATGGGAGGCACGCTGGCCCGCCGGGGCGGCCACAACATCCTGGAGCCGGCGTTTTTCGGCAAGCCGGTGATCGCCGGTCCGCACATGGAGAACTTCCAGGCCATCGCCGACGAGTTCAGGCAGGCGTCCGCCTGCCTGACGATCGACGGCGCGGAGGACCTGCCGGCGGCGCTGGAGCGGCTGCTTCGCGATCCCGGTGAAATGGGCGGACGCGGCCGCGCCTGCGCCCAGGCCGAACGCGGCGCGGCGTCGCGCGCGGTGGCGGAGATAGCCGCGCTGCACGCGCGCGGCGTGCCGCGCTATCGCCCGGCGCAACCCTGGCCGGCGCTGGGCGCGGCTCTGGCTCTGGCATGGGAATGGGGCGGGCGGCGCAAGCGGACGCGTGGCCTGAAGCACGCGCGCAAACTCGCGGTTCCCGTGATATCCGTCGGCAACCTCACCATGGGCGGAACCGGCAAGACGCCCTGCGTCCTCCACCTGGCCGAAACGCTGAAGGAGCACGGCCGCAACCCCGGCATCCTCACACGCGGCTACGGGCGCGGCGAATCCAAAGCGGCCGCGCTCGCCGCCGGCGCCCAGGCGGACGCCGCGCTAGCCGGTGACGAGCCGCGCATCTTCCTCAGCTCCGGCCTTGCGCCCGTGGGCATCGGCGCGGACCGCTTCGAAACCGGCGAACTCCTGCTCCGAGATTTCCCCGTTGACGCGTTGATCCTCGATGACGGTTTCCAACACGCGCGCCTCCATCGCGACCTGGATCTCCTGCTGATTGACGCCCTGGAACCCTTCGGCCGCGGAGGTCTGTTCCCGCTCGGACGCCTGCGCGAGCCGCTTTCGGCCATCGCCCGCGCGGACGCCGTGATTATCACGCGCGCGGAGTTTTCCGATCTGGCCGGCGCCGTGGAAAGCGAAGTCCGCCGCTGGAATCCGCGCGCGCCCATTCTCCGCGCCGCCGTGCAGCCGGTTGCCTGGGTGGCGTACGGCTCCGGCGCCCGGTACTCACCGCAATCGCCGCCCTTCCAACGCGCCGCCGCCATGTGCGCATTGGGCAATCCGCGGTCCTTCCTCCGCACGCTGGAGCAACTTGGCGTCGCGCCGCTGGACTGGGCGGAGTTCCCGGACCATCATCGTTACGCCCGTGAGGAACTGCGCCGCCTTTCCCAGCGCTTCGCCGCCCGGGGCGCGCAAGCCATCGTCACCACGGAGAAGGACGCGATGAACCTCCCGGACAAGGCTGCCTTCGCACTCCCAATCTACTGGCTGCAAGTCGCCATGAGCATCGAGCCCGAAGAACAGCTTCTGAGCCTGCTGAAGCCCCACGCCTGGGGTTGGCCTGTATAAGTCTGGCTACGCCAACTGGCTTCAGCGGAAGGCCCAAATCGCTTCGGCGCCGACGAGCGGGCCGCCGCGCACACAAGACCTGTGATAGGCCGCGCATTTTCGGCAACCGAACACCAGCGCTCGGACGAAACGGAAGACGGGCGGGCTGGAACCATTCCGCAAATGGAACCGGCCGCAAACCAACCCGCCCCTTCCGTTCCGCTACCCCGGTGACTCAAATCGCCGTTTAGAAATTTACAATCGAGGCGAAGCCCGCCGGATCCAAACTGGCGCCGCCCACCAGCACGCCGTTGATCTCCGTCTGCGCCATGAGCGCCTTCACGTTGTCCGGCTTCACGCTGCCTCCGTACAGAATGCGCGTGGCCGTCACGGCGCCGCCGCCATACTGCGCCCATACCTGGCCGCGAATCATGCGGTGCGCTTCGGCGGCGATCTCCGGGGTGGCCGTCTTGCCGGTGCCGATGGCCCACACCGGCTCGTAGGCGATCAGGATCTTCGCGAACTGCTCCGGCGTCAGCTTGGCGATCCCCTTCTGGAATTGCGCCACCAGCACGGTTTTCGTCTTTCCGGCTTCGCGATCCTCCAGCCGCTCGCCCACGCACACGATCGGCGTGAGCCCCATCTCCAACGCCGCGAGGGTGCGCTGCAACACCGTCTCGTCCGTTTCGCCGAAATACTGGCGGCGCTCGCTGTGGCCCACAATCACGTGCGTCGCGCCGGTTCCCTGAATCATCGCTCCGGAGATTTCGCCGGTGAAAGCGCCCTCCTTCGCCCAGGCGATATTCTGCGCGCCGATCTGGATGTTCGACCCGCGCGCGGCTTCAACGGCCGCCGTCAGATCCGTGAAGGGAGGACAGATCACGATCTCGCAGTGCTCCGCCTTTTCCACTAGGGGACGGAATTTCTCAAAAAACGCGGTAGTTTCCGCGGGCGTCTTGTACATTTTCCAATTGCCCGCCATGACTGGTTTGTTCATAAGATTTGCCTCAAGAAGCTTTCGCCATGGGCGATTGCGGTATTAAAGTTCTCGGCCACGGTCTGGCCGATATCGGAAAGCGAAGCGCGCAAGCCAAGCGATGCGCCGCGCCGCGCGCCGGGCCCAAAGGCCAGCAACGGCGCATATTCGCGCGTGTGGTCCGTGCCGGGCACGGTCGGGTCGCAGCCGTGGTCGGCGGTGAGGATGGCCAAGTCGCCGGGCGCCATCGCGCGCTCCAACTCCGGCAGCCAGGCGTCGAACTCCTCAAGCGCCGCGCCGTATCCTTCCACGTTGTTGCGGTGCCCGTAAAGCATGTCGAAATCCACCAGGTTGACGAAGATCAACCCCTCGGCCACGTTCTCCATCGCCACCAGCGTCTTCGCCATGCCGTCCGTGTTGGAAGTGGTCTTCTCGAAGCCGCGAATGCCGCGCCCCAGGAAAATATCGAAGATCTTGCCCACCGATTCCACGAAAACGCCGCGATCTTCCAGTTTGTCCAGCAGCGTGCCGCGCGGCGCGGGAACCGCGTAATCGTGCCGGTTCGCCGTGCGCGTAAACGCGCCCGGAGAGCCCACAAACGGCCGCGCAATCACGCGGCCCACCTCGTGCGGTCCGCGCAGGATGCCGCGCGCCGTCTCGCAAATCTTGTACTGCTCCCAAAGCGGGATCACCTCTTCGTGCGCCGCCACCTGAAACACGCTGTCCGCGGAGGTATAAACAATGGGCGAACCGGTGCGCATGTGTTCCGCGCCTAGTTCCTCAATGATCTCCGTGCCGGACGCCGCCTTGTTGCCCAGTACGCGCCGCCCCGTGAGGCGCTCGAACTCATCCAAGATTTCCCGGGGGAAGCCATTGGGGTAAAGCGGGAACGGGCGGTCCAGGTGGATGCCGGCCATCTCCCAGTGCCCGGTGGTCGTGTCCTTGCCGGGCGAAGCCAGCGCGCACCGGCCGTAAGCGCCCGCGGGCTGCTCGGCAGGCGCGATGCCGGCCAGCGCCTTAATGTTGCCCAAACCCAGGCGCGCCAGATTCGGAACAGACAGGCCGCGCAAGCGCGCTATGTTACCCAAAGTGTCGGCGCCGGGGGGATCGTGGAATTGGGCCGCGTCGGGCATGGCGCCGATTCCTACACTATCCAGAACAATCCAGATCACCCGTTGGAACACAGAATTCGACTGTAGCATGTGGCCGCGGAAGGGCCGAACAGGAGGGCGTTACAGAAGGAAGACAGGAAGGCGGAAGGCCGCCCACCGCATGTTGGGCGAACGGCAAAGAATCGGGCAGACCCCGACGTCTGCCCTTCAACGGCCGAAAAGGCCGAGTGAGCAGGCCGCCAAATCGGACGGCCTGCCTGCGTTCCCAGGGAAACTACTTCTTCTTGGGCGGTACGATGGCTTCCTTGGCAGCCTTCGCCACGCGGAACTTGACCACCTTCTTTGCGGCGATCTTGATGGGCTGGCCGGTCGCCGGGTTGCGGCCCATGCGCGCCTTGCGCTCCACGCGAACCAGGCGGCCCAGACCGGGCACCACAAACAGGCCGTTCTTCTTCACTTCGGCTATGGCCGTCGCCGCCAGGGCGTTCAGCAGGTTCTTCGATACCGCGTTGGAGACCTGGCACTTTGCCGCCAGCGTCTTGACGATTTGCGATTGCGTCATAATCAATTCTCCCAATTGGGGCAGATGGCCACTTCGTGTGGGCACATGCCTACTACTACGAGCATACGCGAAAAATAAAACAATTCAAGGGGAAAATGTTTCCTTCGCCCGCGCCAGCGTAAGGCCACCCGCGCGGTATCGGATAATGACGGAATGCGGCTCGCACGCGCTGGCGACATTAACTTGCTTCTGGACCTGATGGATGAGTTCTACGCGGAGGCGGGCTACCGCCTCAACCGGAACCGGGCCAGCGTGGGCTTCAACGACCTGCTGGAGGACGGCCGTCTGGGGTGGATCTGGATGATCCAAGCGGAGGGCCGCGATGTGGGCTACGCCGTGACCACGTTCCGCTACAGCATGGAGTACTGCGGCAGAATGGCGGCCGTGGATGACCTGTACGTAAGGCCGGAATGGCGCAACCGCGGCGTAGCCACGGAAGCGCTCATCGAAATCCGGAATTTCCTGAAGTCCCGCGGCATCCGCGCGGTCACCGTGGAGGTAGGCCAGGAAAATGGCTCGGCTCAGTCGGTATACCGCAAGGCGGGTCTTGCCGCCATTCCGGACCGTCGGGTATTCGCGTGCGAATTGGCCGCTCCCGCGCACATTGTGAGCGACACTCCGTCTTCCGTGGGGTCCTAGGCAAGTGGCAGGCGGGCTCCGGGCAGACCGCGAATCCGGCGGTCCGCCCGCCCTTGGCAGCATCTCTAAGGCAGGCTCAACCCAGCGCTTTCCAGATCAGGTAGGCCATTCCAGCCATCCACCCCAACCCGGCTTGATACTCTTGGTTGGTTAGATACAGGGCAAAGCGGAAAGGATTCGCCGATCTTGCGGCCGGCGTCAGCCGCGGCCAGAGCGCCGGAACGCGCGCCGCGTAATCGGCGTATTCCGGAAACAGCTTGCGCAGGTGCTGCTCCTCGTTTTGAATCACGGGCAGATACACCAGCGCGAACACGGCGGCGAACAAGCCGCCCAGCAACACGCTGCGCGCCGCCGCCACAAGCCCAGCCGCCACCAGCAGCGTACCCACGTACAGCGGATTGCGCGTATAAGCGTACGGCCCGCCCGTGGCCAGGTCGCGATTCTTCGCCAGGCACCCGGCCGCCCAGGCGCGCAGCGCCAAGCCCATCAGGCTCACGGGCGCGCCCAGCAGCAGAGACTGGCGCGTGGGATGCGAAAACCACGCAAATACCGCGACAATCAGGAATCCGCTCGGCACCCTCAGGCGGGCCACGGCGTCGGCGTAAGGTTTGGGGAAGGCGGGCATCAGGAAGCGCTCTCCACGCCGCGCGCGGCCAGCGCGGCCTTGAGGGCATTCAGCGCCTCGTCCGGCGAGACGCGCCGCATGTCCTCGGCGATCTCCTCGCCGCGCTTGTAGGTGGTGGCCGCCCCCGGCGCTCGCAGCACCCGCAGGGATCCGCCGTACGGTCCGTTCCGCGCCGGGTCCGTGGGACCGAAGATGGCCGCTCCCGGTTTGCCCAGCGCCGCCGCCAGGTGCATGGGGCCGCTATCCACGCCCACCACCGCGGCCGCGCGCCGCGTCGCGTAAATCAATCCGGGTAGGCCGGAGACGTGCCGCACGGTCCCCGCAATCTCCCCAGCCCCGCCGGCGGGCAGATTCACCACCAGAGGCATATCGAGGTCCGCGCGCAGGCGGGCCGCCAGGGCGGCATAGTGCTCGGCCGGCCACTGCTTGGAGCGCCATCCCGCCAGCGGCGAAGCCAGTACGAAGTCTCCCGCCGGCAGTTCCCCTTCGGGCGTCCCCTCTGGCACGGGAAAGATCTTCACCATTTCCGTAGCGCCCGCCGCCGCGGCCAGTTCCAGGTTGCGGTCCACCACATGCGCGGCCTGGGCGGCCGTGCGCGAACCGTAGAACAGCGCCGCCGCGCGCTCGCGGCACTGCGAGGCGTCGTAGCCGAAGATGCGCCCCGGCCGCGCGCAAGCGGCGGTGAAGGCGGACTTCATCAATCCCTGAAAGTCCACCGCGAAATCGTACCTCTCCGACCGCAGCTCGCGCCAGCTTTCCAGTAGCCCGCCGGCGCTCTGGCGGCGCAGGCGCGCCACGCGATCCACGCAGGCGTTCCCTTCCAGAAGCGGCGCCCATCGCGGCTCCACCACCCACGTCAGCCGCGCGGCGGGGAAACTCCGCTTCAGCGAAGCCACCGCCGGCAGCGCGTGGAGGATGTCGCCCATCGCGCCCAGGCGGACCACCAGAATGCTAGAGGGTTTGGCGTTGCTGAACATGTTCGATGAGCTGGCGCGCGCGCCGCGCGTCCTCCGCCTCCAGATGCGCCACACGTATGGGCTTGAGCGCTTCCACCAGCGCCTCCGCCTCGCCGGCGTCCGCCGCCGCAACGTAGTCCGCCGCTTCCAGCGCCGCCACCAGCTCGGCGCGCGCCCGTTGCGGCAGCAGCTCTCCTTCAAGCGGCAATACAATCGCCAGCAGCGGCCCCTCGGCGCGCAGCGCCGTCAACTCGCGCACATGCTCCGCGCGCAGGACATCGAAGTAGCCGATGGCCGCCACGACGGGTGGCGGAATGCGCCGGGCTTCGGCGGCGCTCAGGATTTTGGTTCGTGTGTCCACGCGGGTGCGGATTCCTCAAAGAGTTGCAGGGCGGCATCGGCCACGCGCGCGGCGGTCACGCGCGTCATGCAGCGATGGTCGATGGGACATTCGCGCAGCAGGCAGGGCGCGCACTCCACCGGCTCGCGCAGCACGCGCGCCCGCGGTCCGGTGGGGCCCGTGGCAACTTCATCCGTGGCGCCGAAGACGGCGATGGTCGGCACGGCCAGCGCCGAGGCCACGTGCATGCCGCCGGAATCGTTGGTCAGGAACAGCCGGCAAGCCGCCGCCAACTCAAGGAATTCGCCCAGCGTGGTTTCGCCCGCCAGGTTCCTCGCGCTCGCGCCGGAAGCCATCAGCGGCGCCGCCACCGCCTCGCACAAGGGCCGTTCCGCCGCCGACCCGAAGATGAGGACGCTTGCCCGCAGCGCCGCCGCCGCTTGCCCGCCCGCCTCGGCGAATCGCTCCGGCAGCCATCGCTTGGCGTTGCCGTAGGCGGCGCCAGGGCTGATGCCGATGGCCGGGCCGCGGATTCCCATGGCCTCCAATCGCCGCAAGCCGGCCTCGCGCGCTTCTTCCACGCCGCTCAGCCGGATGGCATCCACCCGCGGCAGGCCATCCAAAAAGCCGCCGCGCCGCAGCAATTCCAGATAATAGAAACGCTCGTGGCGCGGAATCTCTCCCGCCGCCGGTACCGGAACCGCGTGCGTCAGCAGCCATCCGCGCGCGTCGCGGTTGTACCCGATGCGCGCCGGAATGCGCGCCAGCCAGGCCAGCAACGCGGCATCAAAGGCATTCTGGAATAGAACCGCGCAATCGAACCGCTCGGCCCGCAGCCGCCTCGCAAAGGAGAAGCGCTCGCCAATCCCCTTCGGCCTGGGATACGGAATGACGCCGTCCACCGCGCTCTCGCGCGCGTACAGATCCGCCAGCCCCGGCCGCGCCACCACCGTGATCCGGGCCCCGGGCAGCGCCTCGCGCAGCGCGCGCAACGCCGGCAGGGACATCACCGCATCGCCAAGCCAGTTGGCGGCCCGCACAACCACATTCGCCGGCGATGGCGGTCTGGGATTCACTGCACCCAGAATAACGCAAGGGGAGGAATCCACCGCCGGCTCGGCCCGCAGCCGAATCGCCCATCGGCGGCTGGGCGCTCATCGGCTGCTCTCGATTCTACGGAACCCGAACCACCGAAAAGGACCCCAGCCCCACCGCATCGCTCGCCTGCGCCACTTGCCCTTGAAAGCTGATCGTAATCCCGTTGGCCCACGCATCCGCGGCGTTCACCACGCCGGCCGCCTGCGGCAGCACGCTTCCCCAGGATTCCTGGCTCACTTGCGCACCGGCCGCCAGAATGCCCGCATCCGCGCGGCCGCTCACCATCAAGTCCCCAGCCGCGCCAGAACGCTGCACCACCGTGGTTCCGCCCCAGGACACCTGGAAGGTGAATCCGCCCGCGCTCCCCTGGTGCTCCAGGTCGAACCGGATCTCCACGCGGTCTCCCGCCGCCAGCAGCCCGCCCGGAATCGCGCACGTTCCCATGCTCGCCAGAGAGGTGGCGCTGGTGGAGCTGCCCGTTCCGGCGCATACCACCTGCAAGGCGGGATACGCCTGCGTTGTCCCGCCGCCCGCGCCGCCGGCCATGCGGTAAGAAGCCAGCAGCGTATCGCCCGGCTGCGGCGCGGAGGCCGCCCCAAATTGAATCGCGTTCCCGCTCGCCGTGTAATCCACGCCGGCGCTCTCCAGCATCCCGTTGCGGTACACCGCCAGGCTCGCCGCCGGATTCGGCGTGCTGGAAAGCGTGAACGACGTGTTCGAGCCATCCACAATTCCGGTCAGCGTGTCCGCGTCCACAAACGAAGGCGCGCCCCCGCCGCACGGCCCCGAGGAGCCGTCCACGTGCATACAGTCCGTCGCGCTCCCCGTGGCCGATTCCAGCACGCCCAGCGAATCCACCACCGCCACGCGCCCCGCCGCGAAGCCCGCGCCCTTCACCGGCCGCGCGGCCAGATCCGCTACCAGCCCGGTCACGTCCGTCTCCGCAATCGGCAAGGTGACGTCCGAACCGCCGGTATCGTTCGCCGGAGCGCTGGAACCCGCCGCCGGCGCCGCCACACGCACGTCCCGCAGCCGCACCGTCGCCGCGCTCACCGGCACGGACCACGTCTCTTCAAACTGCACGCGCCCGTCGCTGTTGTACCGCGCCGTGTAATAGGCCGCCGGCGATGCGTTCGCCGTGGGCACCAGTTGCACGCGCAGGTTGCCGTCCACGATCTTGACCGTCGTGCTTTGCGTTTGTATGGCCGATTGGTCCGATGCCTGAAAGCTCGTCCAGCTTACCGTCACCGTCCCGTTGAACCGCGTGCCGTCGGCCTTGTAAAGAATGTCCTGAATGGTCGTGAGCGGCGGGGCCGCCAGCCCGGACCACGCCACAAGCGCGCACGCCAAAATCGATCGTCTAAACATGAAGTGCGGAACCCTCCTACCGCCCACCAGTGTAGCCGCCGAGTCCCCGAAAACCGGCCCTTGGCCAGGACCCTACGAAGTGCGCTCTTTATTATTTTTCAAGGAGTTGAATGCCCTGCAAAAATCTTGGATTCTGCTGTGACCGGCCCGCGGGCGGCCGCCCGAAATCACCCGAATCCGGGCCGCCGCGGGCGCGCAACGCGCCATGCCGGCAAGCTGCCAAGGCGCCCCGGACTGAAGCTGGAAGGGGAAGGCTTAAACCGAAACCGGGCGACAGCTCAGTACGCCCAGCGCCACAAACTGGCGCCGACCGTGTAGCCCGCGCCCACGGCCGCGAACAGGACCAGGTCTCCCTTTTTCAGCCGGCCTTCCAAAATCGCATCGCGCGTGGCCAGGGGAATCGTGCCCGCAGTGGTGTTGCCGTAACGGTCGATATCGATGAGCACTTTCTCTTGCGCAATGCCCAGCCGGCTTGCCGCCGCATTGATGATGCGGATATTCGCCTGGTGCGGAATCATCACCGCCACATCCTCGCCCGTCAGATGGTTGCGCTCCAACACGTCCCGGCACGATTCGTACATCTTCCGCACGGCGTACTTGAAAACCTGCCCGCCATCCTGGTGGACGTAGTGCATGCGCTTGTCCACCGTCTCATGCGAAGGCGGCCGCCGGCTGCCGCCCGCCGGCATGTTCAGGTACGGCGCGCCGGACCCGTCAATCTCGCCCAGAAAATCGAGGAAGCCGTACTCTTCCCCATCCTCGGTGGGCTCCAGCAGCATGGCCCCCGCTCCGTCTCCGAACAGCACGCAGGTGGCGCGGTCGGTGTAGTCGATGATCCGGCTCATCGTATCCGCGCCGATCACCAGAACCTTTTTGTGCCCGCCCATCACGAGGTGCGCGCCCACCGTGAGCCCGTAGACGAAACCGGAGCACGCCGCGATCAGGTCGAAACCCCACGCGCCGCGGGCCCCCAGCCGGTCCTGCACCAGGCACGCCGTGGAGGGAAACATATGGTCCGGCGTCACGGTGCAAACCAGAATGGCGTTCAGGTCCTCCGCCTTCACGCCGTTATGCGCCAGCGCGCACTTGGCCGCGGCCACGGCTAGATCGGAGGTGGCCATCTCCGGGTCGGCGATGTGGCGCTCGTGAATCCCGGTTCGCTCCACAATCCACTGGTTGTTGGTATCCACCATCTTCTCCAGATCGTCGTTCGTGAGGAGACGCGGCGGCGTGTAGCAACCCAGTGCGGTGATTTTTACCTTTGGCATGTGACCTTTTAAACCTACAGAGTAACCCATGGCTCCGTCCCTGGGGCTTCCCGCACCCTCCGAAAATGCCGCGTTGACTTCCGCCGCGCGTTTTGGTGTACACTTGAAGCTGATTCAATCGATTGAAAGTAACCCTCGCCAATCCGATTCTCGCCCAGAGAATGCAGCCGGGCGTCGTGCCCGCCATGGTCTGTCTCCGCAATCAAAAACTCAGCTAATAAACTAAATGTATCCAGGAAGAAACTTCCCTCCTCGCAGGCAGAATCGTAGAGAGAACGTTAACGAATCCATTCGCGCGCGTGAAGTGCGCGCGGTGTTCCCGGATGGCACCACGGAAGTGATGGCCACTTCGGCGGCGCTGCGGCGCGCCCAGGAACTGGGCCTGGATTTGGTTCTGGTAGCGCCCACGGCCGTGCCGCCGGTGGCCAAGGCCGTGGATTTCGGCCACTATCAGTACGAACAGAAAAAGAAACAGCACGACGCGCGGAAGAAACAGCACGTGGTGCAGGTCAAGGAACTGAAGTTCCGTCCCAATACGGACGACCACGACTACGAGTTCAAGAAGAACCACGCCATTCGCTTCCTTCAGGAAGGCAACCGCGTGAAAGCCGTGGTTCAGTTTCGCGGACGTGAAATCGCGCACGCCGATCTCGGAAAGCGCCTGCTCATGCGCTTCGCCGGAGATCTGGCCGTGCACGGCATTGTGGAAGGGCAGCCGCGCATGGAAGGCCGCAACGCCCACATCCTGATCAGCCCCTCGAAGGCCGCAGCCAAGCCCCCGGATAAGCCGGAGAAGCCCGAAAAGCCGGCCGCCGCCCCCGCGCCGCCCAAGCAGCAGTAGCAAAGGGTTCGTATCGTCCCGCTATGCTGCGGGCCTCGATCCGCGCCCCGCGAACGTGTGCGCGTACCCCCCATTTCGAGCCGCGAACGTCAGTGAGCGCTGATCCACTCCCGCCCAAAACTCTCCGCCCCCTCCGCGCAACCGGCTGAGGGTTTTGGGAATCCTAAAAGCCCAACCCGGGCAACGGAATCCGGAGGGATTTTCGGGAGAGGCCCCATCAGCCGCCGAAAACAGCGCTCCCCGGGCCAGGGCCGGAAAACTTCCGGCCCCAAAGCCCTGGGCGCTACCCGCGGCCGCCGCTAAAACCAGCGGCTCATGATGACCTTCTGTTCGGTGTAGAACGCCACCGCATCCTTGCCATGCGCGTGCAGATCTCCGAAGAAGGAGCGCTTCCATCCCGCGAACGGGAAGAACGCCATGGGCGCGGCCACGCCCACGTTTACGCCCACCATGCCCACTTCACAGCGGCTCGAATACTCTCGCGCCGCCTTGCCGCTGGTCGTGAAGATCGCCGTCGCATTGCCGAACGGCGAGCGGTTCACCAGCTCGATCGCGTCGCCGAGCGTATCCACGCGCATCACCGAGAGCACCGGCCCGAAAATCTCGTCGCGCGCGATGCTCATTTCCGGCGTCACGCGGTCGAAGATCGTCGGTCCAAGGAAGAAGCCGCCGCCCGGCGTCTTGCGCTGCCGGCCATCCACCAGCGGCACCGCGCCCTCCTCAATGCCCTTATCCACATAACTGGCCACGCGCTTGCAATGCTCGGAAGTCACCAGCGGCCCCATCTCGATGCCGTCCTTCGCCCCATCGCCCACCGTCATCGCCTTAGTGCGCGCCACCAGCAGTTCCAACAGCGGGCCCGCCGCCTCACCCACCGGAACCAGCACGCTGCCCGCCAGGCAGCGCTCGCCCGCCGCCCCGAACGAGGAGCTGATAATCGCTTCCACGGTCCTCGGCATATCGGCGTCCGGCATGACGATCAAGTGATTCTTCGCCCCGCCCAGCGCCTGCACGCGCTTCCCTTCCGCCGCCGCCGTCGAATAAATGTAGTGCGCCACCGGCGTCGAGCCGACAAACGAAACCGCCTTCACCAGCGGATGGCGCAGCAGTGCGTCCACCGCCGGCTTGGTTCCGTGCACCAGGTTCACCACGCCCGCCGGCAGGCCCGCCTCGTGAAGCAGTTGAATCGCGAAGGTGGGCGTCAGCGGCACCTTCTCCGAGGGCTTCAGCACGAAGCTGTTCCCGCACGCCACCGCGAACGGCAGCATCCACATCGGCACCATCGCCGGAAAGTTGAACGGCGTGATGCCCACGCAAACGCCAATCGGCTGCCGGATGGTCTTGCAGTCTATGCCGGAGGCGATGTCGTTCAGCGAATCGCCCATCATCAGGCTCGGCATCCCGCACGCCACTTCCACCATCTGGATGGCGCGCCGCACTTCCGCTCTCGCGTCGTCCGCCGTCTTGCCGTTCTCGCTCGTCAGAATGGCGGCCAGTTCCAGCGCGTTCTTCTCCAGCAGCGTCTTATACCGGTAGAGCGGCTGTACCCGGTCCACCACCGGCACGTTGCGCCACGAAAGAAACGCCTGGTGCGCCGCTCGCACCGCGCGGTCTACATCCTCGGCCTCCGCGTAAGCCACGTCGCTCAGCGTTGTGCCCGTCGCGGGATTGATCACCGCGCCCCTCTGTCCGTTCACCGGCCGTTGCCAACTTCCGTCGATATAAAAAGTCACCGGCGACATGCCGGTTTCCGTAGTCATTGTCTTCCCTCCCATT
>DATKOS010000020.1:0-5158 GCA_035524535.1 Bryobacteraceae bacterium
ACCTACGGTCCTCGCATGAAGCTGGACGACGGCCGCGTGGTGCCGGCCTTTTTCGATCAGGCGCTCCAGGGAAAGCCGATGACGGTCTTCGGCAACGGGTCGCAAACCCGCAGCTTCTGCTACGTCACGGACCTCGTGGACGGCCTCTGCCGCCTGATGCTCTCCGAAGAGCGCTACCCGGTGAACCTGGGCAACCCCTGTGAGATGACCATCCTCGATTTCGCCGAGCGCATTCGCCAACTGACCGGGAGCCTCTCCGAAATCGTTTACGAGCCTCTTCCGGAAGACGACCCCAAGCAGCGAAAGCCGGATATCTCCAAGGCGCGCGCCGTACTGGGCTGGGAGCCGCGGGTAGGTCTGGACGAAGGCCTGGCGCGGACCGCCGCGTTCTTTCAGGGCTTGCGCGCGGCGAATTGAGCCGCGGAGTTGCGCAAGCCTTCCGGCCGGGACGCCGGCCCGCAGCAGCCGCGCCAACGGCCCGCCGGAAGCGGTCTCAGCCTCATCCGCGCGCACCCGCGTGAGTCCGCGGCCCGCCTTCAGACACGGCAGCGTCGCTCCCCTGAAGCTGACGGAACTGTGCGGAGCGCTCACACTTGTTGCCCGCGAAGCTGCTTCTCACTAAGTCCGCTAAGTTCCAATTAATTTCAACCCCCTGTGTTTATTGGCTTTCTGAAGCCCAGTAACAAATGGCAGGCCAAGTGCGTCCGTACGAGTGACCGGAGATCACGGAAGGACTGGTGCAGAGAATGTCCGATCTCACTCACTCCGATAACATCAAGGATTCACCCGAAGACGAGCCTCTCTCTAATCTCCTCCTCACGCAGCTCCAGGAACCGTGGTACAAGACCCTGGCCGTGAGCGCGAAAGACCTGTTCCGGCGGCCGAAGCTGCCTCCCTTGGCGGTGACATCGCGGCCGGTTCCCGTGCAGGATATCTGGGGCCTCTATGGCCGCCAGAGGAAGTCCTTCCTGTTCTCTACCGGCCTGAACGCGGCCCTGGTGGCCGTGGTGTGCCTCTTGGGCGTCACTCAAAAAGGGCGGGAGGCCATTCGTACCGTAACCGCGCTGGTGCTGCCGGCGGACGTGGCGCGGGAGGCGAAGCCGCTGGCCCGCGTCCAAGGCGGCGGTGGAGACCGCTCCGCGCTGCCGGCGAGCTTCGGGAAGCTGCCCAAGGCGTCGCTGCGCCAATTCGCGCCTCCAGAGGCGGTGTACAATAACACCGCGCCCCTGCTGGCGATGGATCCATCCATCATCGCGCCCCCGGACGCCGCGCTGCCGCAGGTGAATTCGGACCATTACGGCGATCCCTTCAGCAAGGGCAATATCCTCTCCAATGGCCAGGGGCCAGGCAGTGGGATCGGCAATCACGGCGGCCCTGGCGGCGTGGGTGACCACAATGGCCCGGGCTTCGGCGAAGACGGCTTCGGCACGGGCGCGCTACGGTCCGGCGGCGAGGTGAGCCAGCCGAAGGTCTCGCACAAGGTCGAGCCGGAGTATTCCGACGAAGCCCGCAAGGCCAAGTACCAAGGCACGGTTGTGCTCTATATCGAGGTGGACGTGAACGGCAAGCCGACCAATATTCAAGTGGTGCGCAGCCTGGGCATGGGGCTCGATGAGAAGGCAGTGGAGGCCGTCAAGAAGTGGACCTTCGTGCCGGGCAAGAGGAACGGCGTGCCGGTGAAGGTGATGGCCACCGTGGAGGTGGCCTTCCACCTCCTTTAGCGCTCCCACGCCGTCCCGCCGCGGTCCGGTCGGCTACACTGGTGTTGTCGCGTACAGTGCGCCGCGCAAAGCCTCACGTGCCCGGGTGGCGAAATCGGCAGACGCAGAGGACTTAAAATCCTCTTCCCGGAAACGGGAGTGCGGGTTCAAGTCCCGCCCCGGGCACCAGGAGTTTCAAGAACTTCCGAGATTCCCCCGGGCTATTTCGCGCCGCCGCCGCGCGGCCGGCGTCCGCGCCCGTCTCGCCGGATCTCCGCGCGCCCCTACCGGCAGCTCCTCTTCCAGGCCAGCTCCCCCTTTCAAAATATGAGGGAACCCTCATGTATAATGGCCCTAACGGATGCTGTCGCCCGGTTCCACCCAGCCCAGGAGAATCCCCTGCCAGGAGCGCGGGGAGCGCCGCGTCGCGGAATTGCTCGAAGCCGCCGAGTCCGTGATCGCCGAGGCGGGTTACGAAGCCGCCACCATGAGCGCCATCGCCGAACGCGCGGCCGCTCCCATCGGGTCTCTGTACCAGTTCTTCCCTTGCAAAGCGGCCATCACGCAGGCCCTTCGCGCGGCGTATTCCAAGCAATTCGAGGCCACCTGCGCGCCGCTCATTGAAGAAGCGCGGACGCTGAGCCTGCGGCGGTTCGTGAGCCGTCTGATTGACTTAACCACGGCGTTTGTGGACAGTCACCCCGCATTCCCGGCTCTTCTGGATGCTCCGCGCAGCACGCGGTCCTCGCCGGCCGTTCGCAGGCCGCTGCTGGAACGGTTCGCCGGTTTGTTTCTCATCCGCCAGCCGCGCATGTCCAAGGTCAAGGCGCGGCAGTTGGCTGTGGTCACTATGCAAATTATCAAGGCTTTAAATCTGCTCTATACCGAACTCCCGCGCGAGGAGCGAGACGCCTTCGTGCGGGAATACAAGATTGTCCTGTATTCCTATCTCAACGCCCGGGTGGAATCCCGGGCCGGCGCAAGAGGGGAGCGCGTATGAAACCCACAAGGCAAGCCGCGGCGGCCGCCGTGGCCGCGGTTCTATCTTTCTTATTGGCCGGATGTTCCCGCCGGTCTGACGCCGCGCCCAGCGCGCGGTCTGCGAGCCCGCCGGAGGTCCGCGTCAGTCCGGTGGTGAAGAAGGACGTGCCGGTTTACGGCGACTGGGTCGCCACGCTCGATGGCTACGTCAACGCGAACATTCAGCCCCAGGTTACCGGGTATCTGGTGACGCAGGCGTATCGCGAAGGCTCCTTCGTGCACAAGGACGAAGTCCTGTTTGAGATCGACCCGCGGCCGTTCCAGGCCGCGCTGGACCGCGCTCAGGGGCAGCTCGCCGAAGCCAAGGCGCAGCTCACGCAGGCGCAGGGCCAACTGGCGCAGGCCCGTGCGCAGCTCAAACTCGCTCAGATCAACGTGACGCGGGACACGCCGCTGGCGGCGGCGCACGCCATTCCGCAGAGCCAGCTCGACACCGACACGCAGGCGCAGGCGCAGGCGGAGGCGCTGGTGACCACGGACCAGGCAGCCATCGAATCGAGCCGCGCCGCCATTCAAGCGGCCGATGCGGCGGTGGAGCAGGCGCAACTGAATCTGGGCTTCACTCACGTGCGATCGCTGATCGACGGCATCGCGGGCATCGCCACCGTGCAGATGGGGAACCTGGTCAGCCCCACCGCCGTGCTCACCACGGTCTCCTCCTTGGATCCCATCAAGACCTACTTCTCCATCAGTGAGCAGGAGTATCTGGCCATGGCGGGCGCCATACACTCGGATGGCGCGGACATGCTTCGCCAGGGCAGCTCCATACCCCTGCAGCTCACGCTCTCCAACAACCAGGTCTACCCGCATCAGGGTCACATTGTCTTCGCGGACCGCCAGGTGGACCCGCAGACCGGAACCATACGGATCGTCGGCGCCTTCCCGAATCCCGGGAACGTCCTTCGGCCCGGCCAGTTCGGCCGCATTCGCGCGCTCACCAGCTTCCACAAGGATGCGCTGCTGGTGCCGGAACGCGCGGTCAATCAGATGCAGGGGCGCAGCATGGTGGCGGTGGTCGCTCCGGGCGACACTGTCAGCCTCCGCACCGTGCAGACCGGCGACCGCGTGGACGGCATGTGGATCGTCCAGGGCGGTCTTCAGGCGGGCGAGCGCGTGGTCACCGAGGGAACCCTCAAGATTGGCGAGGGAGCGCACGTGACGCCTAAGCCCGATTCCGGCGGGGGCCAGTAGGGATGTCGAAGTTCTTCATCAACCGCCCCATCGTGGCGATGGTCATCGCGATTCTCATGGTGGTCATCGGGCTGGTCTCGGCGCTGGCGCTTCCGGTGGCCCAGTTCCCCAGCATCGTGCCGCCGGAAATCCGCGTGACGGCCAACTATCCGGGCGCGGATGCCCAGACCCTCGAACAATCCGTGGCCACGCCGCTCGAAGAGCAGATCAGCGGCGTGGACCACATGAACTACATGTACTCGGTCAATTCGAGCAGCGGGCAGAGCCAGATTATCGTGGATTTCGATGTGACCACCGATCCGAATATCGACCAGGTGCTCACGCAGTTGCGCACTTCCCAGGCTCAGCCGCAGTTGCCCGCGCAGGTGAATACGTCGGGGCTGGTGGTGCAGAAGTCACTCTCGTCCCCGCTCATGCTCGTGGCGCTGTATTCGCCCAAGGGAACTTATGACAATACCTTCCTGGCGAATTACGCGTACATCAACCTGGTGGACGAACTGACGCGCGTTCCCGGCATCGCGCAGGTGCAGATTTTCGGCGCTGGGCAATACGCCATGCGCCTCTGGGTGAAGCCGGATCAACTGGCCAAGCTGCACGTCACGGTTCCGCAGATCGTGCAGGCGCTGCAAACCCAGAACAACGTGAATCCCGCCGGGCAGGTGGGCGGCGAGCCGATTCCGCCCGGCCAGCAGTTCACCTACACGGTGCTCACGCAGGGGCGCCTGGCGACGCCCGAGGAGTTTGGAAACATCATCCTGCGCGCCAATCCGGATGGCTCCAGCCTGCGCCTGAAGGATGTGGCGCGCATCGAACTCGGCGCGCAGACCTACGGCTTGTCCGGCCGGTATAACGGAGAGCCGGCGGCGATTCTGGCCTGCTACCAGCTGCCGGGCTCGAACGCCGTGGACGCCGCCAACCGCATGCGGACCCGCATCGCGGAGCTGAGCAAACGCTTCCCGCCGGACCTCGCCTACACCGTGAGCCTGGACACCACGGCGGCGGTCACCGCCGGCATGCGCGAAATCGTCTACACCCTTCTCGAAGCCCTCGGGCTGGTGGTGCTGGTGGTCTATCTGTTCCTGCAGGGCTGGCGCGCCACCTTGATTCCGCTTCTGGCCGTGCCAGTGTCGCTGGTGGGGACGTTCGTAGTGTTCCCCATGCTCGGGTTCTCCATCAATACCCTCTCGCTGTTCGGGCTCGTGCTTGCCATCGGGCTCGTGGTGGAT
>DATKOS010000021.1:0-2846 GCA_035524535.1 Bryobacteraceae bacterium
CTGGCTGCGCTTGCGCACCGATTTCCCCGCCCTAACCGACGATACGGATTTCTTCGACGGACTGGAATTTCATCTGCGCACCCTCCTCGCCGAATCCGGCGCGGAAGCCCTGCTGCGCAGGCTCGAAGATTCCCTTTCCAACGTGCTGCTGGTTTCCGAACGCCGTGCCGTGGCGGTCGATTCTTTCCGCCGCGTGCTGGAACGGCTTTACGCCGAAGAGGTGGAACCGGTCGCCATCCGGCCGTTCGAAACCCACGTTCCGCTTTTCAGCCTGCGCGCCGCTGCCGGCCGGCTGGGCGAGGAAATGGAGGTCGAACCGGAAGCATGGATTCCCGCTCCCGAAGGCATGCATCTTGCGCCCGACCTGTTCGCTGCCCACGTGGTGGGAAAATCCATGGAGCCGCGCATTCCGGACGGCAGCCTGAACCTGTTCCGTTTGCATCCCGCCGGTTCGCGCCAGGGCAAGATCCTCCTGATCCAGCGCTTCGGCGTGCTCGACGAGACCGCCCGGTTCACGGTGAAACGCTACACCAGCCGCAAGCGGGCCACCGGAGGAGGAGAGTTCGACGACGGGCAGTGGGAGCACCAGCGAATCCGCCTCGAGCCCCTGAATCCGGATTTCGAACCCTGGGACGTGGAACCGCAGGATTTCGCGGTTGTGGCCGAATGGCTTCGCGTCCTCGAGTAGGGGCCGGGCATGCCCGGCCCGTTGCCCGGGAATCGGAACGGGCCGGATGTATCCGGCCCCTGCTGATCGGGTGGTATGGTGCCGCGCGCCGTGATCTTCCCTGGCGGCGCACCTCCGATCCCTATCGCATCTGGATCTCCGAAATCATGCTCCAGCAGACGCGCGCGCAGGCGGTGATCCCGTATTACGAACGCTTCCTGGACCGCTTCCCGAACGCCGCGGCGGTGGCTGCCGCTGCGGAGGAAGAGGTGCTGGCGTTGTGGAGCGGCCTCGGCTACTATTCGCGCGCGCGCAACCTGCGCCGCGCCGCGCAGGCCGTCGCCGCCGCGAAAACCTTTCCACGCGATTACGATTCCATCCGCGCCCTGCCGGGCGTAGGCGATTACACGGCCGCAGCCATTGCCTCCATCGCCTTCGGCCTGCCCCACGCAGTGCTGGACGGCAACGTACTCCGCGTCGTGGCGCGCCTGGAAAACGATGCCGCCGATATCGCCGCGGCGCGCACACGCGCTCGCTTTCGTCAGATAGTCGAGGGCTGGCTCGACCCACGCCGCCCCGGCGAATTCAACCAGGCGATGATGGAACTCGGCGCGACCGTCTGCCTGCCCCGGCAGCCGCGCTGCGAAGTTTGCCCGCTCCAACAGATGTGCCGCGCGCGGGCCGCCGGAACCGCCGCGCAGCTTCCGGTGAAGCTGCGCAAGAAAGAACCGGTGCAAATTGAGGCCGTGCTGCTCCTCATCCGCAGCCGTGGCCGTGTCCTGTTGCGTAAGCGGGAAACAGGCGCACGGCGGATGGCCGGATTCTGGGAACTGCCCGCGCCGGAGGATCTGCCTACTGCCCGGCACGGCCAGGTTCTCGGCAGCTTCCGCCACACCATCACCCACCACCACTACACCTTCACGGTATGCGCCGCTGCCGGGCGCCCATCCGGCCCTGAATTCGCCTGGTTCCGGCCGGAGGAACTCATCGCAATTCCACTCAGCACGACAGCACGGAAAGCGCTGCGCCTTCTGAAGGGGCCGGGGGCCAGGGACCAGGGGCCGGGGAAGCATCCGTTGTAGGTGCGAGCCGGCACGTGCTTCGCCCTACATAATCTCCGCTGCATGGGCTCGAGGCCAATACGTACCGCTCGCGGCCCCAGTCCCCGGCCCCCCGCCCCTGTTAAGCTAGCCTTTTGGAGCAATTCGCGCTCGAATTCGACCTCGCCCCGGAACGCCGCATCTTCACCGTCTCGGAGCTGAATGCGGCCATCGGCGCGGTGCTGGATGCTTCGTTCCAGGACATCTGGGTGGCGGGCGAAATCTCGGGCCTGAAGCTGGCTGCCAGCGGCCACTATTACTTCACCCTGAAAGAGCACGACGCGCAGGTACGCTGCGTCGCCTTCCGCTCGTCGCATCGCTACTGGAAGTTCAAACCTCGCGACGGCCTGGCCGTGCTGGCGCGCGGGCGCATCGACGTGTACGCAGCCCGCGGCGAATACCAGCTTCTCGTAGAGCTGCTGGAGCCGCAGGGCGTGGGCGCGCTGCAGCTTGCCTTCGAGCAGCTCAAGCAGAAGCTGGCATCCGAGGGCCTGTTCGCCGCCGAACGGAAGCGCCCGATGCCGCGCTATCCGCGCCGCATCGGCATCGTGACGTCGCCGCGCGGGGCGGCGGTGGCGGACATGGTGCACATCCTTTCGCGCCGCTTCCCGGGCCTGCACATCCGCCTGTACCCGGCCCTGGTCCAGGGCGAGGGCTCGGTGGAAGAAGTGGTCCGGGCCATTGAATTCTTCAGCGGGTCCGGATGGCCGGACCTCATCATCGTCGGGCGCGGGGGCGGCTCGCTCGAAGATCTGTGGACGTTCAACACCGAGCCGGTGGCGCGGGCCATTGCGGCGTGCGCCGTGCCGGTGGTCTCTGCCGTTGGCCATGAAACCGACGTCACCATCGCCGATTTCGCCGCCGACCTGCGCGCGCCCACGCCTTCGGCCGCCGCCGAGCTGGTGGTGCCAACACGCGAAGACCTGCTGGACCGCATCGGCGCGCTGCGCGGAAAAACGGCGCAGGCGCTGCGCTACCGCCTCGCCATGCTGGAGCGCAGGCTGCGGCAGCAGGGCATCGAACGCGCCACCAGCGTCTTGCACCGGCGCATCGGCCGCGGCCTGCAGCGCATGGATGAG
>DATKOS010000022.1:0-14795 GCA_035524535.1 Bryobacteraceae bacterium
CGATTTCCAGCTCTTCGATGGCGGCAAGCCTCAGATTATTTCCCGCTTCAGCGTGGAAGAAGCGCCTCAGCCGGCCCCTTCGCCTACGCCGGCCGCGCCGCGCGGCGCTCCCGATGCGCCACAGCCCGCGGCGCCGGTCGCCATGCCGCAGCGCTACGTCGCGTTGGTCATCGACGATCTGCACACGCAGTTCGGCGACCTCGTCTGGGCACGCCAAGCCGCCCAGCGCTTCCTGGCCGCCAACGGCAACAACGGCGAACGGTTCGCCGTCTACACCACCTCCGGCCAGAACAATATCGACTTCACCAGTGACCGTGACGCCTTGAACAAGACGCTGCTGGCCATCACCCCGCGTGAGAAATCGAGTAACGATTGCCCCCAAATCACATACTTCGAGGCGGACCGAGTCCTAAACAAGGACGACACCGAGCTGCTGCGAATCCTGGGCGACGAATTGCAAGCCTGCCGCGACCAGACCTATACCACGGATGAGAAGAACTACACGGTCAGCGAGAATGCGCGCCGGGTTCTGATGGAGGGAGACTGGAATACCCGCCAGACCATCAACACGCTCCGCGCGGTGATCGGCAAGCTCGCCACCATGCCCGGCCGCCGTTCCCTGGTCCAGATCTCGGACGGTTTTCTGCTCCTGGACGAACATCGCCCCGAAGAGATGAGCCTCATGGAAAGCGCCATTCACGCCAACGTGGTGATCGATTCGCTCAATTCGGCCGGTCTCCGCGCCTACGTTCCCGGCGGCGACGCCAGCCGGCACGGAAGCATGACGCCGGAGGCGCAACGGGCCAAGATCCGCTACGACCAGGAGGGCGATGACGCCGCCGCCGCGGCGCTGGATGAAACTGCGCGCGGTACCGGAGGCCGCTACTTCCACAACAGCAATGACATGGACGAGGGCATCAAGCTGCTGGCCGGCGCGCCGGAGACCGTCTACCTCCTCGGCTTCGCCCCCCAGAACCTCAAATTCGACGGCCGTTATCACGCGCTGAAAGTCACGCTGCGCGATCCCAAGGGATATACCATCGAAGCCCGCCCCGGCTACTACGCCCCCAATCACGCGGCCGATCCCGCCGAGCAATCGAAGGAAGAAATCCAGGCCGCATTCTTCTCCACCGAAGACATCCGTGAAATCCCGGCCACCATGGAAGCGCAGTTCTTCAAAACCGGCCCCGACGACGCGACCGTGGATATACTGGCCAGAGTGGACATCAAGCAGCTCAACTTCAAGCAGCAGGACGGCCGCAACCGCAACGACGTCACCGTGGTCAGCGGCCTCTTCGACGAAAACGGCAACTACGTCGCGGGGATTCAAGAAACCCTTGAATTGCGCCTGAAAGACGAGACCCTGGCCACGCGCCTGGCGACCGGCATGGTGGTCCGCAGCAGCATCAAGACCAAGCCGGGAAGGTACCTGGTGCGAGTAGTCGTTCGCGACGCCGAAGGCCAGGAGTTGAGCGCCCTCAGCAAGGCGGTCGAGATCCAATGAGACGGACCGGAATGGAGGAGAGAACGCAATGAAACCAAGGGTGGGGGTCCTAGTCCTTGCCGCGGTCAGCGTCCTGGCTCAGAACACTACGCCGCCCGTCACCATACGCACCACCACCACGCTCGTGCAAGTCGGGGTCTCCGCACACGATTCCAAAGGCCGGCCGGTCACGGACCTGAAGAAGGAAGATCTCGAGCTCCTCGATAACGGGAAGCAGCAGGAGATCGCGCTCTTCTCTGGGGAGGCGGCCTCGCGGCCTCCCGAGACGGCGCAGCCGCGCGCCGCAGGCACGGTAACGGACCCGCTACTCGTGTCCAGCAAGGCTGGATCGGCGGTGATCCTGCTCGATTGGACGAACACCGGTTTCCGCAATGCGTCCCGCGCGAGGGAGCAAGCGCGCGCGATGATGGAGCGCCTCGGCCCCGGCGAGAGCATCGGCCTGGACTCTTTTGACCGCTCGGGCCTCAAAGTAGTGAACGAACTGGGGGCGGATCACGACTCCATCCGGCAAAGCCTGAAAACAGCGATCGGACAGCCGTATCCCTGTTTCCAACCCCCCATGGATGGCCTCGGCGAGGACGACACCATGAAGAATTGCGGCGGCCAAAAGATCAAGGAATTCTGGGTCGCCAGGCGAATCGAGGATACATTGCTGGCCTTCGAGACCATCGCCGCCCGCCTAAACGGCGTCCCCGGCCGCAAAGCCCTGATCTGGGTGTCCTCCGCGTTTCCCCTGGACTGGAGCTCGTCAGCCGCCGTGGATCGGGCCATGCTGAGACTGGAAAACGCGGGCGTGGCGCTCTACCCGGTTGACGCGCGCGCCCTCGCGATGGGCAGCATGACGGACGCGGACAATAACACATGGGGGACCATGGACGAGTTCGCCCAACGAACCGGCGGCGTGGTGTTCAAAGGGCGCAACAACCTGGACGACGGGATCCAGGCGGCCATCGAAGACGTGGACACCGGCTACACGCTTGGCTTTTACGCGCCATCGGACACTTCGCGCGATGCTTTCCACAAGCTCAGCCTGCGTTCGCTGCGTCCCGGAATCAGTTTGCGCTACAAGGAAGGCTACACGATCGGTCCTCCCCCCGAGCCGCCGCCCGCTATTCCCGGCGCGGAAGCGCGCTCGGCGGCCCTGGCGGCTTTGTTGGCGGCTGAACCGAAAGCCGCCGAGCCCGCGCAGGCGGCTCCCGGCGTGGCCTCTCCGCCGCCGGCGGTCGTGCCGCCGCCAGACGCGCCGCCGGTGACCCTGCGCACCACCACCACGCTCGTGCAGCTCAGCGTGGTGGCGCATGACTCGAAGGGCGCTCCGGTCAAGGATCTTACCCAAGACGATTTCAAGATCATCGACAACGGCCACGAGCAGAAGATCGCCCAGTTCACACCCGAAGCCGCCGTCTCCGCTGCCCCCGTCCCGCTCCGCCGCGTGGATCAGGACGACACTCAGCCGCCGCCCGCCGGCAAGCCCTTCGGCAACGCCATCATCCTGCTCGATTACCTGAACTCCGGGTGGGAGCCATCAGCGATCGCCCGGGCCGAAATCACCCGTTTCCTCAAGGACAACGACCCCGCCGGCAAGATCGCTCTCTGGCAACTGGACGACGACGGCCTCAAACGCTTGAGCGATTTCGGATCGGACCGCGAGACCCTACAGAAGGCGCTAGATACTTCAAGGGGCAAGCCCGGCATGTGCAGCGACAGTCAATTCGCCGGCCCATTTTGCCCGCCAGGAGTAGCGTATTGGTGGATACTGCGCGAACTCCGCACCTATGAGGCGCTCGATGCGCTCTCCAACCAACTGTCTCCGCTGGCGGGGCGCAAAGCGCTGATCTGGGTCTCCACCTCCACCAACGTGAAAGACTCACTGGCGAAAATGGGAGAGTCACCGGTCTTGCCTCAGGTGGACGCCGAGAAGGCGCGCATCCTGCACAAGCTAAATTGGGCGGACGTCGCCTTATACCCCATCGATTCCTGCGGCCTGGGAGCCACCTTAAACCCCTGCAATGCGCACATCGAAGCCATCCAGGATTTCGCGGCCGAAACGGGCGGCGTGGCGACGTACAGGCTGAACCGTTTCGATATCTCCATGGAGAACGCCGTGAACGATGTGCAGTTCGTCTACGCCATGGCCTTCTATCCCACGGATGCGGCATCGAAATCGGATTTCCACAAGCTCAAAGTGGAAGTGAAGCGCCCCGGCGTAAAGCTCGAATATAAGCAGGGCTATTCCATCGACCCGCCGAGCAGCCCTCCACCCGAGGTTCCCGGCGCCCAGTCTCGTTCGGCGGCCCTGGCGACCCTGTTGGCAGCCGAATTGAAAATCGCTCAGCCCGCCGAGCCCGCACCGGCGTCGGCTCCCGGCGCAGCCCCTGCGCCGCCGGCCGCCGTAATACCGCCTCCGCTGCCCGCCAGCGCACCCGAGATCACTACCCGCGAAACGCCCCTCACGTTCCGCTCACGCGTCAACCTGGTGACAGTTCCCGTGGTGGTTCGCGACTCCAAGAAGGTCGCCGTCGACAATCTCGAAAAGGACGATTTCCAGCTCCTCGATGGCGGCAAGCCGCAGATCGTCTCCCGCTTCAGCGTGGAAAAGGCCACGGAGCCTACCGCCGCGCAAGCGCCGGCCGCGCCGCAAAGCGCTCCGGGTACGCCGCCTCCCGCGGCGCCGCGCTCCATGCCGCAGCGCTACGTCGCGCTGGTCATCGACGATTTGCACACGCAATTCGGCGATCTCGTCTGGGCCCGCCAGGCCGCGCAGCGTTTTCTCGCCGCCAACGGCAACAACGGCGAACGCTTCGCCGTCTACACCACCTCCGGTCAGAACAACATCGACTTCACCGCCGACCGCGACGCCTTAAACAAAACCCTGCTGGCCATCATGCCGCGCGAAAGATCCAGCGGTAACGAGTGTCCGCAAATCACCTACTTCGAAGCTGATCAGATTCTCAACAAGGCTAATGAGGAGCTCCAGCGAATCATGGGTGGGGAATTGCAGGCCTGCCGCAACCAGGCCTATACCTCGGATGAGCGGAATTACGTCGTCAATGAAAGTGCGCGCCGGGTTCTACTTGAGGGAGACTGGGATACCCGCCAGACCATCAACACCCTCCGAGCGGTGATCGGCAAGCTTGCCACCGTGCCCGGGCGGCGTTCCCTGGTTCAGATCTCCGACGGTTTCCTGCTGCTGGACGAACACCGCCCGGAAGAGATGAGCCTTATGGAAAGCGCCATTCACGCCAACGTGGTGATCGATTCGCTGAATGCCGCCGGGCTCCGGGCCTACGTTCCCGGCGGCGACGCCAGCCAGCGCGGCGCCATCACGCCCGAACTGCAACTGGCTAAGATACGCTATGACGAAACCAGCGACGAAGCCGCCGCCGCGGCGCTGGACGAAACCGCGCGCGGTACCGGTGGCCGCTACTTCCACAACAACAATGACATGGACGAGGGGATCAAGCTATTGGCCGGCGCGCCCGAGGCCATCTACCTCCTCGGCTTCGCTCCCCAGAACCTCAAATTCGACGGCCGTTATCACACGCTGAAAGTCACGCTGCGCAATCCCAAGGGATATACCATAGAAGCGCGCCCCGGCTATTACGCCCCCAATCACGCGGCTGACCCCGCCGAACAATCGAAAGAGGAAATCCAGGCGGCCTTCTTCTCGACCGAGGACATCCGTGAAATCCCTGCCACCATGGAGGCGCAGTTCTTCAAGACCGGCCTTGACGAAGCCACCGTAGATATACTGGCGAGAGTGGACGTGAAGCAGCTCAACTTCAAGCAGGACGCCGGGCGGAACCGTAACGACGTCACCATAGTGAGCGGCCTGTTCGACGAAAACGGCAACTACGTCGCCGGCATTCAGAAGGTGCTCGAACTGCGGCTGAAAGACGAGACGCTGGCCACGCGCCTCGCCACGGGAATGGTGATCCGCAGCAGCATCAAGACCAAGCCCGGAAGATACCTCGTGCGAGTCGTCGTCCGCGATGCCGAAGGCCAGGAACTGAGCGCCCTCAGCAAGGCGGTCGAGATCCAATGAAAATTCCCGGTGGGGCGGAGCTCTTGGTCTGCCTTGTTGCTATCGGCTTATCGGCCCAGGCGCAGCCGCCAACCGTAATCCGAACTCAAGCCCGCCTGGTCCTGGTAGATGCCACGGTCCGCGACAAGAAGGGCAAGCTGGTTACCACCCTAACCAAAGACGACTTCCGCCTCTGGGAAGACGGCAAAGAGCGCCCCATCTCGGGCCTTTCCACCGAAGCCGCCTCCGACGCGCCGCAATACGTCCTCTTTCTTTTCGACGGCACGGTAGAGAAGGATCTCCGTCAGGATGTATCCGACCTTGCCGGCGCGTACGCGGACCCGCATCGCTACATGGCCGTCGTGAATCTCCATGGAGGACTCTCAATTTCCCAGAACTTCACCTCCATGCCGGAGCGCATACAGCGCGCGGCGATGGATGCGCCGCCCAGCTCCCCGGCGCCGGTAGATCGGACTGCCGCTCTCGTCAATGCATCCAATATGGGCGGGAGAGGCGGCGGGAGCATCAATCCTCTCAATAATCCTCTCAATGCCGCGCAGAGCGCCGCAGCCGCCGTGATGATGGACGCGCTGCGTGATCTGGCGGACGGCCTCGCGGCCATTAAGGGCCGCAAACTGGTCGTCGTGGTGGGCGGATACGCGGGCACGGACTACGCCAGCGAATCCACCGTGAAGGCCCTCAATCGCGCGGACGTTTCGGTCTACGCCACCAACCCCGGGCTGAAATCCGTTGGCGAAGCCACCGGCGGCGGGTTGATCAAGGGCGATCTGACAAAGGGCGTGGGAGACCTCCTGGACAACGTTGCAAAGTCCTATCTCCTCAGCTTCACGCCCGCCGATTCCCCCACCGGAAGCTGCCATTCTCTGCGCGTGCGCACCGTTGCCAGCGGTCTCCAGA
Organism: Bryobacteraceae bacterium; assembly: GCA_035524535.1. GTDB lineage: Bacteria > Acidobacteriota > Terriglobia > Bryobacterales > Bryobacteraceae > BOG-224. The sequence goes on from DATKOS010000022.1 coordinate 6,447, forward strand.
TCACGGCGCGGGACGGCTATTGCAATACGGAAGCCCCGGACGTCCTCGCAGGCAAGATCGAAGGCAAAGCGCTGGAAGCGCACATCGCGGATTCCACCGCCGGCGCTGCGGCCTCCATCGAGCTGCCCTATTTCTACGATTCGCCCGGCGTCGCGCTCGTGGATCTCTCCATGGAGATGGACCTGGCGACCCTCAAATTCACCAAGCAGAACGGCAAGGAACACGCCGATCTCGATCTCGTAGGCCTGGCCTATGCGGAAGACGGCAGCGTAGCCGCCCGCTTCAGCGACTCCCTGCCCCTAGATTTCGAAGCCGCCCAAGTGGTTGCCCTCCACACGCAGCCTTATCATTACGAGCGCCAGTTCCGCCTGCCCCCCGGCAAGTACACAGTACGCGTGGCCTTCGGTTCAGGAGGCCAGAGCATCGGCAAAGCCGAAGCGCCGCTCGCCATCGACGCTTGGGACGGCAGCGGCGTAACCCTCGGCGGCATTGCACTCGCGAGCGAGACCAAACAAGTGGAAGGCCTGGCTGCCGACCTCGACCCCGCGCTGCTCGAAGGCCGCAAGGATCTCATCGCAGGATCCGTGCAGATCGCGCCCTCGGGAGACAACCGTTTTCGCGCTTCGGAACCGTACTTCGCCTACCTGGAGATCTACAATTCCTCCGGCAAGTGGGATCTCACCCTCCGCGTGCTGGACCGCGCCACTGGCGCCGAGCGCGCCGCCATGCGCAGCGCCGCCCAGCCCGGCGCCCACCCCGCCGCCGTGCAGCCGCTCATCCTCAAACTGAACGGCCAACCGCCGCTGCCACCCGGAGACTACATCCTGGAGATCGCCATGCCCGGTTCGAATGCGGTGAAGCGGGCCGAGTTCCATATAACTCCCTGACGCGCGACCCCACGGTGCTACCCCGCGGCGAGACGATCGGGCGTCAACAGCTATAATTGTGCTGTACCATGCAATCCAGGCGTGTTTTCATCAGTAAAGTCGCCACCAGCCTGGCGGGCGGTCTGGCGGCCAACGCTTCCGCCGCGGGCTCGGCCAACGTGCGCATTCGCATCGGCCTGATTGGCGCGGGCGACCGCGGCAAGGAAATTCTGCGCGAGGCCATGGGCTGCCCGGGCGTGGAGTGCGCCGGCATCGCCGACGTCTATCCGCGCCGCCTGGAGGAAGCCAGGACCATCGCGCCCTCGGCCGCCTCCTATGCGGATTACCGCGCGCTGCTGGACGACAAATCCGTGGATGCGGTACTCATCGCCACCCCGCAGCACCTGCGTGGCGAGCCCTTCCTGGCGGCTCTGGGCGCAGGCAAGCACATCTACCTGGAAAAGGCCATGGCCTTAACTGTGGCGGAAGCCAAGAACATGCGCGCGGCGTGGCAGCCTTCCGGCCGCACCGTGCAGATTGGCCATCAGTGGACGTCCTCGGGCCAAATGGCGGACGCGGCCGCCTTCCTGAAACCGGAGCTGATGGGCAAGATCTTCACCATCCGCGCCCACATGTACCGCAATACGCCGCACGGAAAGCCGCAAGGGACGCGCCCCGTTTACCCGGATATGACCGCGGAGAACATCGCCTGGCCGGCATTCCTGGGCGAGGCTCCGCCCCATCCCTTCGACGCCAACCGCTTTGTCAATTGGCGGTCCTACTGGGACTACTCCGGCGGCGCCGTTCAGGAACACATGTGCCAACAGGTCGCGTTCTGGTACAAGGCGCTGGGCTTGCAAATCCCGAGCGCCGTCACCATGACCGGCGGGCTGTACGTGTGGAAGGACGGGCGCCAGACGCCGGACACGATGCACGTCTCCATGGAGTTGCCCGAGGAACTGCTCTTCACCTGGGATTCCGGCTTCGCCAATGACAAGCTCGGCACGGGCGAAGAGGCGCTTGGATCGGATGGCACGATTTCGCGCGGACAGCAAATCCGCTACGCGCCGCAAAAAGTAAACCGCCCCCAAGGCAACGAAATGTCCGGCCGTACGTTGACTCCGCCCCGCGCGCACATGCAGAATTTCTTCGATTGCGCGCGCACCGGCCAGGAGCCGAATTGTCCGGTGGAGCTGGGCTACCGGGTTGCCGTCGCCTGCCGCATGGCCGTGGAGAGCTACCGCCTGGGGCGCACCGTGCGCTGGAATGCGGAGAAAGAAGAGATTGTCTAGTGGCGCGGAGCGCGGCCGGCACGAACGCTGACTGGCCTTGGCTGCGCCGCACGCGGGCGGAGCCTTTCGCGGCGCCGCGCGGCTTCCGGCTCACGCCAGTCCGGTGGGGCAGGCCTACCGCCTGCCGGCCGATATGAACTCCTGGGCCGCCAAGATCCGCGCGGGAGATTCGCGGGCGCTGGCGCGCGCCGTCACCGGCGTGGAAAATCGCGACCCTCGGGCGCTGGAAGTGTTGCGCGAGCTTGCGCCGCACGCCGGCCATGCGCGCATTGTAGGCATCACCGGCGCTCCGGGAGCGGGCAAGAGCACGCTGGTGGACGCGATGGCCGCCGCCATCCGGAAGCAAGGGAAGACCGTGGGCATCATCGCCGTGGATCCCACCAGCCCGCTCACCGGCGGCTCGATTCTGGGCGACCGCATCCGCATGCAGCGGCACCACGGCGATCCCGGCGTGTTCATCCGTTCCATGGCGACGCGCGGCGCCTCGGGCGGCGTGGCTCATGCCACGGAGAACCTGGCGCGCCTGATGGATGCCGCGGGCAAGGACTACGTGCTCATCGAAACCGTGGGCGTGGGCCAGAGCGAGGTGAAGATCGCGGGGTTGGCGCGGGTCACCGTGGTGGTGCTGGCGCCCGGCATGGGCGATGACGTGCAGGCGCTCAAAGCCGGCCTCATGGAAATCGCCGACGTCTTCGTGGTGAACAAGGCCGACCTGCCCGGCGCGGAGCGGGCCGAAAGCGAGGTGCGCACCGCCCTGCGCCTGGGCCCTCAAGGCCGCCCCGAGCCGCCCATCCTGCGCACGGTGGCTACCGAAGGCGCGGGAATCGAGGAATTAATTGAAGCCGTGAGCGCGGTGGCCGGCCATGCGCGCCCCAAACCCGCGCGCAAGCGCCAAACCCGCATCGACCACCTGGGTATTGCGGTGGATAAGATAGACGATGCGCTCGGCCTGTACGAAAACCTGGGCCTGCGCGCGGCGCACCGCGAGACGGTGGAAGCGGAAAAGGTGAACGTGGCCATGCTACCGGCGGGGGATTCGCGCATCGAGCTGCTGGAAGCCGCGTCCCCGGATTCGCCGATTTCGAGGTTTCTGGCCAAGCGCGGCCCCGGCCTGCATCATGTGGCGCTGCGCGTTCCGGATCTTGCGGCCGCCGTGGAGCGTCTGCGCGCTTCCGGCGCGAGGCTGTTGCACGAACCTCGTCGCGGCGCGGGCGGGCATCTTTATGTCTTCGTACATCCGGCGTCGGCCGGCGGCGTTCTGATGGAACTCATTGAGGAGAGCGAAAGTTGAAAGCGGAAATCGGAATCATCGGCGGCAGCGGGCTGTACTCCATGCCCGGTTTTGAAGCTCAGGAAGAGACCGTCATCGAGACGCCGTTCGGGCGGCCCTCGGACAATTACGTGGTCGGCAGGCTGGCGGGCCGCCAGGTGGCGTTTCTGGCGCGCCACGGGCGCGGCCACCGCATTTCGCCCTCGGAGCTGAATTTCCGGGCGAATCTCTACGGCATGAAGAAGCTGGGCGTGCAGCGCATCCTGTCGCTCAGCGCGGTGGGCTCGCTCAAGGAAGAGCACAAGCCCCAGGACTTCGTGATCCCGGACCAGTTCTTTGACCGCACGCGCGGCCGCATCTCCACCTTCTTCGGCGAAGGGATGGTGGCGCACGTCAGCTTTGCGGATCCGGTGTGCCCGGAACTGGCGAACCTGGTGGCGGCCGCCTGCCAAACCACCGGCGTGAAGGCGAAGAAGGGCGGCACGTACCTCTGCATGGAAGGCCCGGCATTCTCCACCAAGGCGGAATCCAACGTCTACCGCTCCTGGGGCATGGACGTGATCGGCATGACCAACCTGCAGGAGGCCAAGCTGGCGCGCGAAGCCGAGATTTGCTACGTGACCATCGCCATGGTGACGGATTACGACTGCTGGCATCCGGAGCACGACGCCGTCACGGTGGACCAGATCATCGGCAACCTGGTGGCCAACGCCGAAAATGCTTGCAAGGTGGTGACCGAAGCCGTGGCCAAGATGCCCACCGCGCGGAACTGCAAGTGCGGCTCGGCGCTGGCGCACGCCATCCTCACGGACCGCTCCACGGTTCCGGCCGCCACGCGCACCAAACTGGGAATCCTGATTGACAAGTACTTCGTGTAAGGACATCGCCCGCGAAACGCTGGAGCTCTGCCTGGCCGGCCGCGAGCCCGCGCAACTCCCCGTCGAACTCGCGCGTGACGAGTGCGGCGAAGCGCTGTTCGGCACCCTCATAGAGGGACTCGCGGACCGCTTTGAGCCGCGGCTTTGCGGCGCGTACGCGCGCTTGTTTTCACAGGCCGTCGCGTTGCGCGCGGAAGGCGTGACGGCCGCCGAGCTGGTGGCGCGCTACGAACGCGTGCGGCGCGTGCGGCCCATCGAAAGCGTCCCGCGCCGCGTCTTCGTGCTCTCGCGCGTCACGCTGGGGGCGGATATCGCCATCACCAGCGTGCTGCTCGCCGCGGCGAAGAAGAACTGGCCGGAAGCCGAGATCGTCTTCGTGGGCCCGCGCAAGAATTTTGAGCTTTTCGCCGGCGACGCGCGCCTGCGCCATGCGGAAGTCAATTACGCGCGCGGCAATTTGCGCGAGCGGCTGGCGGTATGGCAGGAGCTTCAGCGGCTGCTCGATGCGCCGGACGCCGTCACGTTGGACCCCGATACGCGCCTGACGCAGCTCGGCCTGCTTCCGGTGTGCGCGGAGGAGCGTTACCGCTTGTTTGAAAGCCGCGCGTATGGCGCGGAGACTGGGTTCGCATTGCCGGAGTTGGCCGCCGGCTGGGCCGCCGAGACGCTGGGCGTGGTGGCCGCTAAGCCGTACCTAGCGCTGCGGGAGCGTTCGGCGCACCCCGGCTGCATCGCCGTGAGCCTGGGGGTGGGCGCGAATCCCGGGAAGCGCTTGGCCGATCCCTTCGAGGAAGAGTTGCTGCGCCTCCTGGCGCGGACCGGCGCGCCGCTGGTCGTCGATAAGGGCGCCGGCGGCGAGGAAGCGCTCCGCGTGGAGCAGGCGGTGGCGCGCTCCGCCGTGCGCGCGGACTTTTGGAAGGGCTCGTTCGCTGGCTTCGCCGCCATCATCGCCGGCAGCCGATTGTATGCGGGGTACGATTCCGCCGGCCAGCATGTAGCCGCGGCGTGCGGCGTCCCGCTGGTGAGTATCTTCGCGGGCTTCCCTTCCCCGCGCATGTTCGAACGCTGGCGGCCGGTGGGAGGATACTGCCGGGTGATCCGCGTGGACACGCCCGATGCGGGCGCGGCTCTGAGCCGCGTGCGCGAAGCTCTCGACCAACTCCGATAGGCGCACGGCGAACGCGAAGCGAGCAAGCGTCCTGAAGCGGCCGGCGCGAGGCCGTACGATAATCGAATCATATGTCCGATAAAGTTGCGGTCTTCGATACCACTCTGCGCGACGGCGAACAGGCGGCCGGCACGCGGCTCGGCAGTCGCGAGAAGCTCATGATCGCCGGTCAGCTTGCGCAGCTCAATGTGGACGTGATCGAAGCCGGGTACCCTGCGTCGTCTCCGGAGGATTTCGGCGCGGTGGAGTTGATTTCGCGCGAGATCCGGGGGCCGGCCATTTGCGCGCTTTCGCGGGCGGTTCCGAGCGACATCGAGGCCTGCGGCAAGGCGCTGGCCAAGGCCAAGAAGCCGCGCATCCACACCGGCATTGGCGCTTCGGATATTCATATCGCGGGCAAATTCCGCGATGACAAGTACGGCGTCACCATGGAGCAGAAGAAGGCCAAGATCCTGAAGATGGCGGCCGCTGCCGTCAAGCAGGCCCGCCAATACTGCGACGACGTGGAGTTTTACGCCGAAGACGCCGGGCGCGCCGACCCCGCCTACCTCTTTCAAATGCTCGAAGCCGCAATCGGCGCCGGCGCCACCGTGGTCAACATTCCGGACACCACGGGCTACGCCATGCCGGAGCAGTATGGCGCGCTGATCCGCTCCATTCGCGAGAACGTTCCGAACATTGCGAAGGCCGCCATCAGCGTGCATTGCCACGACGACCTGGGGCTGGCTGTGGCCAATTCCCTGGCGGGCGTGCGGAACGGCGCGCGGCAGGTGGAGGGCACCATCAACGGAATCGGCGAGCGGGCCGGCAACGCCGCGCTGGAAGAGGTCATCATGGCCATCCGCACGCGCCAGGATTACTTCAATCTGCGCACCGGAATCGACACGCGCGAGCTTTACCGCGCCAGCCGCCTGGTCTCGGATCTGCTCGGCATGAAGGTGCCCGCGAACAAGGCGGTAGTAGGGGGCAATGCCTTCTCGCACAGCTCCGGCATCCACGTGGATGGCTTCCTGAAGCAGCGCGAGACCTACGAAATCATGCGGCCGGAGGATGTCGGCATGAAGGAGAGCCGCGTGGTACTCACCGCGCGCACCGGCCGCCACGGACTGCGGGATCGCCTGAAGAAGCTCGGCTTCACGCTTTCCCAGGCAGAACTGAATCAGGCCTACCAGCGCTTTCTGGCTGTCGCCGACAAGAAGCAGGAAGTATTCGACGAGGACTTGCTGGCCATCGTGTATGACGAGATTCATCCGGCCGAGGAAGCCTACCAGCTCGAATATCTCCAGATCTACAGCGGCACTTCCGCCATTCCCACAGCCAGCGTGAAGGTGAAGGTGAACGGCGAGACGCGCCAGGGCGCTGCCATCGGCGACGGGCCTGTGGATGCGCTGTGCAAGGCCATCTCGCAGGTGACCGGCGCGTCGGCCCAGCTTGTCCGGTACGAAATCCGCGCGGTAACGGCGGGGCCGGAAGCGATGGGCGAAGTCACGGTGCAACTGGAAGCGGAGGGCCGCAAGGTGGCCGGCCGCGCGGCATCCACGGACGTGGTGGAAGCCAGCGCGCAGGCCTACATCGACGGGCTGAACAAGCTGGCGCTGTATGGCGCGCCGAAAACCCCGGACCGCAGCGGCGTCTGAGGGGCGTCATTCGATTTGGTAGAGGGACTGGCCGGGCTCGTGGAACAGCTCGCGCAGACCCCAGGCGGCGGCGTCGCGCCGGATCTGCGGCCCCAGGTAGCCGATGTCCACTACGAAGACGTAGCCGATGCCGCGCTGCTTCAGGGAGTGGGCGGCGGCGGCCCGGTCGTCTCGCGGCGGATCCGAGCGCCATTCTCCGGATAGGACCGGAAGCGCGCGCCCGGCGGCGCCGGTGAGTGCCATGTCCATCTTCGAATCCCAGGGCCCATTCCCGGAAACCACTTCGATGCCGTCGATCTCCACGGGTCCTTCCAGCCGCACGCCGGCATACATGCCCGGGCGCGCCGGGTCGCTCGACGTCCAGCGCGTCCACTCCGCGCCATCCAGCATAAGATCCGCGTCGTCCTGGTTGGGAGAGGCCTCCGCGCGCCAGTCCCGCCGGGGCGCGAGCGCCATTCCGTTCCGCAGGAGGCGGATTTCGCCGATGCTCCACGGCACCGCGCTCCGCCCCTGCTGGCGAATCCTGATTTCGCGAACCGCGGCGCGCGGAAACGCCGCCACCCACCGCCACCGCCAGTTGGCCGCCGTGTTTTCGTTGTCGAAGAAGAGGGACGAGGCGCGCTGGGACGCCGTGGAGTGATAGCTGTCCAGCACCGTCCGATCGGTGTAGGAAGTAGCCACGCCGCCGGCCAGCGCCAGAACCGTGGCGTTCGCCGGCGCAAGTTGTTCAATAGCCCGCGCGGCGCGGTACGTATCGAAACGCGCCAGGTATTTGTCTTCCGGAGTCAGGCGGAGGGCCGCGCGCCAGTCGGTGGCGGCAAGAGTCGGGTCGGAAACGTGGATACGGTGGCTGTGACGCGAAACGCCAGGCCAGATCAGCAGCGCCTGCGCCGCGGCCAGCAACCACAACGCCCATGCTCCGCGTGGCAAGCGGCTCAGCGCGACTCCCACGGCCAGCAGCAGCAGCGGCAGCGCCGGAATCAGGAAGCGCGGGTCCTTGTCTCCCGCGTATCCCGCGGCCACCGCTAGCGCCGCCAGTGTCAGCAAGCGTGTGCGCCGCCAAACCAGGCCGGCGAGCGCAATGGGCGCCAAGGCGTAGATGGGGCCCAGGTTGTAGAACAGCTTGGGGCCGCCGAAAGTCAGCTCGCGCGGCAATTCCCCCCAAGTTACACCCTGGAAGTGCGCCATGTTGTGGATGTAGCCGCGCTCGAAGTCCGCGGAAAAGTATGGGTTGGGAA
>DATKOS010000023.1:0-2360 GCA_035524535.1 Bryobacteraceae bacterium
CATCGAGCCCGGTGATGGCGCGGCCGAGTCCGATAGGCATCACGGATTCGTCCACGATCTTCGCCAGGGCGTCCTGGGTGATGACGCCGGTCGGTTCGTCGAACCAGACAGGATGCAGCGGCTCCAGTGCAACCGCCAATGTCGCGGCGTCGCCGGGAGTCATGGCGCCATGGCCGTCAAGCACCCATTCGGCGCCCGCTCCCGCGAGCGCCTGCATGTCCGTGAGGTGCTGCCTCACCTGGTCCACGTAAGCGCGGAGGGGGATCATCGCGTCGCGCACCGGCGCCGCGGTGGTGAAGAGCTGGAACCCCTGGCGCTTGGCGCGCTCGAGCGATGGCCGGGCCTCGGCCGCCGTCTTGCCTTCCAGATGGGCCAGCAGCCGCGCTTTGTAGCGCACCGGTCCGCCCAGGTAGCGGTAGATGGGCATTTCCTTCGCGCGGCTCGCCAGATCCAGCATCGCGTTGCTCACCGCCGCTTCCAGCGCCGGCAGGCCGGCGAGGCTTGCGCGCACGTATTCCGATTCGGTGGCGCGGCGGTTCATCACGGCCGTCCGCGCCGCGGCAATCTCCGCGGCAAGCGAAGGCCCGCCCTCGCCATACCCGGTGGCGCCTCCCTGCGCGCGCAGCCTCACCACGCTGTACCGTCGGCCCGAGTCCGGCTCCTTCAAGCGCCATGCGTGGAAATCGACGATTCTCAGGGGATGGTCTTCCGCGGCGGGAGGAGCGAAGGCCGTCCCGAAGGTGGTGAGTTTGCGGCGTTTCGGTTTCAAGGATGAGCCCTCCTCGAAGTAGCCCAACCATAATACATGAAGGGGATGGTGGATTCGCGGAGCAGGGGCCGGCGCGCCGGGCGGCGCGCTAGAGGGCCGGGTGCGGCGCGCGGATGCGGTAGACGAGTGCGTCATCGCCTCGGACGCCGCTCAGGGAGGCCTCGCGAACGGCTCCGATTCTTTCGACGGCCTTTTGCGAACGGATGTTTTGCGGGCCAATCCGGAAGATGACGCTCTCAACGAACCGGAAGGCGTGGGCCAGCATGAGGCGCTTCATTTCGCCGTTATAAACGCCGCCCCAATAGGCGCGAGCCAGGAAGGTCCAGCCGATTTCGATTTCCGAGCGGGCTTCGTGGTAGCCGTGGAAGCGCGAGGAGCCGATGACGGCGCCGCTCCGGCGGTCCACCGCCACAAGCGCGCCGCCGGATTGCAGGGACTCATGAAACAACTTGGTGAACACTTCACGCCGCCAGCGGTCGGGCGCCGGGTGCTGCTCCCAAAGAAGGGGGTCCGAGGCGACCGCGTAGAGATCCTCGAAATCCTCCGAGCACAGAGGCCGCAACTCAAGCAACTCGCCGGTGAGGGTGGGTTGAAGAACGAAAGGCATGGGAGAAGGGCAGGCCGAGCGCGCAGCCTGCCCTGTTCCGCTTAGCCCATGTAGGGCATGGGCGGCACTTTGCCAAGCGAGCGCGAGTAGACAGTTAGGGCGCCGCGGTGGTGGGCGGTGTGCTCCACCATGGCCCAAACAATGTCGCTGAGCGGCTGGCCGCCCATGATGGGTCCCGGAGGCATCGGCGCGGCAATCTCCTCGGCGCTCTTCGAGCGGAGGAAGGCGATGGCGGCGGCGAAGGCTTCGTCCAGGTTCTTGCGGGCGGCGGCGATCGAGGTGACGGCTTCCACTTCTTGCGCCTGGCGGGCGAAATCGAAGTCGTAGCCCTCGGGCCGCGTTACTCCCTGCACAAACCAATTCAAGGTGTGCGCCACGTGGGCGATCTGGCCGGCGACGCTCATCATGTCGGGCTTGGGACGAAATCCGGAATCCGCTTCTTCCAGAACCCGCGTGGAACGGTCGAAGTATTCCTTGCTGGTTACAAGCTGTTGCGCGAAGTCATAGATTTGAGGTTTAGGGCTCATGGAGGGACTATACCATGGGGCGAATAAAAGGGGAATAGATTTTTTCCGAATTTGGCGGGCGAGGTTCAGGCGGCGGGCCGGCGGCGTATCATCTCTCACCCCATTTGAGCTTGGAGCGGAGGACGTCGAAGAAGCGCATGCGGGGCGGGCGCACCAGGAGCAGCGAGTAGCGCGAGCTGCAGCACACCAGGGCGTCGCCTTCGCGGATGGGCGTGCCCACCTGACCGTCGATGGTGAGATAGACGCCTTCCACGGCGCCGTGCAGGACGATGCGGATGGCGCTGGTCTGCGGCACGATGACCGGGCGATTGGTGAGCATGTGCGGGCAGATGGGCGTGAGGCAAATGGCGGGGACGGAAGGCGTAATGATGGGGCCGCCGGCGGAGAGCGAATAGGCGGTGGAGCCGGTGGGAGTGGCAACAATGAGGCCGTCGGCTTTGTAGGCGCAGACGAACTG
>DATKOS010000024.1:0-35320 GCA_035524535.1 Bryobacteraceae bacterium
TCGAAATGGCCGCCATCGGAGAGGTACACGTATCCACGCGTATCGTTGGTGCTGGCGGTCAGCTCCGCCAGAAGCTGGCTCAATCCCGTGCGTGGGCCGGGCCGCTGCCACGTGTCGATGCGCCGCGGATTGCCCAGCCACCAGCCCAGCCTCACGTCCAGCACGGTCATCAGGAAGGCCACGCTGCTGGACGTGTTTTCGCCCATGTTGGGGCTCGCGGCGGCCCCGGAAATCGCCATCGCCGCGCCCACGCGGATGCCGCTGTGGGTGAGGAAAGGCGAGGCATCGGCGGGGTTCGGGTAGGCGTAATCTCCGGTGGGCCGGTAGCCGCCGTAGGAAATCCTGTCGCCCGCCGCGCGCGGATGCGTGGCGCGGCCGCGCGCCACATCGAACCCGCAGAAGCGCGGCGTGAAAGCGAAGGATTCACCCTTGCGCTCCTGCCAAGCCAGCTCCTCGCCGTGGGTCACGTTGAGCGTGGTGTTGAGGATGGGATACGGCCCGGAGTAGCCGGCGGAGGGCGCCAGAGAGGTGAGGCGCAGGTCGTCGAGTTCGTCGAAGCCCGTGAACGCGTCAGCCATGCGGACATCCGCGCGCGCGCCTCCCAGATAGCAGCGCACCAGGCGGTTGCGGTAGAACTGGTGCAGCGAAAACTCGTTGATATCGATGCGGCGCGAAAGATACCACGCCACGGCCAGGCAAGCCAGGGAGAACCCGAAGGCGGGCCAGGGCTGCGAGCCGGCGCCGGTGCGGACGAGCGCGAGCGAAAGCATCAGAAGCAGGCTGAAAACGAATACGGGCGGCGCCGCGGCAGCGAGCAGCTTGGAGGGCAGACCGCCTAATCCGGCGCTGGTGCGGGCGGCCGAACGGGCCGAAATCAATCCGGAGACCGTGGCCGTGAGCGAGGTGAGGCTGAGCCCTCCGAGTCCGCGGACCGCGTGCTGCGAGAGAAAAGTCCCGATGTCCGGACCGTAGGCCGCTAGCCCGCAGAGCCCCAGCCAGCCGGCGCAGCAAATGCCCAGCAAGCCGCCCAGGCGCGCCAGCCACTCGCGCCGGTTATCCTGAAGCCGCCGCCCCAGCAGGCCCATATAGAGGAAGACCGCGATGGACATGTGACACAGGAAAATGGGTGCGCTCAAGGCTAGGTTCGCCAGGGTGCGCGAGGGGTCGATCAAGGGCCGGGTCACATACTTGAGCCACAGGTAATCGAGCGCTCCGGTGGCGCCGGTCGCCATGGCGCAAACCCACAGGATGCCTCCATAGGCCACGGCGGTTTGCAGCCAGCGGTAGCGCCAGCGGCGCGTATACGAGGTGCGGTCGAGACGCGCGGCCACGCTCACCACCAGCACCAGAAGCGCCACGGCGAGCGCAAACTCCATGCTGGCGCGCCGGTAGAATTGGCCCTCCACATCGGCCACCTCGTGATAGAGCGCGCTGGCGTTGTTACTGAGCGCTGGCCCTTCGTTGGCGATCTGGCGCCGCTCCCTTTCCGGCGTGGCGGGATCCTTGGAGCGGCGCGCCAGCTCCGCGATCCGCGCGTTGGCATCATGGATCTGCTGGTCGTATTTGCGATGCAGCGCGTTGACCTCGGCGACGTGCCGGGAGACGGCCGATCCCGCGGCCCACGCGGCAGCGAAAACCGGCGCCACGATGAGGCAGATGACCACGCGCTCGCGGCACAACCAAGCCCGGAAGCGTGAGAGCCGCCGTTCATGCTGCAGCGCCGAAAGATTCAGGCCGATGAGGAGGACCGGAAAGAGCAGCAGCGCCCACCAGTAATCCGCCAGCGCCGAATCTCCCACACGGTCCGCGGCCGCGGCCAGCCAATACGGCGCCAGTAGGACGGCCGAAAGCCACAAGGCCAGCACTAGCAGATTCAGAAACGTGTTCCGCAGCCAGATATTGACCATGGTCCACGTGTCCGCGCTGAAGAGCCCTTTTCGCGGAGTGAGATAGCTGCTGTAGCGGCGCAGGAAGCGAATGGGCAAGGCGCGTGGGTCCTGGGGATCGGGAGTCTCGACCGGCGAGAGGCTCTCCTGCACGTATTCCAGGCCGGAAGGTTGCTTGCCGAGCCCATCCGCGTGATGAACCCACGCGTGCAGCCAGGAGCCTATATAGCCGCCGCCCGAGACGGTGGACAGATAGTCGAACTTCCGCAACAGCTTCTTCTCTCCCAGGAATTGCAGCACGCCGAGGTTGAAGGTGGCGCTGCGTATGCCGCCGCCGGAAAAGGCGAGGCCAGCCAAGTTCGCCGCCTCCGCGCGCGCCACGGGATGGCCGGACGCCGCCGCCGGCTGCACATCCGGGCACGCCCATGGCGCGTCCGCGCCGCCCGGAGCCACGGGTCTCGCATCCCCGCGGCGCTTGGCGATTTCTTCCATCTCTTCGTCCAGCGCGGCGGAGAACGCCATGCCCGGAAAATCGCGTACGGCGCGCAGAGCCGCCGGATCCAACAGCCGCGCCAGCCGGCGCAGCAGCCAGATATGGGCGAACAGATAGAGCTGGCGCGCAACGTAGACCAGCTCCGCGTGCGCCGCGGCGTGAAGATCCGGGGGCCAAGCGGCGGTCGCGGGCCCGATCCACAGCTCGGCCTTCCCGGCCAGGCCGCGCTGCTCGGCCGGCAACTCGTCCCATCTGGCTAGAACCATGGCCGCCAACTTGCCGAACGCGGATGGGAACTCCCGGCCGATGGCTTCCTCCAGCGCCGCGGCCGTTGGCGCGTCCGCTCTGAGGCGCGCCAGCAGGGGCCGGTAGAGCGCCATGGGGTCAAAGGCCTGATGATCAGCCGGCAGTAGTTTGGCTTTGCGCAGCGCCTTGCAGAGCGCGGCATAACGCCGGTCCAGATCCTCGCAGCCCCGGAGCGCGTAGATAGCCGCGTTGTGCGAGCGCGAAGTGAGAATAGCCACCGTGCGGGCGGCCAGCACGTCAGCAGAGGTCATGGCATGCTCCGTGCTCGGCGTTCACGGCTTCTTCGGCAGCGTCGCCGAACAGTCGGGAAGCGAGTATTGGGAGGGCGGCGGATACGCCCCGTTGTGCTTCTCCATGTAATCGACGGCGTCCAGATCGTCGCGGTGGATCTTCAGGTATTCGATAACCGCCAGCTTGTCCTGCTCGGAGAGCTTGGGGCCAATGAGCCCATTTTGATAATTCGCTTCGGGCGGCTTGGCTGGGTCCCACTCCACGTAGCCAGTGTTGAACTGGTGGCCGTGATTCGAATTGCCGGGGAGCTCCGTATTGTACAGAAACTCGCCGGCCGCGGGCGCCGGAGGCTTCTCGATGGCCCCGCGCGCGGCGAGGCGCGCGCTTTCATCGCCTCCCAGCGGCGTGGCGTAACCGAGCAGCTTCGGATCGTACTCGCGGCGGCCCAGGTAGAAGGTCTTCGGACGGTCGTCCACCGGAGAAAGCAGATCGTACACCGTGGGGACCGAGCCGTTATGCAGGAACGGGGGCGTGGCCCACACGCCTTCGAGCGGTCGCGGCTTATAGCCCAGCTCGGCCTGCGGCAGGTCCAGCATGCCGAAGCCGTTGTAGCACTCGCGCGCCGCCTCGGGATAGTGATGCTCATCGTAATAGCGGTCGCGCATTATCATTCCGAGCATGCTCAAGCCTTCGCCAATGGTCACCGCATGCAGATCGAGCTTCGCCAGATCCTTGATCTGCTGCTCGTCGCCGCTGACGGCTCCCTGCGCGTCGCTCATCTCCTGGTTGATCTCGGAGAGGGCCGCCTCGGCGGCGGCGCGCGCGGGGGAATTGGCTGGGGCTGAGTTGCGGGCCGCTGTCACCTGCTGCGATTCCTGCTGGAGGTTGGGAAGCAGCTTGGCGTCGCGCGATTCCTGCTGCTGGATCTCTCCGCGCAGCATGGCTTGGACCGCCGTGAGATCCAGCCCGGCGCGCGTCATATCCAGGCGGAAGCCTACCAGGTTCTGGGTGGATTGCGGATCCGTGCCGATCTGCGCCAGAGGCTTGTAGCGGATGAGCCACATGGGCAAGGCCGGCTTCTTGGGATCGTCCGGCACGCGGCCCGGGGCCACGTCCAGGGTGAGTGAACGGGAGGCCACGCGCGGCCCATGGCACATGATGCAGCGCTGCAGGAAGATCTGGCGCCCGCGCTTGGCCAGCGGCAGTTTGACATCGTCCAGCAGATCCTGGGGCCATGCCGGGGCCTGAAGCGTTTGCAGGGTGGATTCGATGCGGTGCACGCCTTCGAAGGCGAATGAGGTGTCATAGCGCTCGGAGGGCGGCATCGGCCGTCCGTAGCTATCCACGAGCTGATAGTCCGCGCCCGTTCCCATGCCTTCGCCGATGTTGCGCGCCATGGGCTGCGCCACGAAGGCGCTGTACTGCTCCCAATCGAATTTCCAAACGTTCCACACCGGGGGATAGCTGGCCGGGCCGGTGGCGTTGCGGTAGTTGCGCGGGTCCACGTGATCCCCAAAAACCACGTTGGAAATGCGGCCGATGGCGTCCGTGCGCCCATAGCCTTCCTGCGTTGGATACAAGCCGCTCTTGAAGGAACCAGAGACGCCCAGCGAAAGGAAGCGTCCGAAGACACACGCCACCTGGCCCCACAATCGCGCTTTATCCGAAACGCTCGCTTGCGGCCCGATCACGCGGTTGGCGAAGCGGTTGAACTTGAACGGATCGGCGAGCGTGACGCCGATGCCGCCGATCAATTCCACCGTGAAGCTGCCGGGCTCTACGTCCGTGAACGCCGTCAGCGCCTGCCCGCCGTCCACGCGAATGGCCGTGGTGATGTTCCTGGAGCCGGCCGGCGCGGGCCGGGTAACGTTCAATTGCCCGGTGTGGCAGGCGGCGCAGGTGATGTCGAGCATGTCGTCGCGCCGCGTCGCGTCGTAGTAGCGGGCGAATCCCACGGGCAGCAAATCCGGGTTGGCGCGCGAGGGCGAGCGGTCCACAATGAAGTTGAGGCGCCGCATGTGGTCCGGGTCCGCCAGGCGCTGCGTGCTGAAAGCCCGCTCCAGATTCACGAACCAACTGTAGCGGACGCCGGAGAGCGAAGCGCCTTGCGGCGTGTAGTAATAGGTCTGCCGACTGGCGGCTTCCGGGTCCGTGCCCCAGCCCTGATCCAGATAGCGAACGTTGTCCGCGCGCTGGAGCCGCGGGACGTTGCGATTCTCCGCCCAACCATAGAATACGCCGGCGATCTGCCACGCCGCCGCCACGGCCGCGAACGCCGTCAAGCCCCAGCGCAGCAGCTTGGCCCACAGCGGCCGGCGGAACGGCTGGGCCGCGGGCATATCCACCACGCCGCCTTCGCGAGCCGTGCGGCTGGCGCGCTCCACGGGCCACCGCGCGCGGTTGATGCCCCCGAGAGGGCGCGTGTCCGGCGTCGCGTTCTCATTCACGTCGATGTGCTGCGCCGCGGTCTCTTCCGGCGTGAGCGTCGATTGCGGCAGCAGGCGCAGCCGCGCCACGGTGTGGAACGGCGCCTGATCCTCATTCCATTCCACAGTCGCGTTTTCTATCCAGAAGGCGGCGTCGCGATGCCGCCAGTGGCGCTTCATGCGCCCGGCGTCCAGGAGCTGAATCCCGAAATCCCACTCGCTCATGCGCTGGTCCTGGTTCACGTGGCGCGCGAGCTCGTCCTGCAAGCAGTTCGGGCCGTTGCGCTGAAACTGCGAGGGATTCAGCGGGCTGGGCGTGGCCGAATACTTGACGGCCTCCCCCGCCCCATGCGCGAACGGCACGGTGCTCCAATAGCGCAGTTGCTGATACGCCAGCTTGGGCTCGCGGAGCTGCTGCGCGCCGCCCAGCACCGCAACCTTGAGAAAACCGTACGCGTCGGCTAGCGAGCGACGCCACAGCGTCTTCAGCTTGCCCCAGACGCCGGCGGCGGCCATGACGCGGATGAACGCGGCGAACGCGCGCGCGTCGTTCATGGGGAACGTGGTGGCGCCGTTCAGTGAGAAATCCAGGCGCGTGGCGCCGCACGCGAGGGCGCCCTCGGGGACTTGGATGGAGAAGGACATGGCCCGCACATCGGGCTTCTCATCCGACGAGGGAGCGGAAACAGCGTTAGCAAAGCGCACGGTGGCCGGGTACTTGCCCGGCCGCGCAAAGATCCCTACCGCCAGACGTTTCGCCAGCGCGGGAGGGCGGCCGTCCGCGGTCACATCCAGGATCTCGAATTCGCCGCGGACGGCGCTGCCCTTGGCGTGAGTGCCGCGGGCAAGCGGCTTCTTCTGCTGCCGTGAGGTGCGCGCCTGAATGGTAAGCACGGCGCGGATGATCTCCAGAATGTCGCGGTCTTCCGTGGGCGGCTTGCGCTCAAAAGCAACTGGCGCGGGATCGTCGGGCATCATGGATCATCCAATCTCGGCAAGGAACTGCCGCGCGGCCACCAAGTCGCGCGTGGAGCGGCCCTCGGTGAACCATTCGTAGACGGGGAGAAGCGCGGCGCGGCCCTCGGCGGCCCGGCCGGAAACGGCCAAGAGCGAAGCGAGCCCCGCAGCGGCGCGGAGTTCGAAGGCTCTTGCCTGCTGGCTGTGAGCCAGCGCGGCGGCGCGGCGCAGCCATTCCTCCGCCGCCTCAAGGTTGCCCGCCAAGCGGAATAACTCGCCGCGCACGCGGTACAACTCCGCCAGGTAGCCGCCCTCCGCGGTCCGCGCGGCGCAGGCCAGCCCTTCTTCGACCGTTTGCAAGCCTTCCTCCACACGCCCTGCCTGCCACAGACCTTGCGCCAAAATCGCCAAGTACATGGGCCGCGCAAGCTGCGTCTTGATGCGCGCCTGTACCGCCAGGCTGTCCGCCAGCAGTTCGATGGCTTCGCTCACGCAGCCCAGGGTGAGCAGAGCGGCGCCTTGAAAGGAGCGGCTCCATTCGGCTTCCTGCGGCAGGCCGTGCTCCCGGCAGATGGCGATGCATTCATCGCCGAGCGCCACCGCCTCCTCACCGTCGCCGCGATACGCCAGGACGCCCTGGAGCACGAGAATGGCGAAGGAGCAGGTGAGCGGCTCGCGCTGCGTGCGCGCGATCGCCAGGGTTTCACGGGCTCGCTCGAGCGCGCGGTCGGGATACCCCAACGCCCACAGCGGACGGCTGGACATGGCGCGCGCGATCATGCCCGGATCAATACCGTACATCGCGGCGTATTTCGGATGGTCCTGGGCCACGTGCAGTTCGCGCGCGCGTTCCAGCAGGCGCGTCGACTCCACCATGTCGCCGATAAATTCGCGCGAGACTCCCGCCATGTGGTGCGCCGCCATGAGAAACGCCGGATTGCCGGTCTCCGCGGCCTTCGCCATCAGCTCATCGGCGCGCTCGCGGCATTCGATCAGATTGCCGCGTATCAGGTGGAATAGGGTGATGGCCCACAGCACCGGGAACGTAGCGGGCGGATCGCCGAGTTCGTGGCAGATGGCCCGCGACCGGGCGAACGTCTCCTCCAGTTCCGGCGTGGCCCAGCCGGTGGTGGAGCGCAGCGCGACGCCCTTGACCATCTGGATGCCCAGTTCCAACTGCCTGGCTTCGGGCGTACCGGGCAGCGCCAGCACGGCAGCCAGCCCGCGCTCTGCCAGCGAGAGCGCTTCGCGAAACGCAAACAGCCCGATGGCGTGCTGCGCCGCGGCGTAGAAGTACTGCGCGGCGGAGGCGAAATCTCGCGCGGTTTCAAAGAGCAGCGCGACGCGCCCGGCCACCGCGCCGACGTCCGCGCAGTGATGCGCCGCCAGCGCGCGCGCCACGCGCCCGCTCAGCGCCGCGCGCCGCGTGGGTTGCAGCGAGGCATAGAGCACGTTCTGGTAGAGCACATGAACGAAGCGGTAGCGCAGGGTGAGCGTGCGGTCCGGAAACTCGCGCTCCTCGCCGCGCTTCACAAACACGTGCACGCGGTCCAAGGCGTCCAGACGCTCTTCCACGTCCGCCGGGTCGGTTTCCGCAGCTGCGGCCAGGGTAGCGGAATCGAACTCGTCCCCCTGCACGCTGGCGGCCACCAGGAGCCTGCGATCCTCCGGGTCCAGCATTTCGATTTTGCGCGTGATCATGCCGCGCACCGAGGCCGGCAGTTCCCGGGGCGATTCCGGCAGAGCGCCCGCCAGAACCCAGCGCCCCTCTTCCAGCCGGATGCCGCCGGAATCGCGCAGATAGCGCACCAGGTCCACCACAAAGAGCGGGCTGCCCTCGGTCCGCGAATGGATCATGGCCGCGAAGCTGGGCGGAAAGGCGTGGCCGGGATAATTCAACGCGAGGTAGCGCTCCACGTCAGCCTTGTCCAGGAAGTCCAGAGAAAGGTCTTCATAGAACCCGCGCGCCTGCAGGTTGTGGCTGACGGTGAGGAAGGGATGCTGCGCCGCGGCCATCTCCGCCGGACGGTAGGTGACCAGCACGAGCACGCGCATCTCCGCGAAGCGCGAAGCCAGGTAATTCAGAATGTCCACCGTGGAGATGTCCGCCCAGTGCAGGTCCTCCAGGAACACCACCAGGGGCGCGGCACGGGAGATCGCCGCGAACAAAGCGGCGAGTTCGCGTTTCAAACGTTCTTGCGAACCCGCGGGAAGATCGCGCGCGCCGGCCTCCGCGCCTTCCTCCGACCCCGCGCCCACCTGCAGGCGCCACGTGGGGGCCACGGCGTTCATGGCGTCGGGAACCGCCGGAGCGGCGGAGCGCAGCAGATGGTCGAGCGCCTCCAGAAGCGGCAGGTACGCCTCGGCGCCGGCCAGTTGCTCCGCGCACCGCCCGCGCGTCACCACCGGGGGATCCGCCAGGGCGGCCAGTTCGCCCAGGAAATCTTCCATGAGGCTGGTCTTGCCGATGCCCGCCTCGCCGGAAACCGCCAGCAGCAACCCGCGCCCGCACTTCACCCGCGAATACGCGCGCCGCAGGGCCGCGCGCTGCGCTTCACGGCCAACGGTGGCGCGCACCGGGTAGGGCGCGGACTCGCTGGTGGCGCTGGTGCGGGCGCCATCCAGAGCCCGAAGGTCTGCCAGCGCCTCGCCTGCGTTCTGGTAGCGGTCCTCCACTTCCTTGGCCAGCAGGCGCGACAGAATCTTGTCCAGGCCCGCCGGGCATTCGCCCTTGGCAGCGCGCAGCGGCGGCGCGGGCGCGTTCAGCATGGCCATGGCGGTTTCAATGGCGCTGCGCCGCTCAAACGGGTGCGCGCCAGCCAGGGTTTCGTAGAAGACCACGCCCAGGGAGAAAAGGTCCGTGCGGCAATCCACCGCGGCGCCACGGAACTGTTCCGGCGACATGTAGACCAAAGTGCCCGCCACGGAACCCGGCGCGGTGAGCGCGCTTTCGGTTTCGTCGTCCTGCCCGATCATGCGCTTGGCCAGACCGAAATCCACCAGCTTCACGTGGCCTTCCGGCCCAATCATGATGTTGGAAGGCTTCAGGTCGCGGTGCGCCACGCCCAACCCATGCGCCTTTGCCAGCGCTTCGGTGATCTCCGCTGCCAGCGGGCGAAATTCCTCCCAGGAGAGCGGTCCGCGCCGGAGCCTCTCGGACAGCGTCTCGCCTTCCAGATATTCCATGGCGATGAACGCCTGTTCGCTCGCCTCGCCGGCTTCGTAGACTTTGCAGATATACGGATGGTCGATAGCGGCGGCCGCCTTGGCCTCGCGCACCAGGCGCTTCCGCGCGCCCGGGTCATCCTGGTTTTTCCCGGCGAGCAGTTTCAGGGCGACACGACGCTCGAGGCCGGTGTCCAGGGCGAGAAAGACCTCGCCCATCCCGCCGTGCCCCAGCCTTCTGACAATTTCGTAGCGTCCGAATCGCTCGCCCGAATTCATCCCCTCCGCCCCCTCGGCGCTTGCGCTGGCGCAACGAGTATAACATTTCCGCGCATGACAATCCTCTGGAAATCTCCGATTCGGCAGTTCCCATTTAAGCGTCGTGGCAAGCGGGCTTAGGGGAATCTCCCGGGCGCGTCTCAATGGGTACGCGGCCGTGCAACACTGTCGATTGGAGGGCCCTCGAAATGCCCATCTCGATCGTTCAACTCGGTTCCCCGCGCAAGCCCGGCGAGGGACTGCGTCTGGGCGCCGTGCGGCGGCCGCCGCGCGCGGTTCCGAAATCCGATTTCGCGCGCCTGGACTACTACGACGTCTGGTTCCCCAATCTCGCGCCGAGCGCCCAACTCGTCGCTGAAGCCCTGCGCGCGGAGGACCAGCGGGCATGGGCCGCGTTCACACGCAAATTCAGAAAGGAAATGAACGAACCAGATCGCAGCCGTGAATTGGACATGCTGGCGGCGCTTTCGCACCAAACCAACCTCTCCCTTGGCTGCTATTGCCGGGAAGAGAGCCACTGCCACCGGTCCATCCTGCGGAAGTTGCTGAAGGAGCGCGGCGCCGCGGTTACGTGACCTTCCAGCCCGTCACATCGCCCTTGTCATTTACCTTGGCGGCGATCCTCCAGGAGCTCGAACGCCGCCGCGGCCAGGGATAAGCGCGGTAGCCGACCGTCAGCTTATACTCGGCGGACTTTATGGGCGCTGTCAGGATATAGGCCGCTTCGCAGCGAACCTCAAAAGCCCGGCGCCCGGGAATGCGGCGGATCGTGCCGCGCACCAACTCCCGCGCGTTCGTCACCGTGGACCCGTTCGCCAGCGTCAGGCTGGAAAGTTCGCACGTGTACTGGAGATCGAGCAGCGGCGTCACGTTCTGGTTCGAAACCTCGATGACCACCGAGGATGGATTGCCGAACTCCAGGTCCGTGGGGGCTTCCACTCCGGGATCGAAGGCCAGCGGGAACACGAACACCACCGTGGCAGCGAACACCACGATGACCAGCAGCGCACGATAGATGCCGCGTATTCGCGGCGGCGGCGGGCCCTGTTCAGGCAGCGCGGCCGGTTTCACGCCTCCGGATCTCCACATGCTTCGCTTCTCACCTTAGCAAACCGCGTAGCGGATCCTCGATTCTAGCCCTCTTGTCTCCTCCTTCCGCGGCAACGTCGATTACGATGGTATGGATGTCCCGTCCGATGATTCGTGTCCAAAACCTAGTCAAGAAGTTCGGCGAGTTCGAAGCCGTTCGCGATATCTCCTTCGAGGTGGGCGAGGGCGAGATCTTCGCCTTCCTGGGTCCCAACGGCGCCGGCAAGACCACCACCATCAAGATGCTCACCACGCTCCTTGCCCCGAGTGCCGGTTCGCTTGAACTGGCCGGCCTGGACCCCACGTCGCATCAGCACAAGGTCCGCCAGTGCTTCGGCATCGTATTTCAGGACCAGAGCCTGGACGACGAACTGACCGCATACGAGAACATGGACTTCCACGGCATCCTGTTTCAGGTGCCGCGTAAGGAGCGCGCCGAGCGCGTGGAGAGGCTGCTGCGCCTTTTTGAGCTCTGGGAGCGGCGCAAGGATTTCGTCAAGACCTTCTCCGGCGGCATGCGCCGCCGCCTGGAGATTGCGCGCGGCCTGCTGCACACGCCGCGCATCGTGTTCCTGGACGAACCCACGCTGGGCCTTGACCCGCAAACCCGCAACCAGCTTTGGACGCACCTGAAGAAGCTCAACGAGCAGGAACGCATCACCGTGTTTCTCACCACCCATCACATGGAGGAGGCGGAGCGAGTGGCGCACCGCATCGGCATCATCGATCACGGGCGTATTGTGGCGCAGGGCACGCCCGCCGAACTCAAGGCGCAAACCAATTCCGATTCGCTAGAGACGGCGTTCCTGGCGCTCACCGGGACCACCATCCGCGAGGAAGAAGCCTCCAACCTGGACCGCATGCGCAACATGACCAAGATGTGGCGGAGGCAGCGCTAATGAACGCCATCTACGTTCTGTGGCTACGCCAGATGAAGCGCTTCCTGCGATCCCGGTCGCGCATTGTGGGCTCTCTGGGACAGCCCATCCTTTATCTGGTGGCGCTGGGCTTCGGCTTCGGCCCGGTGTTCCAGCGCGCCGGCCAGGGCAACTACCTCCAATTCATCGCGCCCGGCGTGGTGGGCATGACGGTTCTGTTCAGCGGCATCTTCTCCGGCATCGAGCTCATCTGGGACCGCCAGTTCGGCTTCCTGAAAGAGGTGCTGGTGGCGCCGGTGCCGCGCTTCGCGATCATGGTGGGGCGCACGCTGGGCGGCGCCACGGTCTCCATGATCCAGGGCGCGCTGGTAGTGGCCATTTGCCTGGTGATGGGCTTCCGTCCGGCGAGTCTCGCCACGGTCCCGTACGCGCTGGTCTTCATGGCGCTGATCGCCGTGGCCTTCACCGCCATGGGTACGGCAATCGCTTCCGTGCTGAGCGACTTTCAGGGCTTCCAGTTCGTGATGGGCTTCGTGGTGATGCCCATGTTCTTCCTTTCCGGGTCCATCTATCCGCTGACCTTCGCGCCCAAGGCGCTGCGCGTGGTCGCCATCTTCGACCCGCTCTCCTACGGCATCGACGGCATGCGCACCGCCCTCACCGGCGTCAGCCAGTATGGAGGCGCAGTGGATCTGGCGGTGCTCTCCGGGGTCACCGCCGCGCTGCTGGCGTTGGGCTCCTGGCTCTTCTCGCGAATCCAGCTCTAGAGAGGCGGCTATCTGGAGAGACGAGGTTGGCGCGGACGGTTTCGCAGTTCCGCAGAGAATGAGCGCGGCCGGCCATGGCTTTCAAACACTCTTCTCGCCGTGCCTGGCGGCCGGCTGTTGATAGCGGAGCGTCATTGCGCGAGGGCGGGACCGGACTCCAGACGAATTGCCTGTCCGTCCGGCGTGCTGGCGGAGCTTCCGAAGATGCGGATGTTCGCCAAAGCATCCGCCGCGCCGGCGATGTAACCCAGCAAGACGCGGCCGCGCGCCGGAACGCTGATCCCATTTGGCCAGACCACGGCGGCGACGCCAGGTTCCGAGTCGTGAATCAATCCGGGAGCCAGGACCGGAATCGAGACAAAGCGCAGAGGCGATTGCAAATCGCCCGCGGCAAACGTGAGGGCCGCATCCCGTAGGTCGCGGGTCGCCTGCAAGTACACGGGAATTCGCGCCGTGTTTCCGGGCGCCAACTCCGGCGAGCCTAGCGCCAGCGAGCCATCCGCTTCGCGAAGCGGGCGCGATTCGGCATCCATGCGGCCGGGCGCGGCGGCGCTGCCCACGCTTCCCGTGCTCGCGCAGGCTCCGCCGCGCGACGCCCGCACCGGCCGCGCCGGGTCCAAGTTGTTCACGCGGAACAGCTCCAGAATCAGATCGCGAATGTCCAGCGTGTTATCGCCGCCGCGCGCGGTCGCTGTGTCCGCGGGGTAAAGGTCCATCGCATCGAAACGGTCCGAGCAGGCGGCGGGACGATAGCCCGGGAGATTGTTCACCGCGAAGAGCTCCTGTATCAGGTCGCGGATATCCAGCGTGCCGTCACCGAAGTTGGTGACAGTATCGGAGTTCGATGGCGCCACATCCCCGGCCATGTAGGTCAAGGCCACGGTCAGAGTACCCGCCGGGCCGGCGATCACGCCCACCGGCACGGCCCCCCCCGTGTTGGCCGCGTCAGTCACCGTGACCGTTACAGTATATGTCTGGCCCACCTGCGCGCCGGCGGGAATCGTGCCGCTCAAAACGCCCAGCGCCTGCGACGCCGCCACCGGCGTGCCCAAGCCAGTCCAGGA
Source organism: Bryobacteraceae bacterium (assembly GCA_035524535.1). Taxonomy (GTDB): domain Bacteria; phylum Acidobacteriota; class Terriglobia; order Bryobacterales; family Bryobacteraceae; genus BOG-224. The sequence goes on from DATKOS010000024.1 coordinate 13,542, forward strand.
GAGGTCGATCGATCCCGAGGAGCCTCCGCTTACAGACGGCGCGGCTAGCGCGGCCGCCTGCGTGAACGTGAGCGCTCCAGTCAGCGCCGGGGCCCCACCGTTGGGTGAAATCTGCAAGCCGAACGACAGCGTGTCCACGCTCGCGCCGCCGTTCAAGGCGATCGAGACGGGCAAGTGGAAGGCCGCAGGCGCGGTGAGCGTCGTTGGCGCGGTATTCAGATTCGCGGGCGCGCCGGAGCCTGCCGGCTCGGAGACGGCCGTGACACTGCCCACCGCGGCGCTGGCCGCAAAATTCGCCGTCTGGTCCGAGCTCAGATTGCTGAACGATGCTGCGATCGGGTTGAAGGCGTCTCCGGCCAGGGACGGCGTCACTGTGTAATTGCCCGCCGCCGGCAGGCTCGCGAAGCTGTAATTCCCGTTGGAGTCCGTGGTCGCGCTGGCGCTCGCCGAGCCGCTCAGAGTGATGGTCACACCGCTAAGTCCGGAGCTAGCCAGAGTGACTTGGCCGGAGATACTGACTCCCGGCGGAGTGACATTGAAGCTCTGCGTCACCGGCGCCGCGGCCACCCAGTTCGTATCGCCCGCCTGACTCGCCTGAATGGAGCACGTCCCCAGAATCAGCAGCGTCACGGTATTGCCGGAGACGGTGCAAACCGAGGGGGTGGTTGAGGCGAACGCCACGCTTAGGCCAGAGCTGGCCGTGGCCGCGATGGAGAAGGCCGGCGACCCCACGATCACGTTGCTCAGCGGCGCGAAGGTGATGCTCTGCGAACCCTGCGTGACCTGGAAGCTCTGCGTCACCTCAGCCGCCGCGGCATAAAGGGCATTCCCGGCCTGGTCTGCCGCAATGGTGCAGGAACCAACCGCCGCCAGCGTTACCATGTTCCCGGACACGGTGCAAGCGGCGGTGGTGAGCGATGAGAAGGTCACCGCCAGTCCGGAAGTGGCGGTAGCGCTCACGGCGAACGCGGCGCTGCCGAAAGGCTCGTCGGATAGGGGGCCTAAGGTGATGGTCTGCGGTTCCAGCGCGCCGTTCTGCATCACCGGAATCTGCGCGCCGAGGATCTTGATATTGCCGGAGCGCGGCGAGCCGGTCGTATTCGCGGCGAAGGAGAAGTTCACTACGCCATTTACCACCGTACCGATGTTGAGCCAGCCGGAATCGCTAGCCGGCGCGAAAACGCCGCCCAAATCCGTGGCGGCCGGAAGCACGGGCAGCAACGAGTCCGATCCGGTTCCGGGCCCTTCGGTCAAGCCGGCCGCCGGACCCACAAATGCGTTGGGATACTCTTCCAACTGGTTGTTTCCAGCATCACCCACAAAGATGTCATCGGCGCCGTCCACCGTCACGCCGGTTGGGCCGCTCAGGCTGGATACCGGAGTGTTCAGTTGCGCGGTGGCCGCGATCCAGCGTTCTATGGCGTTGTTGCCGGTGTCCGCAATGTACACGTCACCGGCGCCATCCACCGCCGCAGCCGATGGGTTATTCAGCGCGGAAGAGAGCAGCGTCACTTGGCGCGTGGCGGCGTTCCATTCCTTCAGAGCGTTGTTGCCGTGGTCCGTTATGTAGAGGTTGCCGGAAGCGTCCACGGTCACGCCTGAGGGAGAGCTCAGGCCGGAGGCGACAAGCGGAATCAACTGCTGGGCGGCGGGGCTCCACTCTTCGATGGCGTTGTGGCCGGTGTCCGCGATGTAAACATTGCCGAAGGCGTCCACATCCAGGCCCTTCGGCCCGCTCAAGCCCGCCGAGACGAGCGTGCTCACCTGTTGCGTGGCGGCGCTCCATTCCTTCACCGCGTTATTGCCCGTATCGGCAATGTAGATGTTGCCCGAAGCATCAACGGCCAGTCCGGACGGGTTGCTCAGCCCCGATGAGATCAGTGTGGTCACCGTCGGGTCGCCTTGAATGGAAAGCACCGCGCCTTGCGAAGGCTGCACGCAATAGAGCGTGCCGTTGAAGCTGCTGTGTGGCCCGGGCGTACAGCCTTGCGCAAGCACGGCGGCATTGGCGGCGGTACGCACCAATCCGCCGAGGGCTTCATAGCCCTGCCCTGCCTCTGTGAGCGTGAAGGTAGCGGCGCCGGCGGGAGCGGCGGGGTCCTCCACGGTGACCGTGCCGGTGCGGGTGGCCGCGGTGAGGTTACTGTCGTACGTAAGCGCCACCAGGCCATTGCCTGTTCCGCTGGCGCTGCCCGCCAGGACGTGTACGAACGCGGCATTGGAAACCGCTGTCCAATTGCCGTTGTAGGTCACGATGACGGAGGATGTTCCGCCACCCGCCGCAACCAGCGCTCCGCTGGCGCCCAGCAGCGGCTGCCCGGAAACGGTGAAGCTTTGGGCCACAGGCACGGCAGCCTGATAATCGGCGTTGCCCGTTTGCGATGCGGTAATCCAGCACTGGCCCGTTGCCACGATGGTTACCGTTGCGCCGGACACGGTGCACACCGCCGTGGCGTTCGACGCGAACGCTACCGCCAAACCGGAGCTTGCCGTAGCCGTGAGGGTGAACGGCGCAGCGCCGGCCACCACGCCCGGCAGCGCGCCGAACGTGATGGTCTGCGGCGCGAGAGTCACGTTGAAGCCCTGCGTCACCGGCGCGGCGGCCGCGAAGTTTGCGTTGCCGGACTGGCTGGCGGTGACGGAGCAGCTTCCCGGCCCCACCAACGTCACGGTGTTCGCTGACACCGTGCACACCAGAGCGGTATTGGAAGCGAAACTCACCGGCAGGCCCGAGGTGGCGGTCGCGCTGACGGCGAACGGCGTGGCTGCGAGCGTCAGGTCGCTGAGGGCGCCGAAAGTGATGGTTTGCGAACCCTGCGAGACGTTGAAGCTCTGCGTCACCGGCGCGGCGGCCGCATAGGTGGCGTTGCCGGGCTGACTGGCGGTGATGGAACATTGTCCGACGCCCGCCAGCGTGACCGTGGTTCCGGAGACCGCGCAGACGGCCTGCGTGTTGGAGGCGAAGGCCACTACGAGGCCGGAACTGGAGGATGCGCTCAGTGTGAGGCCCGAGTTGCTGAAAGCCACGTCGCTTAGGGCGCTGAACGAGATGGTCTGCGGCAGCGCCAGCGCATTCTGCGTTACGGTGATCCGCTGCCCCAGGATGGCGATGTGCGCCACTTGCGGCGAGCCAGCGGAATTCGCCGCGAAGGAGAAGTTGACCACTCCGCCGGCGATGGATCCGATGGAGAGCCAGGGCTGGTCGCTGGTAGGCGCGAAGACGCCGGTGAGCGGCGCCGTGGCCGGCAGCGTGGGCAGCAGAGCGTCCGTGCCGCCCGTGGCGGTCTCCGTGAGGTTGGCCGGCCCGGTAAACACGTTGGGAATCTCCCGGACCGCACCGTTCTGCGTATCTGCGATGTACACGTTGCCCAGGCGGTCCACCGCCACGGCCGCCGCCTTTTGAATGCCCGAGGAAACCAGCGCACTCACTTGCTGGGTGGCCGCAGTCCACTCCTCAATGGCGCTGTCTTGCGTATCGGCGATATAGACGTTGCCCGAGCCGTCCACCGCCACGCCTGCAGGATCGCTAAGACCCGTGGAAACCAGCGAACTCACCTGCTGCGTGGCCGCGTTCCATTGCTTGATGGCGCTATTCCCGGTATCGGCGATGTAGAGATTGCCGGCCGCGTCCACCGCCACGCCAGAGGGCGCGGTCAATCCCCCCGAAACGAGGGCGCTTACCTGCTGGGTAGCCGCGGTCCATTCCTTCACCGCGTTGTTTCCCGAGTCCGCCACGTAGACGTTCCCAAATGAATCTACCGCCACGCCCGCGGGCGCGCTCAGCCCCGCCCCAACCAGCGTGGAGACTTGCTCCGTGGAGGCGTTCCACTCCTTGATGGCGTTGTTGCCCGTGTCCGCAATGTAGACGTTGCCAGCGGCGTCCACGGCCACGCCCGCCGGCGCGCTGAGCCCAGATGAAACCAAAGTGGAAACCTGCTGCGTGGCTGCGGTCCACTCCTTAATGGCGCCGTTGCCCGTGTCCGCGATGTACACGTTGCCCGCGGCATCCACGGCCACGCTGCCCGGCGCGCTGATGCCGGCAGCCGTGAGCGCCGTGAGCGGGCCGGGAGACAGGTAGTTCGCGCCGGCTTGGGTAACGGTCAGCGTGAGCCCGGCGATGGTCAGTGTCCCCGTCCGGCTGCCAGCTCCCGCGAAGGCGTCGTAGCTGAATTGCACAAGCGCATCGCCGGCGCCGCTGGCGCTACCCGGGGAGACGTGCAGGAAGCCGTCGTTTGCAACGGCCGTCCACGCGCCGCCATCCGTGAGCAGGACGGACGACGCTCCGCCGCCGCTGCCAACCAGAACCGAGGTCAGGCCAAGAGCCGTCGGGGCGAGAACGCTGAAGCTTTGCGAAACACTCGTGGCCGCGGCGTAATCCGTATTGCCGGATTGACTCGCCTGGATGGTGCATAACCCGAGTCCGAGCAGCGACACTGTGGTAACGGAAACGCCGCAAACCGCCGGCGTGGTAGAGGCGAAGGCCACGGTTAAACCCGAGGTGGTTGTCGCGCTGAGCGAGATCGAGCCGCTGCCGTAGATTTGATTCGCCAGCGAACCAAAGGTGATGGTTTGCGCGGCGGCTGTCACGTTAAAGCTCTGCGAGACCGGCGTGGCCGCCGCGTAGTTCGTGTTGCCGGCCTGAGTCGCCTGAATGGCGCAGCTTCCCACCGCCAGCAGCGTCACCGTGCTTCCCGAGACCGTGCAAATACTCAACGTGGTGGAAGCGAAGCTCACCGCCAGGTTCGACGAGGCCGTGGCGCTCACCGTGAACGCCGCACTTCCATAAACCTGATCCGATAGCGCGCCGAACGTGATCGTTTGCGGCGCCGGCGTTACGTTAAAGCTCTGCGAGACCGGCGCGGCCGCCGCGTAGTTCGTGTTGCCGGCCTGAGTCGCCTGAATGCCGCAGCTTCCCACCGCCAGCAGCGTGACGGTACTGCCCGAGACCGTGCAGATGCTCAACGTGGTGGAAGCGAAGCTCACCGGCAGGTTCGACGAGGCCGTGGCGCTCACCGTGAACGTGCCGCTCCCGAAGGCCCGGTCCGCCAGCGCGCCGAACGTGATCGTTTGCGGCGCCTGCGTAACCGAGAAACTCTGGGACACATTCGGCGCCGCCGCGTACATTCCGTTGCCGGCCTGGCTGGCCTGGATGGTGCAAGTGCCCAGCGTCAACGGCGTCACCATGTTTCCGGAAACGCTGCACACGCTCAGAGTAGTGGAGGCGAAGCTCACCGCCAAACCGGAACTGGCCGACGCGCTCACCGCGAAAGCGGGCGTCCCGTAGGGCACATTCGGAAGCGTCCCAAAGGTGATCGTCTGGCTCAGCAGCGTCGCGCCCGAAGTCTGCGTTACGGTGATCTGCTGGCCGAGCACCGTGATGTGCGCCACTCGCGAAGATCCGCCCGTGTTCGCGGTGAATGAGAAGTTCACCTCGCCGCCGCTCACCGTTCCGATGGTCAGCCAGCTTTGGTCGCTGGTGGGAGCGAAAACGCCCGTGAGCGGCGCGGCGGCGGGCAGCACCTGCGCCAGCGCATCCGACCCTCCCGCGCTGCCCTCGGTCAGTCCGCCGGTAGGGACGAGCGCGTACGGGATCTCCTTCACCGCGTTGTTGCCGCCGTCGATAAAGAAGACGTCGCCCGAACCATCCACCGCGGTTCCGTACGGCGAGGAGATTCCCGAGGAGAGCAGCGTGTTCACCGTCTGCGTGGAGGCGTTCCACTCCTTGATGGCGCTACTTCCCCCATCCGCGATGTATAGATTCCCGGAACCGTCGACCGCCACGCCGTACGGACTGTTCAACCCCGTGGAGACTACCGTGGAGACCGTTTTCGACGCGGCATTCCATTCCTTCACCGCGTTGTTTCCAGTGTCCGCGAAGTATACATCGCCGGCCGAATCCACGGAAACCGAGAACGGACTATTCAGGCTGGATGCGATGGCGCCTCCCGTCTGCGTGGCCACATTCCATTCGCGAATCGAGTTCGCGTTGTTAACCACGTAGAGGTTGCCCAGGCTGTCCACGCCCAGGCCGCCGATATTGCGCAATCCGGAAGACGTCACGTTGGTGAGTTGCTGCGTGGCGGCGCTGTATTCCTGGATGGTGCTGATCCCCGACTCGCTGATATAGAGATTGCCAAGCGCGTCCACCGCCACGCCGAACGGACTGGACAGGCCGGTGAGCGGATGCGTCACCTGCTGCGTGGCCGCCGTCCATTTGTCAATCAGGTTGAGCGTGCTGTCCGCCACGTAGACGTTGCCGGAGGCGTCCACCGCCAGCGTTTCCGGGCCCACCAGCGTGGAGGAAATCAGCGTGCCCACCGTGTTGGCGGCCGTATAGTTCGTGCCCGCCTGCGTCACCGTGAGCGTCAGTCCGGCGATGGTCAGAGTTCCCGTGCGCGTTCCGGTTCCCGTGTAGGCGTCGTAGGTGAACGCAACCACCTGGCTCCCGGTCCCGCTGGCGCTGCCCGCGGACACGTGCAGGAACGAATCGTTGGCGGAGGCCGTCCAGGAATTGCCGGTGAACAACACCACAGAGGACGATCCGGCAGCGCTGCCCACAGCCATGGAACTGGTTCCCAGTGACGTCGAGGCCACCGCCAAGAAGCTCTGCGTCACGCTTGGCGCCGCCTGATAGTTGGCGTTCCCCGCCTGGGCGGCCACAATGGAGCAGAGCCCCGCGGCCAGCAGGCTCACCGAGTTTCCGGATACCGAGCACACGCCGCTTGTAGCCGACGAGAAACTCACCGCCAGCCCGGACGACGCATTGGCGCTCACCGGGAATGACGGCGCACCCACCAGCGCATTCACCAGCGCGCCGAACGTGATGGTCTGCGGCGCCTGCTGTACCGTAAAGCTCTGCGGCACGCTGGCCGCCGCCGCGTACGAAGAGTTGCCCGCCTGGCTCGCCACAATGGTGCACTGCCCCGCCGCCAGAATTGTCACGGTATTGGAACTCACCGAACACACCGCAGGCGTATTCGAAGAGAAGCTGACTGCCAGGCTTGAACTGGCGTTGGCGCTCACAGTAAAATTCGCCGTGCCGTATGCTTTGTCCGGCAGCGAGTTGAACGTGATGCTTTGCGCCAACAGCCCGTTCTGCGTCACCGCGATGGACTGGCCCAGAATGCCGATGTGCGCCACACGCGAACTCGTGGTGGTATTGCCGCTGAAGGCAAAATTCACCACGCCGCCGGCGATGGCCCCGATGGTCAGCCAGCTTTGGTCGCTCGACGGAGCGAAGACGCCAGTGAGAGGAGTGCTGGAGGGAATCACGGCCGGAAGCGCGTCCGAGCCGCCCGGCGCGGTCTCCGTGAGGCCCGCCGCGGGACCCACATACGCCAGCGGCACCTCCTTGATGGCGTCATTCCCGCTGTCCGTGATGTAAACGTTGCCCGAGCCGTCCACCGCCACGCGGCGCGGTCCGCTCAGTCCCGACGAGACCAGCGTCGAAATCTGCTGCGAGACGGCGTTCCACACATCCACCGCGCTCAGGTTGACGTCAGAAATATAGAGATTGCCGGATCCGTCCACGGCAATGCCGCGGGGATTGGGCAGGCCCGCGGAAATCAGCGTAGTCACCTGCTGGGTCGCGGCGTTCCATTCCTTGACCGCGGAATTGCTGGCGTCCGCAATATACACGTTGCCGATCGCGTCCACGGCCACGCCCAGAGGAAAATTCAGGCCGGAGCTTACCAGCGTGGAGACCTGCTGCGTGGAGGCCGCCCACTCCTTCACCGCGTTGTTGTCCGAATCCGAGAAATAGACGTTGCCGGAACGGTCCACCGCCACGCCCACCGGATAGTTCAATCCCGAAACCAGCGTGGAAACCTGCTGCGTGCTCGCGTTCCATTCCTTGATGGCGCCATTGGTTCCGCCGGTGTTCGTGTCCGCAATGTAGACGTTGCCGCTGGAATCCACCGCCACGCCCAGCGGCGCGTTCAGGCCGGTGACCAGAGTGGTCGTTTGCTGCGTGGAGGCGGTCCATTTCTTGATGGAGTTGGCGCCGCTGTCCGCGATGTAGATATTGCCGGCGGAGTCCACCGCGGACGCAGCGGGCGTGTTCAGCCCCGAAGCCACGGTGACGGCGCTAGCCGGCCATGCGTAGCTCGCGCCCGCCTGCGTGACGGTAAGTGTGAGCCCGGCGATGGTGAGCGTGCCGGTGCGCGCCGCCGCGCCCGTGTTGGCGTCGTAGGAGAAGGCCACCACGGCGCTGCTGGCCCCGCTGGCGCTGCCCGAAGTCACGTGCAGGAAGCTGCTGTTGGACACCGCGGTCCAGGAGTTGGGGTCGCTCAGTTCCACCGACGACGTTCCGGCGGCGCTGCCCACCAGGAGCGAGGAAGTCCCCAGCACCGGCCCCGACGCACTCACCGTGAAACTCTGCGAAACTGGCGTGGCCGCCGCATAGTCCGTGTTCCCGGCTTGGCTGGCGACAATGGTGCAAGTCCCCGCCGTGAGCAGCGTTGCCGTAACGCCGGAAACCGTGCAGACCGAAGTCGTGTTGGAGGCAAATGTCACCGCCAACCCGGAACTGGCCGAAGCGCCCAGGGTTAACGGCGACGCCGCCAGCCCCACGTTGCTCAGTGGGCCGAAGCTTATGGTCTGCGAGGCCTGCGTCACATTGAAGCTCTGGCTCACGCTCGCAGCCGCCATATACAGGCCGTTGCCCGCCTGGCTCGCCTGAACGGTGCACAGGCCCGCGGAAAGCAGCGTTACCGTACTCCCGGAGACGGAGCAGATGCTCGTGGTCGTGGAGGCGAAACTCACCGCCAAGTTGGAACTGGCGGTGGCGCTCACCGCGAATGGAGAGGCCCCGTATACCTGATCCGCCAGCGAGCCGAAGCTGATCGTCTGCGAGAGCTGCGTGGCGTCCTGCGTCACCGTGATCGACCGGCCGAGCACAGCGATGTGCGCCACCCTCGCGGAACCCGTGTTGTTCGCCGTGAAGGAAAAATTCACGATGCCAACCGACACGGTTCCGATGGTCAGCCAGGTCTGGTCGCTCTTCGGCGCGAAGACTCCGCTCAGTGGCGCGGTAGAGGGCAGCGCTTGCAGCAGCGCGTCTGAACCCGAGCCGGGGCCCTCCGTCAATCCGCCCGATGGCCCCACGAACGCGTAGGGAATCTCCTTCACCGTGTTCGTACCGCTATCCACGAAATAGACGTTACCGGAGCCATCCACGGCGGTTCCGTAGGGACCCTGCAGGCCGCTGCCCACCAGCGTGGAGACTGTTTGAGTCCCCGCGCTCCATTCCTTGACCGCGTTGTTATTGTTGTCCGCGATGTAGAGATTGCCCAATCCGTCCACCGCCACGCCATCCGGCCCGCTCAGGCCCTGCGCGGAGGAAGCTAGAACCACCACCGACGGTGTTGCGGCATTCACCCATTCCTTCACCTGGTTGTTCCCGGTGTCGCCGAAGAACACGTTCCCGGCCGCGTCCACTGCCGCGCCGAACGGATTGTTCAGCCCGCTGCTCACCAGGCTGGTCAACTGTTGCGAGGAAGTTGCGTATTTCTTGATGGCGCTGGAGGAGGCGGTGCTCACCACCAAGTAGACGTTCTCCGCGCTGTCCACCGAATCGCCGCCCAGGAAAGTGAAGCCATTCGTCCGCAGCGTGGTCAGCGTCTGGTTGGAGGCAGTCCATTCCTGGAGCCCGCCGCCATCGCTGTTGGTGACGAAGAGATTGCCCTGGCCGTCCACGGCCACGCCGAACGCCGTCACCAGCCCGGACGAACTCGGGACTAAGGTGCTGAGCGCCTGAGTGGAAGACGTCCACTTATAGATCGCATTATTCGAATTGTCGGCGATGTACAGGTTGCCGGAGCCATCCACAGCCACCGTGGCCGGGGAGCCCAGCCCGGAGGAGACCACGGTCGTCGCTCCAGTCGCCGCTTCGTAATTCGTCCCCGCCTGAGTCACCGTGAGCGTCAGCCCGGCGATAGTCAGCGTGCCTGTGCGCGTGCCGGCGCCGGTATAGGCGTCGTAGGTGAACACCACCACGGCGCTGGTGGTCCCGCTCGCGCTGCCGCTTGAGACGTGCAGGAAGGAACTGTTGGAGGTGGCCGTCCAGGAGGCGTTGGCCGAGAGGACCACGGAGGAAGTACCCGAGGCGCTGCCCACCAGGATCGATGTGGTTCCGAGCGAAGCCGCGGAGGCACTGACGGCCACGGTGAATATCAGCGCCATGAGGGCGCAGAATTTCACTGTCCGAGCTTTCCCAGTCATGACGCCCCCTCGCGGCCCCAAAAGAGTGTTAGTTCAGTATACCGGAGGCGGTTCCAAGTTTAGAAACTCACTCCCGAAATTGAAACCATTCCGACTTTTCGCAAGGCAATCAAGGAGATGCGGACGCTAATCGGGCGCCCGCCGGGACAAGAAATACGCCTAGGAGTACTGTAGCCCCGTGGCTCCTTGGGGGACCGGGCCCGCCTGGTGCGCCGCGCGGCGGATGCGGGCCCCAAAGCTCTCCGGAATCTTCCCTATCGATTCGCGCCGATCAACGACTCCAACCGCAAGGCTCGACCGCCGCCCGCCGCCGAAACACCGAACAGCCGCACATCGCCCATCGCACTGGACGGCCCCACCACATAGCCGAGCAACAGCCGCTGCCCCGCCGGAACCGTGAGGCCGCCCTGCCAGACCACAGCCACGATGCCGGCGTCGCTATCGTGGATCAAGGCCGGCGCGGCCGCTGGCGTCGAGACAAAACGGAGCGGCGATTGGAGATCGCCCAAACCGAAGGTGAGCGAAACATCGGCCAAGTCTTGTGCCGCTGTGAGGTACACGGGCACGCGCACCTGCCCGCCGCCCGCCGATTCGGGATCTCCCAGGGCCAGCGAGCCGTCCGCGGCGCGCGCCGGGCGCGCCTCCCTATCCATCGGGCCAGGCGCCTCGGGAACGGCGATGCTGTTGCCCGTGGCGCACACCCCGCCGCGCGACGCCCGCACGGGCCGCGCCGGATCCAGGTTGTTCACGCGGAACAGTTCCAGTATCAGGTCGCGGATGTCCAGCGTGTTGTCGCCTCCGCGCACGGCGCTCGTATCCGCGGGGTAAAGATCCATGGCATCGTAGCGGTCCGAACATGCCGCCGGCTTGAAGCCGGGAATGTTGTTCACCGCGAACAACTCCTGAATCAAATCGCGGATATCCAGCACGCCGTCGCCGAAGTTCGGCACGGTATCGGAATTGTAGGAAGACACGTCGCCTTCCTCATACGTGAGAGCCACGCTCAGCGTGCCGTTCGCGCCGATGCTTACGGCGACCGGAATCTGTGCGCCGCCGCCGTTGGTGGCGCTCACACCCGTCACCGTGATGGTGTAGCTCTGCCCCACTTGCGCGCCGGCCGGAATCGACCCGGTGATCTCGCCCAGCGTTTGCGTGCCCGCGGCCAGCGGCGTGGTGAAGGAAGACCACACCACGCCCAGCGAGTTGGCGGTACCGCCCGAACTCGCCACCGGCGTGTCCGTAATCTGCGAGGCCGTGCTGAAGTGCAGCGAGCCGGTGAAGGCCGGCGCTCCGCCGTTGGGCGTAATCTGCACGCCGAACGTGAGCGCATCCACGGTGGCGCCGTTGCTCAAGGCGATGCTGACCGGAATGCTGAACGGCGCGGCCGCGCTAAGCGTAGTTGGCGCGGCGTTCAAATTCGCCGCCGTGGAGGATCCGGCGGCCGTGGTTAGCGCCGTCAATGTTCCCACAGACGCCGCGGCTGTAAAGTTCGCCGTCTGGTTGGTGGCCAGCGACGTGAAGGCTGCGTTCTGCGGGCTGAAGGCATCGCCCGCCATGGACGGCGTCACGGTATAGTTGCCGCCGGGGGCAAGGCCCGTGAAACTGTAGTTGCCGCTGGAGTTGGTAGTTGTGGTGGCGCTCGCCGAGCCGCTCAGCGTCATGGTGACTCCGGTCAATCCGTTCGATGAGAGCGTCACCTGCCCGCCGATGCTCAGCGTGGTCGCTGCGGTCACGTTGAAGCTTTGCGTCACCGGAGTGGCGGCCGCGTATGTGGCGTTGCCGGCCTGCGTCGCCTGAATGGAGCACGTCCCGGTCGCCACCAGCGTCACCGTGTTGCCGGAAACCGTGCACACGCCCGTGGTAGTGGAGCCGAAGCTCACCGCCAGGCCCGAGCTGGCGCTCGCGCTAACCGTGAACGGCGAACCGTTCAAGGCCCGGTCCGCCAGCGCCCCGAATGTGATGGTTTGGGAAAGCAGCGCGGCGCCCTGGGTGACTGCAATCTGCTGCCCCAGAACCGTGATATGCGCGGTCCGCGGCGAGCCGCTCGTGTTCGCCGTAAAGGAGAAATTCACCACGCCGCCGGCAATACTGCCAATCGTAAGGAACGGTTGGTCGCTAACCGGCGCATAGACGCCGGTGAGAGGCTGCGAAGTCGGAACCACAGCCAGCAGCGCATCCGATCCCGTGCCCGGGCCTTCGCTCAGCCCCGCCGCCGGACCCACGTAGGCGTTGGCAACCTCCTCAACCGCGTTGTTATTCTCATCGGCGATGTAAAGGTCCCCCGCCGCGTCAATGGCGAGCCGGTGCGGAGCGCTCAACCCGGAAGCTACGAGGGTGCTCAATTGTTGCGTGGCAGCGCTCCAGACCTGAATTTGGCTGCTGCTGCGTCCAGCTATGTAAAGGTTCCCCGATCCGTCTACCGCCAAGCCGTCCGGGACGCCGAGGCCCGAGGAAACCAGCGCAGTCACCTGCTGGGTCGCCGGGTTCCACACCTTCACGGCGCCGTTGCCCGTATCGGCGAAATAGACGTTGCCAATCGCGTCAAGCGCAACGGCCGTCGGGTTGCTTATCCCGCTCGTCACTAGCGGGATTACTTGCTGCGTGGAGGCCAGCCATTCCTTGATCGCCCCGTTTCCGTTGTCCGCGAAATACACGTTGCCAAAGGCGTCTACCGCGACGCCCAGGGGAGCGTTCAGGCCCGAGACGAGAGTCACCACCTGCTGCGTGGAGGCGACCCACTCTCGGATCAGATTATTCCCGTCGTCCGCGTAATAAACATTCCCCGCCTGATCCACGGCCACTCCCAGAGCCGGAACCGTGCTGGCGCTCGTCACCAGCGTTGAGACCTGCTGGGTGGAAGCGGTCCACTTCTTGATTGGGCTTGTCGATTGGTCGGCCAGATACACGTTGCCTGAAGAATCCACGGCCACTGCCGGCGGCGCGCTGAGCCCGCTGGAAACCAGCGTGGTCAGGCCTCCGGGAGTCAGATAATTGGCGCCGGCCTGCGTCACGGTCAGCGTTAGCCCTCCCACCGTCAGCGTGCCGTTTCGCGTGCCGCTTCCGCTGAACGCATCGTAGGTGAAGGCCACCAGGGCGTTGCCCGTGCCGCTCGCGCTGCCATTGGCGATATGCAGGAACGAACTGTTTGAGGAAGCCGCCCACGCGCCCGAATCGACGAGTTCCACCGACGAGGCGCCCGCGCCGCTCCCAACCAGAATCGCCGTGGTTCCGAGCGACGTCACTACGTTGACCGCGAACACCTGAGTCACGGGAGCCGCCGTGGCATACGTGGCGTTGCCGGCTTGGCTGGCGGTGATGGAGCAGGCGCCCACGCCCACAACCGTCACCGTGGCTCCGGAAACCGTGCACACCGCCTGAGTGTTCGAAGCGAAGCTTACGGTAAGGCCCGACGTCGCCGATGCGTTCAGCGCGAAAGGCGCCACTCCATACGTCACCGGCCCGGGCGCCGTGAAGCTGATAGTCTGCGGCGTTAGCGAAGCCGTGGAGTTCTGCGTTACCGTGAGGGCCTGGCCCAGCTCCGTAATGTGCCCCACCCGCGCCGAGCCGCTGGTATTGGACGTGAAAGAGAAATGCGCCACGCCGCTACTGATGGCGCCAACTGTCAGGAATGGCTGGTCGCTGACCGGCGCGAAAACGCCGCTCAACGACTGCGTGGCGGGCACCACCGGCAGCAGAGCGTCCGATCCGGGCGCGCCGCTTTCCGTAAACCCGCTCGCCGGACCGACGAACGCCAGCGGAATCTGCTTCAGCATCCCATTGCCGGGGTCGCCGAAAGACACGTTCCCCGCGGGATCCACGGACACTCCCGCCGGGTAAACGAGGCCCGATGACGCAAGAGTCACCGTCTGAGCCGCGGCGAGCACCCATACCTTGAGCGCGGAATTGCGGCTGTCGCCGAAATACACGTTGCCGGAGCCATCCACGGCCACTCCGGTGGGGGAATTCAATCCGGTGGAGACAATGGTCGACAGGTGCTGCGAGGCGGCGACCCATACCTTGATCGAGTTGCTGTTCTGATCCGCGATATAGACGTTTCCGTCCACGTCCACGGCGATTCCTTCCGGACTGTTGAGCCCGCTCGAAGCCAGGGTGGTCACTTGCTGTGTGACGGGGCTCCAAACCTGGAGGGTATTATTGATATCGTCCGCAAAGTAGACGTTGCCCGCGGCGTCCACGGCCACTCCGACCGGTTCCAGCAACCCCGTGGTAACCAGGCTCCTCACCTGCTGAGTGGAAGCTACCCACTCCAAGATGGCGCCAGTTCCACCATCGGCGAAATACACGTTGCCGGCGGCGTCCACCGCCACTCCCGACGGACTGTTGAGCCCTGACGCGAGCACGCTCAGCTGCTGCGTGGCGCTGTTCCATTCCTTAATTGAGCCGTCGGCTTGGTCGCCGAAATAGACGTTGCCCGCGGCATCCGATGCGGTTCCCGCCGGCTGCATGCTGGGCGCAGACGCCAGCGTGACCGGCGTCCCCGGCAAAACGTAGTCCGTGCCCGTCTGGGTCACCGTCACCGTCAGCCCGGCGATGGTCAGCGTCCCCGTCCGTGTGCCCGTTCCGCTGAACGCGTCGCACGTAAAGAACACCGCGGCATCGCCCGTCCCGCTGGTATTGTTGGTGGAGACATGCAGGAAGGAGCTATTGGACGTGGCCGTCCACGCGGCGGAGTCCTGCAGCAGTACCACCGCGTTTCCACCGCTGCTGCCAAGCAGCAATGCGGTGCGCCCCAGCGAGGGCGCGGCCGAAACCGGCGAGGCCGGATTGATAACCAGGTTGAACAGCCCGCCGCTAACGGCGGCATTCGAATCGGTGACAGTCGCCGCGAACGAGTACTGGCCGGCGCTCTGCGGCGTACCGCTCAGCGTTCCGTTCGAGTCTAGCGTCAGCCCAGGCGGCAGGTAGTTGAAAGGCTGCAGAGCCCAATCCAGAGTCCCGCTTCCGCCCGTGGCCGCCAGCGCCTGGCTGTAGGCCGTGCCCTGCGTCGCCGCCGGCAACTGGCCGCCCGTGGTGATGGTCATCGGGCTCACGCGCAGAATGAACTGTTCAAAGCCGGGGTTGGCCACGCTCGCCTGGTCCGCCGCTTCCACTAGGAACGCGTAAGCGCCGGACACCGCTGGCGTTCCGCTCAACAGCCCACCGGGGGAAAGCGTGACTCCCGCGGGCAGCGCGCCGCCTGCCACGGACCACGTGTAGTTGGCCACGCAGCACGCGTTCAATTGCATCGAATACGAACTCCCAGCCGTGGTCGCGCCCAGATCCCATCCCGACGTGATGCTAATGCCGGTACCTGCCACGTTGTTTATGACCAGGTGATTGCTCCGCGTCAGAGTGTTTTGCGGAGAAGCCGCGTCCGTGAATTCGAACGACGTAAGGAACGTCCCGTTTTCCAGCGGCGTCCCCATAATCTGCAAACCACTCAGGTTGAGCCCGTCCGCCAGATGGCCCGAGACCTGGCTCATGCCGTACGGCCCATGTCCCCCCAATACCCGGAACGATGCCGAGTACGGCGAGCCGATGGTCCCGTTCGGCTCGGTCGGTTTGATGTCCAGCGCCGTAACATGCAGCGGGAAGACCACGCTGGTGGAAGCGTTGTTCGCGTCCGTCGCCGTCAGCTTTACGCTGTAGGCGCCCGCAGCCTGCGGCACGCCCCAAATCTCCACGGACCCCGGACTCACGTAACTGGCGGTCACGCCGCTGCCATAGCGAATCGACATGCCTTCGGGCAGCCCGCTCACACCCCACGTGAACGGCGCCACGCCGCCGCAACAAACCCCAATGGCCGCCGAATAGCTATCGCCCACGGTCGGATCGTTCACTTCGCCAAGAGCGATCTGAGTGGGCGCCGTCGTTGTCCCAATCACATCGATCGCCATCTGCTTGGTATACGCGTTGCTGCTCGAGTCCGTCGCCGTCACGGCGAATGCATAGAGGCCAGGCCCGGAGCTTACGGTTCCCGTAATCGCTCCGCCCGCCGCCAGGCTCAGCCCGCCGGGCAGTCCTCCGCCAGATACCGTGAAGGCGTAGCCGCCCGATCCGCCGGCGGCTGTAATCGTCTGGCTGTACGACGCGCCTTGCGTCGCATTCGGCAGAAGACCCGCCGTCGACACGTTCACCGCGTAGATGGTGTAATTGAAGCCGCGCGACGCGAAACTCGACCCGTCTGTGAAATTGACCGTCACGCTGTACGTGCCGGGCGTCGTGGGCGTTCCGGAAATCACGCCGGAAGAGCTGTAATTCAATCCCGAGTTGCCGCTGATGTTGGAGTAGTTATAAAACAGTGGCGCCGACTCTCCCAGCGCCGTCAGCGAGTACGAATACGGCACGCCCACGAAGCCGTCCGGAAGCGTCCCGGGGTCCTTGAGGTTCAGCGCGGTGATGGTCATGGTCACCGTTTCGTCCAGGGTCGTGGCCGCGCTCGCCACCTGCAGGGTGAAGGTGTAGACGCCCGGCGTGGTGGCCACGCCGATCAACCCGGCCTGCTGGTTCGCCGCGAAGGTGGAAGGCACATCCGTGCGCAGCGCCAGACCCGGCGGCAGAGATCCGGAGACTAGGGACCACGCGTACGTTCCGTTGCCGCCATTCGCCGTCAAGGCGTATTGCTGTGTGCCCGTGGTCAGCGTGCTGCTAACGGGCACGGCGCTGCCCACCGCCGGTCCACTGCCCGCCGCGAAGATGCTCAGTCCGTAGGAGTGTGTCGCTATGTTGTTGTTCGTATCGGTCACCGTGACGGTGAACAAATACTGGCCTTCGCTGGTTGGCGTCCCGCTAATCACACCCGCCGCAGAGATGCTCAGCCCGGGCGGCAGATAGCTATTCGTCGCCAGCCCCCACGTCAGCGTGCCGCTGCCTCCGGTGGCCGCCAGGGTTTGGCTGTACGCGGCGGTCAGGTTGCCATAGGGCAGGGCGGCGGTGGTAATGGTGATGGGCGTCACCACAATCGTGAATTGCTTATACCCCGAGGCCGCTACGCTCGCCTGGTCCGCGGCTTTCACCAGAAATGTGTACGTCCCCGCCGACGTTGGCCGGCCGCTCAACAAACCGCTGGAGGACAGGGTGATGCCCGGGGGCAGGCTTCCGCCCGCAACCGTCCACGTGTACGCCGACACGCAGCACGCATTGAGCTGCGTGGAAAAGGAACCTGAGATGGCGATCGTGCCCAGAGGCGTGGTATTGCTGTTGCTGATGCTAATGCCGCCGCCGTTGCCCACGCTGAAGCCGTCCGTGCGCGTCAGCGTCAACGGCGTGCCGGAAGAGTCCGTGAACCTGAGGACCGGACTGAAATTCCCGTTCTCCAACGGCGTTCCGGTCACCTGCATCGTGCCGGTATTGATCGCCAGGCCGTCCGGCAGAACATTCCACACCAGCGCCGCCGTGTAAGGGCCCGTGCCGCCCAGCACGCGCAGGGATTGCGTGTAGGCCGTGTTCAGGGTCCCGTTCGTCAGCGTGGGATTCTGCGCCAGCGGCGAGACGTACAGCGGAATATTCTGCGTAGTTGCGACGCTGTTCGCGTCCGTCAGCGTGACCTGGACGGTGTAATGGCCCACCGCCTGCGGAATGCCCCAGAACTCGATTGCCCCAGGGTTCACGTTGCTGCTGGTGGCGCCGCTGCCGAACCGCGCCGACATGCCCGAAGGCAGCCCCGAGACGTTCGACCACGTATACGGCGCCGTGCCGCCGCAGCACACGCCGATGACGAAACTCGCCGGCGTGCCCACCGTCAGATCGTCCACCTGCGCGAAACTAATCTCCGGCAGGGCGGGCGTCGTACCGGCCACGTTAATGGCAAAGGGTTTCGAGTAGGAGTTGTTGCTGGTGTCCGTGGCGGTCACCGTAAAGGAGTAGTAGCCCGAACCCGCCGTTACCGTTCCCGAAATCACGCCCCCGCTCAGGCTCAGGCCCGCCGGCAGCGAACCGCTGGACACGAAGAAGTTATACGTACCCGTGCCGCCGCTGGCCGCCAGGGCCTTGCTGTAGGCCGACCCTTGCGCGCCATTGGGAAGCGGCGCGGCAGTGGTAATCTGTACCGCCGCCACGCGCAGGTTGAACCCGCGCGTCACCGTGTCCGTACCATCCGTCACCTGGATGGAGAAACTGTACTGACCCACGGCGGTCGGCGTTCCGGAGAGGTTGCCGCCCGAGCTCAAACTCAGCCCCGCCGGCAGGTTGCTCCCGGACGCCACGGTGAACGTGGCTGAAGCAGCCGGATTCAGCGCCGTGAACTGGTACGCGTACGCCTTACCCGCGAAGGAATCCGGCAGCGTCCCCAGGTCCTTGATGTTCAGTCCGGTGATCTTCACGGTGAAGGCTTGCGTGACGCTCTGCGACGCGCTGGTCAACTGAAGCGTGAAGTTGTACGTGCCCGTGGCGGTCGCCACGCCGATCAGCCCGGCCTGCTGGCTGGAATTGAAGTTGGAGGGCACATCCGTGCGCAGCGCCAGCCCCGTAGGCAGCGTGCCGGACGCCACGCTCCATGTGTACGTCCCGTTGCCGCCCGATGCGCCGAGGGCGTACTGTTGCAATCCCGTGGTGAGGGTGACGTTCGGCCCGTTGCTGATGTTCGGAGGCGGCCCGCTTCCCGCCGCGTAAATGCTCACGTCGTAGCCGCGCATGGCCGTATGGCTGTTGGCATCCGCCACGGTAACAATGAAATAGTACTGTCCCACCGCCGTCGGCGTTCCGCTCAGGACCCCACCCGTCGAAAGCGTCAGCCCCGGCGGCAGCGTGTTATACGGCGCGAGGCCCCATGTCAGCGCTCCGGACCCGCCCGTAGCGGCCAGCGTCTGGCTGTAGGCCGTGCTCACGTTACCGTACGGCAAGCCGTTGGTGGTGATGCTCATCGGGCTTACCGTCAGCGTGAATTGCTTGTAGCCTGGATTGGCCACGGACGCCTGGTCGGCAGCCTTCACCAGGAACGTGGACGTGCCGGACGCCGTGGGCGTCCCGCTCAGCAGCCCGCCCGCGGAAAGCGTAATGCCGGCTGGCAGGTTCCCGCTGGCCACGGAGTATGTGTAGTTGGACACGCAGCAGGCGTTGAGCTGCTGCGAGTAAGAAGCGTTGGCGACAATTGTCCCCAGGTTCGACGAATTGTTGATGTTGATCCCATTCCCGTTGCCGATGCTGAAGCCGTTGCTCCGCGTCAGCGTATTGGCCGTGCCGGCGGAATCCGTGAACTTGAAGGCCGGGCTGAAGAACCCATTCTCCAGCGGCGTGCCGGTCACCTGGCCCCCGCCGATGGAGAGCCCATCCGGCAGGGCGTTGTTCACCACCGCCGCGCTGTACGGCCCCGTGCCGCCCAGAACGCGCAGCGGCTGGGTATAAGCCGTATTGATCGACCCGTTGCTTAGCGTGGGAGTCTGACTCAGCGCCGACACATGCCACGTGAAGCTCTGCGTGGCGGTGAGGGAGTTAGCGTCCGTCACCGTGAGTTGCACGGTGTAGTTTCCCGTGGCTTGCGGCACGCCCCACAGTTCCACCGCCCCGGGCGAAACCCAACTGCTGGTGTTGGTGGGGCCGTACCGAGCCGACATGCCGGTGGGCAGGCCCGTCACCGTCCAGGTGAACGGCCCCACGCCTCCGCAGCAGGTCCCGATGGCGTAGGAAGCGGCGTCTCCCACCGTGATATCGTCAATTTCCCCGAAAGTAATTTCGGGCAGTGACGTCCCCGTAATCCCCAGCGCCATTTGCTTGGTGTACGAGTTATTGCTCGAATCGGCGACCCGCACCCCGAATGCGTACGTGCCGCTGCCCCCGGTAACCGCGCCGGTTATCGCCCCGCCGGAGCTCAAGGTCAAGCCTGGTGGCAGCTGCCCGCCGGCCATTTGGAACGTATAGCCGCCCGACCCTCCGCTGGCGGCCAGGGTCTGGCTGTAGGCCACGTTGAGAGTCGCATTCGGCAGCCGTGCGAAAGTCGTAATCTGCACGGCGGAGACGGTCAGGTTGAAGCCTCTTTGAATCGTATCCACGCCGTCGGTTAGCGTAATGCCGAAGTTGTAGACGCCGGCCGCCGTGGGCGTCCCCGAAAGCACGCCCGCGGTGGAGAGCGAAAGTCCCGCCGGCAGGGAACTTCCTGCCGACACGCTGAAGCTCACATTCGCACCGCTATTGGCGGCGTTCAGCGCGGTAAGGCTATACGAGTACGCCGTCCCCACGAAGGAATCCGGCGGGCTGTACTGGTCTTTGATGGTCAGCGCCGTGATCTTCACAGTGAAAGCTTGCGAGGCCGTCTGCGAGGCGCTGGAAACTTGCAGCGTGAAGTTGTACGTTCCCGGCGTGGTGGCCACGCCGATCAGCCCGGCCTGCTGGTTGGAACCGCAGTAACTGGGCAGGTCAGTCCGCAGAGCCAGTCCCGTGGGCAAAGTGCCGGAGGTCAGGCTCCACGCGTACGTCCCGTTGCCGTTGGAGGCGGACAGGCAGTACTGCTGCGTCCCGGTGGAAAGCGTGAAGCCGGACGGCGTTGAGATCACCGGTGGAGGCGCGCCGCCCGGGGGATAGATAGCAACGCCCAGGAATTGCGTGTACGTGGCATTGTTCGCGTCCGTCACCGTGACGCTGAAGCCATATTGGCCCGCGCTGGTGGGCGTGCCGCTAATCACGCCCGCGGTGGAAAGCGTCAATCCCGGTGGGAGAGCGCCATTCCCGCCAAGCGTCCAAGTGAGCGTGCCCGTGCCGCCCGTCGCCGTCAGCGTCTGGCTGTACGCCGTGGACACGTTGCCATACGGCAGCCCGAAGGTGGTGATCGAAATGGGCGACACCGTCATGGTGAACTGCTCATAGCCCGGGCTGGCCACCGAAGCCGCATCCGCCGCTTCCACCAGGAACGTATAGGTCCCGCTGGCAGTGGGCACGCCGCTCAGCGTGCCGCCGGTGGAAAGCGCCAGCCCCGTGGGCAGAGAGCCGCCGACTACGGACCACGTGTAGGAGGCCACGCAGCAGGCGTTCAGATGCATCGAAAAGCTGCTTCCCGCCGTCACCGTGCCCAGGTTGTAGTACTGGTTGATGTTGATGCCGCCCGAGATGTTCGCAATGGAAAAGCCCTGGAAGCGCATCAGGGTATTGGCGGTCGCGCTGGAGTCCGTAATTCCGAATTCCGGGTTGAAATTCCCGTTCTCAATTGGCGTGCCGCCGAGCACCGGCCCTGCTTGCAGCGACACTCCATCCGGCAGTTTCCCGCTGGCAATCGTGGCGGCGTACGGTCCCTTGCCGCCAAGGATGAGCAACGGCGAGGAATAGGCCGTGTTGATGATGCCTGGCGGAAGAAATTCCAAATCGAGGTTGGAAACATGCAGCGGAATGTTCTGGGTTGTGGAGTTGCTGTTGCCGTCCGTCAGCGTCATCTGCAGCGTGTAATTGCCCGCCGCCTGCGGAACGCCGAAGATCTCCACCGCGCCGGGTCCGATGTTGTTGCTCGTGTTGCCGTTCCCGAATCGCACTGCCATGCCCGAAGGCATCCCGGACACCGACCACGTGAAGGGCGGCGTTCCTCCGCAGCAGGGGTATACCGCGACAGAAGTCGGATCGCCCAGGGTGAGGTCGTT
>DATKOS010000025.1:0-18359 GCA_035524535.1 Bryobacteraceae bacterium
GGAATAGCCGCGAACATAATGATTCCAATATACTTACACTAGGCGGAAGGCTCTTGACGGAGACCCAGGCTGAGGAAGTTCTGCGCGTCTGGCTGTCCACTCCGTTCGCCGGCGGGCGGCACCAGGCGCGGGTCCAGAAGATCCTCGATATTGAACGGCGCTTCTTGAAATAGGCGACTTGTGACCAAGGCTGAGTTGGACATTCTAGTGGCCCAAATCGGCGAGGAGATCCTTGCACGCATGGGCGGCGGCGCGCCTGCGCCCAAGCAAGCCGAGGGCCCGAACCCGCCCGCGCCCAAGAAGGGCGAGGGGTTGAACCTGCCCGCCGAAGTCTGCCCCGGGTGCGTCCAGCGCTGCCCGCAGACCTGCGCCCGGAACACCAAGGCGATTCTCGCCGCCGGAGCCGACCGCGTCTCGGCCAGCGAACGCCTCACCCGCATAGACCCGGCCATCGCGGCCGTCATCGATCACACCATCCTGAAACCCGACGCCACTCGCGCCGACGTAATCAAGGTGTGCCGCGAGGCCCGTCAATATGGCTTCGCCAGCGTTTGCGTCAACCCGTATTGGGTCCCCCTGGTGCGCGCGGAGCTCTCCGGAACGGCCGTCAAGGTGTGCAGCGTAGTGGGCTTCCCGCTCGGCGCCACCAGCACGGAGGCTAAAGTGGCGGAGACCGAAGCCGCTTGCGCCGCCGGCGCGCAGGAGATCGACATGGTCCTGAACGTGGGCGCGCTGCGCTCCGGAGACCAGGAAGCGGTCAAGCTCGATATCCAACAGGTGGCGCGCGCCGCGCACAAGTCTGGCGCCATTCTAAAGGTGATCCTGGAAACGGCGCTGCTGGACGACGTTCAAAAGTCCGCCGCCTGCACTCTGGCCAGACTCGCCGGCGCGGATTTCGTGAAAACCTCCACCGGCTTCGGCCCCTCCGGCGCCACCGCGCACGATGTCGCCCTTATGCGCGCCGCCGTGGGCCCCGAAATGGGCGTCAAGGCGTCCGGCGGCATCCGCACGCTGGAAGATCTTCGTACCATGACTGCCGCCGGGGCCACGCGCATCGGCGCCAGCGCCAGCGTCAAGATTGTCGAGGCCACCGTTGCCTGACGCCCCTCCGCAGCCAGCCCGGCACGCTCCCGCGCGCAAGGTTCCCGTGCGCTTCCGGGAGCGCAGCGAGTTGCTCGACTTCCTGCTCGAAGTGTCCGATGGCGCCGCCGCTACCCTGGACCTGGACCAACTCCTCGCCAACATGGCGGAAATCGTCCGCAAGGTCCTGCCCTACGATCTCTTCGCCATCCTCCTCTACAGCGACCGCCGCCATGAGCTGACCATTCGCTACGGCGTCGGCCACCGCGAGGAGATTATCAAGAACCTCGCCATCAAGCTCGGCGAAGGCATCACCGGCGTGGCCGCGCAGCGCCGCGAGCCGATTCTCTCAGCCGATGTCCGTAACGATCCCCGCTATCTCAACACCGTGGACGCCGTGCGCACGGAGCTTGCCGCCCCCATGACCGCGCGCGGCAGGCTCGTGGGCGTCATCGATCTGCAGTCCACGCGCCTCAACGCCTTCACCGAGTATGACCGCGCGCTCCTGCGGCTCATCGCCGGCCGCGTCGGCGTCGCTATCGACAACGCCCGCTTGTACCGCCGTGTGGACCGCCAGAACCGCACGCTGAAGACGCTTTCGCACATCTCGCGCGAGTTCTCCTCCATCCTCGATTTGAATGAGCTGCTCAGCAAGATCGCGGCCACCATCGGAGAGCTCGTCAGCTACGACGCCTTCAGCATCCTCCTGGTGGACTATGATGCCAAGGCCCTGCGCCACCGCTTCAGCATCCGCTTCGATCAGCGCGTCAACATAGACAACGTGCCCCTGGGCAAGGGCCTCACCGGCGCGGCCGCCGAATCGCGCGAGGTCGTGCGCGTTCACGATACCGCCACGGACCCGCGTTACATCGCCTCGCACCCGGATATCCGCTCGGAAGTCGCCGTGCCGCTGATTTCGCGCGACCGCGTCGTCGGCGTCATGGATCTGGAAAGCGGCGCGGTGGGCCACTTCACCGAGGACCACGCGCGCACCCTCATGCTGCTCGCCCCGCAGATTGCCAGCAGCGTGGAAAACGCGCGTCTGTATGAAGAGCTCGCCGCGCGCGAGAGCCGCATGGAGCAGGACTTGCAAGCGGCCCGCGAACTCCAGCGCGTGCTATTCCCCGACGCTTCGCCGGAAATTCATGGACTGGAAGCCGCCGTGCGTCTGCGGCCCGCCCGCGAAATCTCCGGGGATATCTACGACGTCTTCGAGCATCACGACGGCCAGGCCGTCATCGCCTTCGGCGACGTCAGCGGCAAGGGCGCCGCCGCGGCGCTCTATGGAGGGCTCATGAGCGGCCTGCTGCGCACCCTCGCGCCCCGCCGCCGGCGTCCCGCCGAGTTGCTGCGGGCCCTCAATGAAGCGCTGGTGGAGCGCAAGGTGGAAGCCCGCTACGTCACGCTTTGCGTCCTACTCTGGGATCCTGCCAAGCGCCAGCTCATCGGCGCCAACGCCGGAGCCACCCCGCCCATGATCTGCCACTCCGGCGAAATCGTGAACATCCGCATGGAGGGCGTGCCCCTGGGCCTCCTGGACACCCGCGAATACGAGGAGACCACCTTCCAGGCCGCACCGGGCGACGTCGTGGTCCTCTATTCCGACGGCATCACGGACCACATGAGCTCCGCCGGCAAGGAGTACGGCCGCGGTAGGCTCGGCCACGTGGTGCGGCGCCATTGCCAGGAACCCGCCGCGGACATCGTGAACGCCATCTTCACCGAGCTGGACTCCTTCAACACCGTCCCGTTTGACGATCAAACGGTCCTCGTCATGAAGGTGGATAAGTAGCGGCCGTCTATCGGTTCTCCGCGGGCGGTTCTTCTTCCTCCTCCGGCGGCTCCCAGGCGTCCAGCAGCTCCGGCGTTCGCGCAAACTTCTTGAGCGCGGCCAGAATCTCCCCGGAGCGGAATCCGGCTCGCCGCAGGCGCCCGTAGGCCTTGGCCATGTCCTTGTCGTCCTGGAACAGGCCGTCGCGCTCTGCCAGCCGGTACTTGCGGCGGATGAAGTCCTCAATCAGGTTGCGCTCGTCCACGCCCTGGTAGGCCTGCTTCGCCGCGGTCTCCGCCAACGACGGCGCCACCCGCCGCGCCCGCAGCTCGCGCACCACCCGCGCCCGGCCCAACCCGTCGTTCGTCAGGCGCGCGTTGGCGAACGCCTCGGCGAAGCGGCGGTCGTTGAGGTACCCACAGTCTTTCAGACGGGTCAGGATCTCGTCCACGTCCGCCGCACGCGCGGCGCGCCGCCGCAGCTTCTCCCGGATTTCCCCGGCGGAACTGGCCCGGCCGGCCAGCGCCCGCAGCGCGTATTCCCATAACTTTTCCGCGTCCAGCGAACGCGTTTTTCGTTCCGTCATGATGTGAATCTATTGCGGAGTATACTGAAAGCGGGCCATTATGTGCGCGGGCCGTGCGGCCCGCGGAAGACAGGAGAATAATACCTATGGATAAGAACGGACTGTCCAGCTTTTTGCTCGGACTGGGTGTGGGCATCGGAATCGGCGTTCTTTTCGCCCCAAAGTCCGGGCAGGAAACCCGCGACCTCCTGAAGAGCAAGGCCAGCGAGGGCACGGAATTCTTGAAGCAACGGAGCGGCGAAGTCCGCCAGAATGCGACGGATTGGGTGGAAAAGGGCAAGGACGCCCTGGCCAAGCGCAGGGACACCATCTCGGACGCGGTGGAAGCCGGCCGGCAGGCGTATCGCGATGCCATGGCGCAGCCCCCCGCCGAAGAAGCTCTATAATCGCCGCAGCGTTGAGGAAGCCGCATGACGGAAGACGTTTTTCGCATCGTGATCGCCACAGCCGTGGCGCTGGCCGCGATCGCGTTCTTGATCCAGACCGCGCTCCTGGCGGGTATTGCCCGCGCCGTCCGGCGGATTGAAGAGAAGGGCGAGCCCTTGATGAACTGGGCCGCGCCCGTGTTCGCCAAACTCGGCCCCGCGGTGGACCAGGTTCAGGACCTCGTAAAGCAGGCCGGACCCGCCGTGGAAAAGGCCGGGCCCGCGCTGGAGCGCGCTTCAGCGTTGCTGGAGGCGGCCATCCCCGCGGTGGAGCAGGCGAACAAGGTGCTGGCTTCCGCGGAGAAGATGGTGGAAGAGACGCGGCCGCGCGTCGCCGCCATCACGGATGACGTGGCGGGCATGGCCCGCTCCGGCCGGGAACAGGTGGACCGCATCGGCGTCTTGCTGCACGACGCCGGCGAACGGGCCGCCGCACGGCTGGACCAGATCGAAGGCGCGGTCGATAGCACCGTCGAGCACGTGGAGCGCGCTTCGGGCGCGGTGAAGCGCGCCGTGCTGCGGCCCGTGCGCGAGGCCAACGGGCTTGCGGCGGGCATCGCCGCGGCCGTCGCGACGCTCATGCGGGGCCGCAAGTTCTCCGTGGATTCGGCCACGCAAGACGAAGAGATGTTCATCTAGCGCCGTCCCGTTTGCCGGGGCCTGGCTGTCCGTGCAGCCACACCGCCGCGGAGCAGCTGCCCTCGCGCCCTTATCTCACGCTGGGGTTGGACCAATCGAAGGGCAAGCGCCTCGCGGCTATTCCGTGTGCCTGTGCGTACTCGTTGCGCACGGTCTGCACCTGGTCAAACCACGCCTGAAACGGCAGGCTCAATTCCCGGTAGATCAGGTAGCTCAGGTCTCCGGTGCGGTCCGCGGGCGCGTTCCGCGCCTCGTCAGGCTGTTGCAGGAAGCGCCGTCCGTTGGCCATGGGGACGCGCGGAAACCAGACGCGGTCCCACGCGTTCTCCGCGGCGTTCAGCACGGCGTTGCGGCTGGCGCGTGTGGCCACGGCCGCTTGCAGCGCCTGGTCCAGCGCCGTCACCGCGTCTTGCGCGTTGCCGTCGCGCGCATTCTCCGCGGCCGAGTCGAGCAGCCCGTCGATCTTGCCCAGATCCCGCAGCAGGTCCAGATTCTGCCGGCAGATCTCCCCAATGCTTTGGAACACGCTCAGGTTGTACTGGCTGTAGCCAATGCTGGCTAGAGGGAGGTTTCGGTCCAGCAGACCCAGCAGTTCGGTGTTCTCCGCGAGTTGCTCGGAGGCCAGCAGCACGCGGCGCGTGTTGTCGCGCGTCCAGGTGGAGGCGCGGCTCAGGTCCGGGCCGGAGGGCGGCGGCGGCAGCGGAAGGGTCTGGTCGCTAACCGGCCGCGGCGTGTCCGCCGTGACCGGCGCATCCCCAGGCGCCGCGGCGCGTGCCGGCGGAGCGGCATCATCCCAGCTCTCGGCGTAGAACTGCGCCTGCCGGCTCATCAGCTCGAATACCCGGGGTATGTTTACCGTCCGGTCGCCGTAGGAAACGCGCAGGAACGCGTCCAGCGCCTCGCTCGAATTCGCGTTCGGATTCCAGGCCGCGGAGGCGATGCCCGCGTAGCCAAGCCAGAAGGTCTCCGGGTGCATGCCGGCGCCTCCGGAAGCCGCCACCACCGCGCCCATTAGCCCGCCCAGGCGGCCCGCGGCGCTGGAGGCGATTTCGTGCATGCCCTCTTCCACGCGCGGCGCTTGCGCCGGCGCCGAATGGACGCGTCCGGATTCCGGCAGCGCGAAGTAGCTGGGGAACAGCCGGCCGGCGCCCAGCAGCGAGACGTGGATCGTTTCGCGTATGCCGCGCGCCTGGAGCGCTGCGTCCAGCGCCGGCCCGTGCGTTTCCGCGCTCACCAGTCCGCCGGGCAGCGCGGGCACGTCATCCGGCGTCAGCGGCGTCGCGCCCCCAAAGAGCACCGTGCGGCCCTGGCCGTTTGGAACCGCCGCCGCCTTTCCCAGGAACTCGGCCAGCAGTTTTCCCGCGCTGCCCAGTTCCTTGGCGCGCGCCGCTTCATTGTCCGCCGCGCTAGCCGCCTGGCCAATCCAGTCCGGGTCGCCTGTGGCAAGGTAGAAGTACTTCACGCCGCGGTTGGCCTCCAGCAGGTCCGCGAACATGCCGTTCAGCAGCGCCAGGGAGCCGGGAATCAGCGCGGCAAGCTGGTGATTGCTGCGCGGAAAAGCGCGCAGCGCGGCGTACTCCGGATGCTTCAGCAGGAAGGCCGCATCCCCCGGCGCGCTGAAGCACGGGATCAACTGGATGTGGTACCGGAGTCCGAAGTCAGTCAACTGCTGCAAGTCCGCCGGCGAGAGCGCATTGGGCTCCGCCGCCGCCGGCGCGGACTTGTAGAGGAAATGCCCGTCCAGCCTGAGGAGGAACGCGTTGATCTTGAACGCCGCCGCCTGACGCATGGCGTTCATCAGATAGAACGGTTGCTCCAAGCGGTAGGAATCATCCCAGAGGATGGCGCGGAACTGCAGGTCGGGCCAGTCCACGATGCGCCCCGCCGGGAGCTTCAGGTCCCGTCCGTTTCCGCGCTGGAGCAACTGCGCTAACGTCTCCACGCCATAGAACAAGCCCGTTCCGGCGTTGGCCGTGATGCGCACCACGCCCGGCGCCAGATCGATGCGATACGCCTGCTCCGCCAGCGCCGCCTGATCGCGGTCCCGCGAATCGCCCACCGCCACCGAGCCCGGCTGAATGGTCAGGCGCAGCACACCCGCGCCGCCCCCTGGCTGGAGCTGCATCTGGAAGCGGTTGACCATCTCCTCCTGCAGGGCAACCAGAGCGATATCGCCGGGCGCCACGCCCGGTCCGGCCTCCACGCGCCAGTCCGCGCCGAAGGAGATGTCGTTCGCCTGGAGTTCCACCTGGCGTGGCGCCGGAAGCGCCGTATAACCGCGCGCCGCCAGCGCCGAGGGCCGCGCGGCCTGGGGTTGCGCCACGGCCGGCAACAGCAGAGCCAGCGCCGCGCGAATGCAGGCGCGTCCTACTTGGGCTGCGTGGCGGCGGGCGAAGCCCCCTGGTTCTCGTACCATTTGAGCCTTGTGGAATCGATGCAGGCGATGTCCAACCGCCCGTCGCCGTTCAGGTCGGCGGCCAGGCAGGAAGCGGCGCCCATGCCGCCGTCGTCCAGCGTGGTGCGGGTCCAGTTCTCTCCTGTGGCGTCATCCGCGGTGTAGATGTAGACGCTGCGTCCCCGGCCGCGGAATCCGCCCACAATCTCGTCCCGGCCATCGCGATCCAGATCCGCGGTGAGCAGCGCATGCCCGTCCTGGAACGAAGAGTCGATGACGTGGCGCGCCCACTGCCCGTCCTTCTGCGTGTACGTCACCACCTGATTTCCGTGCCACGGCTCGATGGAGGTGAGGAACCGCGTTGCGCCCAGCTTGCCCACCGCCACGTCGCTCGCCCCGGATTTCGGCCACGGCGAGGGATCGCCCTTGGCGAGTTCGGTGCGCGTCCATTTGCCGTCCTTGCCCAGCTTGAAGAGGTCGATGCCCACGAAGCTGGCGGTGAGGATCTCGTCGCGGCCGTCGCCGTCCCAATCGAACGGGTAGATGCAGTGAACCACGCCGCTATTCCCGTCGCTGATGAATTGCCGCTTCCACTCGCCGGGACGGTAGTACACCATGGGCGTCTGGTCGCGGAAATCCGGCGGCGTGGCCTTAGGGCCCACCAGCGGCTGATCGATCACTACCGGCTTGCCGCTGCCGTCGATGTCGGCGATGCGCAGGCGGTGCGAGGTGGTGAGCTGGTCGATCTCCTGCAGGGTCCACGGCCCGCGCGGATCGGCGTTGTGCCGCAGCAGCGCCACCTTGCCGGGGCTCTGCGCAGGCACTTGCGCGAAGCCGCTCGCCACCAGGATGTCGGGAATCGCGCCGGGCGCGGCCGGTATCACGGCGCAGTTGATGAGCTGCGTG
The DNA here is from genome assembly GCA_035524535.1 of Bryobacteraceae bacterium. GTDB lineage: Bacteria > Acidobacteriota > Terriglobia > Bryobacterales > Bryobacteraceae > BOG-224. The sequence goes on from DATKOS010000025.1 coordinate 7,803, forward strand.
AAGCCGCTCGCCAGCACGTGCCGCTGCCAGGTTGGGTTTTCATACCAGACCAGATCGGACATGCCGCTCCCCAGAGCGATCAGGTCTGGTTTGCCATCGCCATTGAGGTCCGCGGAGACCACTTGGTAACCGCCGCGAAGATCGGTCGCAATGGAGTGCTCCGCGAATTGCGGAGAGCCCGCGGCCAGAAGCGGAAGGGCCAGAGAAAAGAAGCAAAGGATGCGCACGGTTTCCAGTATACAAGCGGGAGGCGGAAGATTCTGGACGGAAGCCAACAGAGGCTTGAGACGGCGATCCACGAACGCCATTTCGAGCCGCGAAGGTCTGAGAGGCGTCGCTCACTAACGCACGGCAAGGCTTTTGCCCGGATCGCGAAGGGCCATTTCGAGGTTCTGGCCGCGCTCGTTTAGCGCGGCGGAAGGAAGAGGCGGGCGTTCACAAACTGATTTGGGAAGAGCGCGCCATCGGCGTTTTCGAATTCGGCTTTCAGTTTAGCGGTACCGGTTTGCGGGTCGATCTGGTTGTCCACGGCGATCAGGCGCCCGGTCGCGATTTTCTCGGTGGAGTCGCGATTCCATGCCTCCACGGGGAGCGCGGCGCCCGCCGCGAGGCGCGAGCGGACCTCGAAGAGGCGGTCTTCGGGGATGGTGAAGACCACGTAGATGGGCTGCACCTTGGTGATCACGACGATGGTGTCGTCCGGCCGGACCATGTTTCCCGGCGAGATCTGCAGCAGGCCCGATAGACCCGTCAGCGGGGAACGGATGTCACTCCGGCTGACCTGCTGCTCCTGCTTCTCGCGGAGCACGCGATCATCCGCGACCCGGCGCTGGGCCTGGGCGACCGCTGCCTCCTCGGACCCTATATCGTCCCCCAATTGTTGGCGGTGCTGGAGGTCCGTCTCCGCTCGCGCCAAGTCCGCTACATCGCTCGCCAGCCTCTGTCGAATGAGCTGTAGATCTTGAGCGTCGCCTGGAACAGCCACGCTCGCCAGATGCTGCCCCTCCTTTACCGTCTCGCCTTCCTTAAAGCTCACGGATTGCAGTTGCCCAGGCGCGGAGGGGTGGATGGCCACGGTGGCGGATGCCATCACTTGCCCCAATCCCGCGATGTAGTCCAGGTGAGCCGGCGCGCCCTGCTTCCGCCGGCCTTTCTCCGCCGTGCTCGTAGCGCCGGCGGGAGGCTTCGGCGTTTGGGCAGCCGCGGCTGCAGCAGACGCCGGAGTCGATGGCGGCGCCGGCGCGCGCGACGCGCCGGGAGCCTGCGGCGTGGCCGCCGCCGCCAGGTACACGAGGGGCGATCCAATCGCCAGCACCGCCGCCAGCCCCCACCGCGTCAGTCCGCGTGAGATCGACGTCCCATCCAGAATCCTCTGGATCCGTTCCTCCGGGTGTCCGTACCGCGCCATGGGTGCGCCCATCCAACTCACCGCGGCCGCGGTCCGCTGCGGCGCCGTGCGGCGCACGAACTCCAGAACCACTTCGGCGTACGCCGCCCGATCCCGCGTCACGGCCAGGGCCGCGTCGTCGCTCGCGTCCTCCGCCGTGCGCACCAGGCGCGCGTGCAGCAGCCAGCTCAGCGGGCTGTGCCAGAGCAAGGCGCGGTGGAGCGCCGAAAGCATCTGCACCGCGGGATCGCCGCGCCGGATGTGGGCACGCTCGTGCGCCAGCACGGCCTCCAGCTTCGCCGCTTCCCACTCCCGCCAATCCTCTGGCAGCGCGATGGCCGGGCGGAATACGCCGAGCGCCACCGGCACAGTCACCTTCGCCGATTCGCGAATCTCAATGCCTTCCGTGGTGCGCCCCGTGGCCCGGCTGCGGTTCAGGAGCCGAAGCGTCAGCGCGATGCCCACCGCCAGCCGCAGCAGCAAGGCCAGCGCGCCTGCCGCGTAAAGCGCCAGCGCCAAGCTCGCTAAGTTCACCCCGCGGGTGTTGCTGGCGGGCGCCGGGGGCAGGGAAGCCGTCCGCGCCGCGTTGGCTGGGGCGGGCCTTGCGGCCGAGGCGGCAATCTGGGGGATCGCGCTCGGAACAATAGCCGCCGGCTGCGCAGATCGCGACGTTGCCCGAGGAATAGCCACCGCCAGCCGCGGTAGCCCGGCCGTCAGCGCCGGCAGCGCCAGCGATGCGCACAACACCGCCGTCCACGCCGCCAGGCGCGCGGCGGGGTCCTTCACGCGCAGCGCCCAAAGCAGGATCGCGGCGGCGCCGGTCAGGGCCGACGATCGAACCGCCCAGAGCCCGAGGAACTCCAACGCGCTCATCTCTTCGTCTCCTTGCGCGAGGCGATCTTCTCCGCCAGGCGCTGCAATTGCTTCGGCTCCAAAACCTGGTTGTCCACCAGGCCGACCAGCAATTCCTCCACCGACCCGTTGCAGAAGCTGTCGATCAACTGCCGGGCCGCCTGCGCCGCCACGTTGCGCTTCGTGTCGAGCGGCCGGTAAACAAACGTCCGCCCCTCCACGCTATGCGCGACGTATTCCTTCTCCTCCAGGTTGCGGAGGATGGTCCGAACCGTGGAATCCTTCAGCCGGCGTTCCCCGGAAACTCCCTCCCGGACTGCCTCCGCAGTGGAGCCAGGATGAGCCCAAACCCAATCCATGAGGAACTGCTCCAGGGGCGTGAGGCGCTTGCGATGGGGACTGTTAAACATTCTAGTGTTATAAACTATAACACTATATCTCCGCTGTCAAGCAGAAAGTGGGGGAGGCCGCAAGCTTGCCCAATGAAGAACCCGATGCTGTCGGCGCGTTCTCGTAGGAGCAATGAGGACATCGGGGTCTTGATACGATCAAGCCATGGGCCAAAGAGCCGCCGGCCTTCTTATTGCTCTGGGGCTGCTCGCAAGCTGCTCTTCAAGACCTGAAGAACTGGCGATTGGCCTGTGCGACTTGTCGAGAGACTATGGCGCGTACCGCAATAAGTCCCTGGCGGTTCGCGGCGTCGTCTACTACGGCCTGCGGCAGACCTGCCAGGCGACTTGCGCCACCCGCCGGTGGCCTTCGTTTGTGGATCTGGTCGCCGACAGAGATGACGCGTGGAACGCCCTGGCGAAAATAGAGCAGGCGGTAGAGCGCGAGGCCAAGAAGGGCAAGCGATTCGAGATTTGGGTAACGGCCCATGGAACGCTGAATACCCAGGCCCGTCGTTTGGCCGGCGGGCCCTGCGACGAGGTTGGCAGCCACTACTTCGGATACGGCCATCTTGGCGCGTTCCCCGCCGAACTCGTTGTTACCTCCTTTAGCGATATCCAGGTGATCGAGAATGCCGACTCACCCTACGATTACGCCGATATCTATCACGGTGCTCTCTGAAGCCGCCGCAGCACCGAGAATAACCGGAATCCGACCTCCGGCCCGTATCCTGAGCGTGGGCAATTGGTAATAGGATAGCGAGGGGTTGTTTGGCGCGAACCTTCGGCGCGGGTCTCCAGCAGGGCGATTCGCGGGTTGAGAGTCTCGATGCCTATAGAGGCAGCAAGGATGTTGCATTTTCGACCGGTGCGCCAGTCGTTTGCTCCGGCGGCCGGTATGGTGTTTGCTGCAATTGTCTTTGCTCCGCCCGCGTTCGCCCAGCAGGCGGCGCCGCAGATGCCGGCGGCCGCACCTTCGGGAGATTCACCCCAAACCCCTCACGCGGCCGGCGAAGCGCCGCATCCCCAATTTCGCGTCGACGTCAACCTCCGCGAGATCGATGTGGTGGTGAACGATCCCAAAGGGAAGATCGCCACGGATTTGGGTCCCGCCGACTTCCAGGTCCTCGAGAACGGACAGGAGCGCAAGCTCACCAACTTCTCCTTTATCGAAGTGACGCCGCCCCCAACCGGCGCCGTCCTGCAGGCCCTCCAGGAGCGGCCCTCCCTCCTGGAACGTTTCACCGGCGTGCCCAGGCGGGTCAAGACGCCAGGGAGCGACATCCTCGCCGCGCCCGTGGCGAACCCTCGCAAGGAAGACATTCGCCGCACCATCGCTTTCGTCTTCCATGACACTTCCGGCCCCATTCAGAGCCGCGTGCGCAAGTTCATAGACGAGCAGGTCGGCCCTGGCGACATGGTTTCCATTCGCTCGGTGCAGCGTTCGCTTGTCCCTGGTCCCCACGGAACCACCCTCATCCGCGATTCCATGGGGATTTTCCAGCAATTCAGCAACGATAAGCGCCAACTCGACGCCGCGACCGAACGGATCCAGCGCACGTGCGACTTCCTCCATTCTTGCGTCGCGGACTCGGGCGGCGCCCTCCGCTCCGCCATCGAAAGCCTCAGCCTTGTGCCCGGGCGCAAAGCCGTTGTCTACGTCGGGATGTACCTCGGTCCGGTGGCCAGCCTGGTCAACATGGCGAACCGCGCGGGAGTGGCCATCTATGTGCTGAATACGGCGCCGGGCGCGGTGGCCAAGCCCCCCAAACCGGACGGGAAACTGGACGACAGCCCACCGGTGGACTTCGGTAACGCCACGGATCTGGCGCGGCTCACAGGCGGCCGGCGAATCCTCACCGATCCGGGATTCGATATGACTTCGGACCTGAATGAAGTGATGGAGGATCTGCGGGGGTATTATCTGCTGGGCTTTCACACGCTGGCTACCGAGGCGGATGCGGCTCCCAAGAATCCCGGCCAGCGGAGCCCGCCGCGCGGCCTCCAGGTGAAGATTCTGCGCGCGGGATATACGGTCCAATTCCGAAACGGGACGCTGGCGGCGCCCGAAACCGCCGCGCCTCCGCCACCGCCGGCCGGGCGCGAGGCGGAATTGGAGAACGCCATGTTCTCCATCTATGCCTCCGATGGCGTGCACGTGCACCTGGATCCCATGTTCTTCACCTCCATGCCAGATCCGAAGACCCACAAGCGCAACCCGGTGGTGCGGGCGCTGCTCGATATCGACGGGCGCGACCTGACCTATGCGGACCGCGGCGACGGCGCGAAACGAACCACTCTGGACGTGGCGGTGGCCGTGTTTAATGCGGATGGAACGCAGGCGGGGGCAAAGAACCAGGCTCTGAACATCAGCGTGCCGCGGACGCCGGTGAAGAATCCGCGGTTGAGCATGCAATATACGGTAGACATTCCGGTGGCCGGCGCCGGGTCGTATCAGGTGCGCACGGCGGTGCGCGATGCGGCTTCGCGGCGGGTCGGGTCGTCGTACGCTTATCTGGACATACCGGATTTCAACAAGCGCAAGCTGGCGCTATCGAGTCTGGTTCTTTCGCTTTCGCCGGAGTCGCCCGGGGCGGCGGACGTACGGCCGGAGTGGAAAGAGTTTGAGCCCGGGGCTTCCGTCCTGTTCGGGTGCGAGGTATTCGGGCTGAAGACGCCGGGAAAGCCGCCGGAGCCGCCGCGCGTGGAGGTGGGGGTTCGGCTATATCGAGGAGGAGCGCCGGTGGTGGACATTCCGCCTGCGGCGGCGGGGATTGAGAACAAGAACGGAATGGAACTGCTGACGGGGCGGGTGCAGGTGCCGGGGAACCTGCCGGCGGGGAATTATGAGATGGAGCTGATTGCTTATGACCGGGGGGAGCCGGGGAAGAAGCTATCCGCGATTCAGTGGACGGATGTTACGGTGAAGAGGTCTGAGGGTGGGGATTAGAGCGATTGCGCGGCGGGGTTTGGGCGTTTTTGGTGGCGGCGGGGGCATTAGGGTCAATTGGGTTTGCGCGGCGGGACGGGTGGTATTGGGAGGAAGTTAGGCCGGAAAGCAGGCCTGGAGGCCCGCTCCACCCGGGGGTCGGCTCGGAGGGGGCGGAGAGGTTTGGGCGGGCGCGGATTAGATCTCACTTACGTTCGCGGCTCGGAGTGGGGACTGACCCTCTCTCGGAAATGCCTCTGGGTACCTGGCGGGCAGCGCGGCGCTCCTCGTGCGACTCCGAGTTTGCCTCGGTGTTCGGATTCGGAGAAGATCTTGTCGAGGGCTAAGCGTAGCGCGGCGATGGGGAGGGCCAGAACGAGGGCGGCCGCAACTCGGTTGGTGGGGAGCGCGCGGGCTGCGGTCCTTAGCGCAACCGCGAACAACCGCCGGCCCAGGATGGGATGGGCCACGCACAGCGCCAGGAGCAGCAGAATCGCCGAGAGCGCCAGCAAACCTCGGACGCGACGCGGGAGAAGGCGGGTCCGGCGCCAATTGAAAGTGGCGCCGGCTAGACGCGCCAGGTTATCGAAGGGCGAGAGGCCGAACACGCGCACCGCGCCGGAATCCAGTGAGAGCAGTCCCATGGCGGTGTGGATGAGCGTGGTTTTGCCAGCGCCGTTGCGGCCCAGCAGACCCGCCACTTCGCCCGCGCCGAGCGCGAAGCTTACGTCGCGCAGCACGGGCTCACAACGCTTGAACGACCTGTACAGGTTACGAAATTCGAGGACGGCGCTCATACCTTCTCCTTCTCTTGTTTGAGCCTGCGGGCGAGTTCGCATTCCGCGTCTTTCAGAATGGTGGTTACTTCGGTAAAGCGGAGACTCGCGAGGTGCGCTTCGGAGAGCAGCCTCCTGGCGGTCTGGCGGACGATTTCCATCTGGCGGCCGCGATCCACCGCGGGCGGGTTTTCGCTGACGAAGGTGCCGCGTCCGCGGTGGGTTTCGAGGTAACCGAGGGCTGCCAGTTCGTCTTAGGCCTTCTTGACGGTGAGCGGGGAGCACCGCGGCGTCAAGACGTATTTCCGGAGAAACTCGACGGAGGAGATGGCGCCGGGCGTTAGTTCGCCATGCGGTGAGTAGGATTCGCTGCGGCGCGGCTATTTCGCGGCCAAGGCCAGAATCATCATGGCGATTCCGAAGAGGCCGATGGCGCAGCCTGCGATTCGGTTCATCCAGAGCATTCCCTTGGTATTGAAGCGGTCGCGGAAGCGGCTGGCGACCAGGGCCAGGAAGATCCACCAGAGCATGGCGCCGAGGAAGATGCCACCGACGACGACCATGGTGAGGCCGGCTTCGCGGTGATGCTTCATGCCGAGGCCGGTTAGGACGGCGAGGAAGGAGAGGACGGTGGTGGGGTTGGTGAGGTTGAGGAGGAAGGCGGCGCCGAAATCGGAATGCGCGGCCGCGGGCGCGTGCCGTTTGGGCGGAACGGGGCGCTTGAAGAAATAGACGGCGCCGATGCCGACCAGAAGGACGCCGCCCACCAGGCGGATCCAAAATTCATTGCGGATCAACAGGCCGATGACGAAGCTGATGCTGAAGCCGGCGATGGCCCCGTAGAACGTATCCGCGGCAGCGGCGCCGAGTCCGGCGATGACGCCCGCGCGCGGTCCGCTGGCGAGGGTGCGGGACAGGCAGAAGACGTTGACCGGGCCAACCGAAGCGGAAATCGCCAAGCCAGCCGCTGCGCCGCGTACCAGCAGCTCGACGGCCTCCATGAGACTAACCGCGGCTCCGGATGGAGTGGAGGGGAGGCATCGGAGTAATCTCAATCATAGCCCGAGGCGCGCTTCCGGGCGCGGGGCGCGGCATTACTTGCCGCCCACCACGGTGTTCCAGCGGCGGGTGCGCCAGGCCGTCACCACGCCGTTGAGGACGTAGGGATCGGACTGGGCGAAGGCTTCGGCGGTGGCCACCGAATCGCCGCGAAACACCAGGGCGGCGCCGTTGGGAGGGCCGTCGAAAGCGCCTCCGAGGACCAGCTCGCCGCGATCCACGGAGGCCTGGGCGTAGGCCAGGTGCGCGGCGCGGTGGGGCTGGCGGCGGGTGAGATAGTCGTCGACGTAGTCGTAAAGAAGCAGGGTGTGCATATTCAACTCTTCAACTGGGCCACAATTTCGGCGGCGATGCTCCTTCCGCGATCGAGCTCATCCGGCCCCAGGCTGATGGCGCCCACGCGGGCGTGCCCGCCGCCGCCGTAGCGCTCGCAGATGGAGGCGAGGTTGTGCTTGGGCGGTTCGGCGATCCACGGGTTGGAGCCCACGGAGATTTTGGTGCGGAAGCCGGAGCGGCTCACCGAGACGGTGTAGATGGAATCGGGAAATAGGTAATAGGGGATGAACTTGTTGTAGCCTTCCATATCGCAGCCTTCGAGATCGAAGAATACGACGCCGCGGTCCTCGCGCGAGCGGTCGCGGATGACGCCGATGGAGGCGACGTGGCGCTGGTAGAGGGGCTCATAAAGGGCGCGGATTTCGGGGAGTTCCACGATGCGGTCCAGAGTCTGGCTCTGCATCCAGCGGATGACGTTCTGGACTACTTCGGAGCCCTTGGCGGCCTCAATCACAAGGGTAAGCTTCATGGCCGGCGCGCCGAGTTCGACGGCGGTGCGGGCGTCCGGGTACTGGGCGCCGTCGATGACGATGGACCAATCCACGAGATCGTCCATATCCGGGGCTTGGAAGCCGAAGCGTTCGCGAGCCACGGAGCGGATGAAGGAGGCGCAGGACTTGAACGTGGGGTCGTAGAGCTTCCGCCCGGTGGCGTCGCTGCGGTGCTGTTCGGCGTCGGCGGCGTTAAGGAAGGCGCTCTGATGATGGTCAAACCACCAGGTGAGGCGCGGATCGCTCGAATACTTGAAATCGACGATGGCGTTCTCATCGCCATCGAAGATGGCCGGGTCGAACTGCTGCTTGGCCGAGTGGGACATCCCGGTGTAGGCGAACTCCGCATCCGGGTGAACGGCGCCCGCGATAAAGCGGCTGAAGAAGGCGGCGGAGGCCGCCCCATCGAAGCAGTGGTCGTGATACATCACGCGTACGAACATAGAAAGGGAGAAAACCTTTTAGAGTGCCTGAAGCGGAGAGGAAATGCAACCTGTGGCGGGGTCAATTGCGCGAATTCGGCGGAGTTTGGCGCCGGATTCGGCCGGCCGGGGCGGCTTTGGCGCGGTTCTGATACATTTGAGAGGAGCTTATGGGCGCCATACCGGGGTGGGATCAGTATTACCTGAACATCTGCAAGGCGGTGGCCTGCCGCAGCAAGGACCCCAACACGCAATTGGGTTGCGTGATTGTGGGGCCGAACCACGAAATCCGCTCGACGGGCTACAACTCGTTTCCGCGCGGCATTCGGGACGACGTGCCGGAGCGGCTGGTGCGGCCCACGAAGTATCTGTGGATTGAACATGCCGAGAGGAATGCCATTTGCAACGCGGCGCGAGCGGGCACGGCGACCGAGGGCTGCACGGTATTCGTGGAGATTATGCCGTGCATGGACTGCGCGCGGGCGATTGTGCAGGCGGGCATCACCGAGGTGGTGATTTCGGCCGAGCGGATGGCGCAGTATTCGAGCGACTACTACAACGAGCATTTCAGCATGGTGGAAGTGCTGTTCAAGGAAGCCAAGGTTCGGATCCGGCGGGTATGAAGGCGGCGGGCGGTGCGAGGCAGCGCACGGCTCCGGAACTCGATGGACTCCGAGGAATCCGCGGGCTCGAAAATTCCAGAATCTTTTGGCCAGACGGGAGCGAATCGGATAGGCGCGCCGGCGGGGCGATGACAAGCCGCCGCAGCCGCGGTCAGACTTCCGGACGGGACTCATTTTCCGGCGGAAGCGGAGTTTCACCGGCGGAAATCCGCCTGTAGAAACGGCGGCGGCAGGAGCGGCAGCGGAGGGGGTGCAGCTTCAATAAACCGAGCAAATCGTCCAGGATAGGCTTGGGATAGGAGGCGCGGATATCCCCGCTTCCGCAGAGCGGGCAATGCGCGTCCAATACTGGCTCTGGCTCCACGATCTCGTATCCTGAGAGCAAGAATACCAGCTTTCGATTGGCCGACATGGGCTTGCTTCCGGCCAACCGGGTAAGAACCGTATCGGTCTTTACGATTTGGCGGGGGCGGGGAGCTTATCAAGGTCCGCTGGCTCACCGAACTTGAACCCGGCGATGGAGGGGGCGATGCCACGAAGGAGACCGGTGAGGACGCTGCCCTGTCCGGTCTCGATGGCTTGGGCGACGCCGCGGTCCGCGAGGAGACGGACGGATTCGACCCAGCGAACGGGATTGGAGACCTGGTGGTAGAGGGCCTCGCGGGCTTCGGCGCCGGATCGGATTTCGCGGGCCTGCCAATTGCAGATGAGGGGGCAGGCAAGGTCGCGGAACTCGGCGGCGTCCAGATCCGCGCGGAGACGCTCCTGGGCGGGGCGCATGAGGGGGCAATGGAACGGGGCGCTGACGGGCAGGAGGACGGTGCGGCGGGCTCCGGCCGCCCTGGCGAGTTCCATGGCGCGGTTCACGGCGGCGGCGTGGCCGGCGATGACGGTCTGCTCCGGGGAATTGAAATTGGCGGCGGTGACGGTTTCGCCTTGAGCGGCCTGTTGCAGGACGGCGTCCAGGGCGCCCTCGGGCATCTTTAGGAGGGCGGCCATGGCGCCCACGCCGGCGGGGACGGCCTCCTGCATGTAGCGGCCGCGCTTGCGGACCAGGCGGAGGGCGTCGGCGAATTGCAGGCTGCCGGCGGCGACCAGGGCGGAGTATTCCCCGAGGCTGTGCCCGGCGACGAAATTGGGGGCCCAGCCGGCCTCGGCGAGGACGCGGAAGGCGGCCACGGAGACGGCGAGGAGGGCGGGCTGGGTGTTTTCGGTGAGCTTGAGCTGGTCTTCCGGGCCTTCGAAGCAGAGCTTGGAGAGCGGAAAGCCGAGGGCGTCATCGGCCTCCTGAAA
>DATKOS010000026.1:0-21413 GCA_035524535.1 Bryobacteraceae bacterium
TGATCCGCGCCCAGGAAATGGCGCGCTACGTGGAGGACGGCATTCTGGATGCGGGCCTCACCGGGCGCGATTGGGTGGAGGAGAACGACTCCGACGTGCTGGCCGTGGCCGACCTGATCTACGCCAAGCAGAGTTTCGGAAAGGTGCGCTGGGTACTGGCCGTGCCGGAATCCTCCGGTTTTCATTCCGTGAAGGATCTGGAGGGCAAGATCATCGCCACGGAACTGGTGGGGGCCACGAAGCGCTATCTGGAGCGGCACGGCGTGAAGGCGAAAGTGGAGTTCAGTTGGGGCGCCACGGAAGTGAAGCCGCCGGTGCTGGCGGATGCGATTGTGGAAGTCACGGAGACGGGCTCCTCCCTGCGCGCCAACAAGCTCAAGATCATCGATACGGTGCTGGAATCCAACACCCAGTTGATCGCCAACAAGGTTTCGTGGCAGGACGCGGCCAAGCGGCGCAAGCTGGAGGATATGAAGATGCTGCTGGCTGGCGCCATCAATGCGCTCGGCAAGGTCGGTCTCATGCTGAACGTGCATAAGGACAACCTAGCGGCGGTGCTCTCCGTATTGCCGGCGCTGAAGCGGCCCACCATCTCGAATCTGAGCGATGACGATTGGCTGGCGGTCAACACCATTCTCGATGAGAGCACGGTGCGCGATATCATCCCGAGGTTGAAACAGGCGGGCGGCGAAGGAATTGTGGAATACCCGCTGAACAAAATCGTACTGTGATCCGAATCCTAGCAAGCAAAGACGCGGGCCGCCTGCTCAAGCGCAAGGCAGCTCGTATGGCGGAAGCCGAAGCGGCGGTGGCGCCGATTTTGGCGGACGTGCGGAAGCGCGGCGACGCGGCGCTTCTGGAGTACGCGCGCAAGTTCGACAGGCTGGCGCGCAAGAGCGTGCGCGTTCCCGAGCGCGAGCTGGCGGCGGCGCGGGCGGGGCTGGCGCCGGAGTTCAGGCGGGCGGTGGAAGCCTCCGCGAAGGGCGTACGCGCCTTTGCGCAAAAGCAAATGCCCGCGGAGTGGACGCGCGCATTCCAGCCCGGCATGCGGCTGGGCCAGATCGTGCGACCGCTCGAAAGCGTGGCCGCGTATATTCCCTCCGGCCGTTATCCGCTGCCCTCCACCATCGTCATGACCGTGGTTCCGGCGCAGGTGGCCGGCGTTCGGCGCATTGCCGTGGCGTCCCCGCGGCCGGTTGCGGAGGTCTTTGGAACGGCCGCGCTGCTGGGCGCGACCGACGTTTTTGAAATGGGCGGCGCGCAGGCCATCGCGGCGTTCGCCTACGGCACGCGAACCGTCCCCAAGGCGGACCGCATTGTCGGGCCGGGCAACATTTACGTAGCGGCGGCCAAGAAGCTGCTGGCGGGCGAGGTGGGCATCGACTTCGTCGCGGGGCCAACCGAAATTCTCATCATCGCGGCGGAGGGAGACCCGCGCCATCTGGCGGCGGATATGCTGGCGCAGGCGGAGCACGATGTGGACGCATCGTCAGTGCTGCTCACCACCTCCAAGCGCCTGGCTCTGGCCGTTGCGCGAGAGGTTGAGCGGCAGCTCGAAACGCTGCCCACCGCGCCGGTGGCGGCGAAGGCCATCGCCCGCAATTCCGCGATTCTGGTAACGCAGTCGCTCGCCGAGGCCGTGGATTTGGCGAACCGCTTTGCGCCGGAGCACCTGAGCATTCCCGATGAAAGCCTGCTCCCGGGCATTGAGCACGCCGGGAGCGTCTTCGTAGGCCCCTTCAGCCCGGAAGCCGCTGGCGACTACGCTTCGGGGCCGAATCACGTGCTGCCCACCGGCGGCGCAGCGCGCCAGCGGGGCGGCCTTTCCGTGACGGACTACGTGAAGGTGATCTCGGTGCAGCAATTGGACCGCAAGGCGCTCGCGCGTCTCGCGCCCGCCATTACGACGCTGGCGCGCGCGGAGGGGTTGGAAGCGCACGCCCGCTCAGTGGAAACGCGGCTCGGCGGCGGGCCCGGCGGAGGCGGCTCGAAATGAGAGCGCCCAAGATTCCAAGAGGCGGAGTGAGGCCGCGGCCGGCGGTGCTCGCCATGGCCCCTTACTCACCGCCCACCGGTCTCCGCGCCGATAAGCTGCGCCTGGATTTCAATGAGAACACCGTGGGCTGCTCGCCGCGAGTTGTGGAGGCATTGATAACAGGCGTTACCGCGGCGGGTCTCACCGTTTATCCGGATTACGCCGACGCCCGTGAAGCCGTGGCGCGCTATTTCCAGGTGACGCCGGATCAATTTACCTTCACCAACGGCACGGACGAGGCCATCCAGATTTTCGTGAACACGTATCTGGACGACGGCCAGGAGGCTCTACTTCTCCGCCCTTCCTACGCGATGTATCGCTTCTACTGCGAGGTTGCCGGCGCCAAGGTGGTGGAAGTCGATTATCCGGAGCCGGGCCTGGAATTTCCGCTGCAAGAGGTGCTGGACGCGATCACCCCCGCCACCCGCCTGGTGATGCTCTCGAACCCCAACAACCCCACCGGCACCGGTATCTCGCTGATGGCAATCGAACGGATTTTGAAGCGCGCGCGCAAGGCCGCCGTCCTCATCGACGAGGCCTACTACGAGTTCTCCGGCGTCACCGCGCTCGGACAGATTGGCCGTGTGCCCAACCTCTTTGTCAGCCGGACTTTTTCCAAAGTGTTCGGCATGGCGGCCATGCGGCTGGGCTGCCTGTTCTCGCATGAGGCGAATATCGCGTTCGTGCGCAAGGCGCAATCGCCCTACAGCGTGAACTCGCTTGCGGTGATGGCCGCGCAAGCCGCCGTCCAGGACGAGGCCTATGTCCGCGATTACGTGGCGGAGGCGCTGGCCGCGCGAGAGTTGCTGTGCCTGGGCTTGGAGCGTCTCGGCATCCCTTACGTTCCCAGCTCGGCGAATTTCGTGCTTGGGCGTTTCGGCAAGCGGGCCATCGAAGTGCGCGACGCTCTGCGCGGCCGCGCCATCCTGGTGCGCGACCGCAGCTACGAATCGCCCGGCGCCGTACGCATCACCGTGGGCACGCGCCAGCAAACGCGGGAACTCATGGCCGCACTGGAAGAGATATGGCGCAAATGACCCGCCCCCTGCTGATTTTCGATATGGATGGCGTGCTGGTGGAGGTGACCGAATCCTACCGCGAGACCATCGCGCGGACGGTGGCTCGCTTCACCGGCGCGGAACCTACGCGCGCGCGAATACAGGAGTATAAGAATCGCGGCGGATTCAATGACGATTGGGAACTCTCCCACCAGTTGATTCGCGACGCCGGGATGGACGTGCCCTTTGAAAGCGTCAAGCAGTGTTTTCAGGAGATTTTTCTCGGCGCCAATGGCGACGGCTTGATCCTGCGCGAGCGCTGGGTGGCCCAGCCCGGCACGCTCGAAAGGCTGGGAGAACGCTTCCGCATGGCCATCTTCACGGGCCGCCCGCGCGTGGAAGCGGATCTCACGCTAAATCGATTCGCCGGCGGGCTCGTTTTTGACCCCGTGGTGGGAATGTTCGACGTGAGCCGGCGCAAGCCGCACCCCGAAGGTCTGCTGAAGATCATGGAAGCCGCGCGCGACGGCGGTGAAGTGGAAGCCTACTACGTTGGCGACAGCGTGGACGATGCTCGCTGCGCCCGCGCCGCAGGAGTGCCGTTCATCGGCATCGCCGCGCCACCCAACCCGGCGTACCTCGACCTGGTGTTTCTGTTCCAGGAGGAGAAGGCTTACGCCATCGTGGACGATATCAACTACTTGGAGGAGGTCTTGGCATCATGAGGCGCGCCTCGATCAGACGAGACACCAAGGAGACCAGGATTTCCGGGACGCTGGCCATCGAAGGCCGCGGCGAGTACGACATCTCGACGGGTGTTCGCTTCCTGGATCACATGCTGGAGCTGTTCACGCGCCACGGCGGCTTCGACCTCAGAATCACCGCCCACGGCGACCTGGACGTGGACCAGCATCACACCGTGGAAGATGTGGGCATCGTGCTGGGGCAATTGTTCCGCAAGGCGCTGGGAGACCGCAAGGGCATTAACCGCGCGGGCTACTTCGTGCTGCCGATGGATGAAACCATGGCCGTGGTTGCGGTGGATCTGGGAGGCCGTCCGGCGCTGGCCTACAAGGACCTAGTGAAGGTGCGCGTAGTGGGCGACCTACAGACCGAACTGCTGGAAGATTTCTTCGGCGGCTTCGTGAACCATGCCGGCGCCAACCTGCACGCCAAGGTGTTTTACGGACGGTCCAGCCATCACAAGATTGAAGCGGTGTTCAAGTGCTTCGCCCGCGCCATGAAGTTCGCGTGCTCCAAGGATGCGAGCTTGAAGGATCAGCTTCCCTCCACCAAGGGATTGCTATGATCGCGATTCTCGATTACGGCGCGGGCAATTTGCGATCGGTGCAGAACACGCTGGCGGAGCTCGGCTGCGAGTACGAGCTGGCGCGTGACGCGGCGGCGCTGCGCCAGGCGCCGAAGATCATTCTGCCAGGCGTGGGCCACTTCGGGCAAATGATGCGGGCGCTGGACGCCATGGGCGTGCGGCAGGCGCTGCTGGAGCGCATTGCGGCGGGCGTCCCGTTCCTGGGGATTTGTCTGGGCTTGCAAGCACTGTTTGAAACGAGCGAGGAAGCGCCAGAGGTGCGCGGCCTGGGCGTATTTGAGGGCGCGGTGAAGCGCTTTCCGCTGGGGGCGCGCGTGCCGCACATGGGCTGGAACCAGTTGGAATTGCGGCGCGAGTCGAAGCTTGTGGGCCGCCCGGCGCCGGCGCCCTACGTCTATTTCGCGCACAGCTACTACGTGCCGGAAAACAGCCGCACCGCCGCGGCTTGCACCTATGAATTGCCCTACACCGCGGCGCTCGAATCCGGCAATGTCTTTGGGGTGCAGTTCCATCCGGAAAAATCCGGGCCCGAAGGATTGCGCATTGTGAAGAACTTTTTGGAGATTTGAAGCCGCCAAGTCATCGGTTTTCGTTGTCAGTCAGGGGCAATAGTGGCAGGCGGGGCCTATGGATGACTGATAACGGATGACTGATCACGGAGAACTTCTCTTATGCTTGCCAAACGCATCATCCCGTGTCTGGACGTAACCGGCGGGCGAGTGGTGAAGGGCGTCCACTTCGTCAACCTGCGCGACGCCGGAGATCCGGTGGAACTCGCCGAGCGCTACAACCGCGAGGGCGCCGATGAACTGGTGTTCCTGGATATCACGGCCTCAAGCGATGCGCGCGAGATTATGGCGGACGTGGTGGCGCGCACCGCGCGGAAGGTGTTTATCCCGCTGGCCGTGGGAGGCGGCATTCGTTCCATTGCCGATGCGCGGCGGATTCTAATGTCCGGGGCGGATAAAGTGTCCGTCAACACCGCGGCAGTGCGGCGGCCGGAGCTCATCACGGAGCTGAGCAACGAATTCGGCGCGCAGGCCGTGGTGCTGGCTATCGACGCGCGGCGTCATGCTCCGGGCGAGTGGCACGTGTTCACGCGCGGCGGACGTGACGACGAAGGCATGGACGCCGTGGCCTGGGCCGCGCGCGGCGAAGAACTCGGCGCGGGCGAGATTCTGCTCACTTCCATGGATACGGACGGCGTGCAGGACGGCTTCGATTGCGCCCTTACGCGCGCCGTCTCCCGGGCGACGCACATTCCGGTGATCGCCAGCGGCGGCGCAGGCAAGACCGAACATTTCGTGCGGGTGCTGACGGACGGCTGCGCGGATGCGGCCTTGGCTGCCTCCATCTTCCATTACGGAACTTACACGATTGCGGGGCTGAAGGAAGAGCTGGCCGCGCACGGCGTCCCCATGAGGATGGCATGATTATTCCGTGCATCGATCTGATGGGCGGCAAGGTGGTCCAGTTGGTGCAGGGCCGCGAGAAGGCGCTGGAGGGCGATTCGCCGGAGGAAATGCTGCGGAAGTTCGCGGCGTTCCCGGTGATTCAAGTGATTGACCTGGATGCCGCCATCGGCGGCGGCTCAAATGACCAGCTGGTGCGGATGCTGGCTTCCAAGGCCGTGACGCGCGTGGGTGGGGGAGTGCGCACGGTGGAGCGAGCGCGGGCGCTGGTGGAGCAGGGCGCGAAGAAGATCATTGTAGGGACGGCGGCATTTTCGTCCGGCGGGGTGAATGGGGCGTTGCTGACGTCGCTCCGCGAATCCGTGGGCCGCGAGCGCATTCTGATCGCGCTCGATTCCAAGGAGGGCCGCATCGTCGTCAAGGGCTGGCGCGAATCCACCGGGTTGAAAGCCGAAGATGTTCTGGCCGCGTTGGAACCGTATTGCTCGGGTTTCCTCTGCACCTACGTGGATAAAGAGGGAATGATGCAGGGCACGGACCTGGACTGGTTCCGGCGCTTGCGCGCGGCGACCTCTCTGGAACTGACGGCCGCGGGGGGCATCACCACCATGGACGACGTCCGGGCGCTGTTCGAAATGAATGTCCACGCGGCGCTGGGCATGGCGATTTATACGGGAAAGCTGAAGCTCGAAGACCTGGCGGCTCTTTGAGGCTACTTGCGATGGCCTGGCGTCGCGGCGCGGATCTCCTCCATCTGCCTCCAATATCTGCCTAGCTGGTAGCGGCCTTCGGCGAGGATACGCGCCCGCGTCACCGTGCGGTTTTTCTTCGCGGACTTTTCGATCGCTAGTAGCGAAGCCTCTTCCAGGCGGGTCAATTGGACGGAGAGATTTCCCTTCGTCAGGCCGGTGGCGCTTTCGAGAAACGTGAAGTCGGCGCTCTCGCAATTCGCCAGCACCGTGAGGATCGCCAGCCGCGCGGGTTCATGCACCACCCGGCTCAACTCCGCGAACGTGGTGCCCAATCCGCTTCCGCCGGCCTGCGCCGAGGGCTTGGGTGGAAGAAGGCTGAGCGGCTTAGCCATGGCTCTCGGCGGCCTCACCGGTCGCGGCAGGCTGCGCGGCGGAAATCTCGGCGAAAATCCGCCGCAGCAGCAGGAAATCGAAAATGCTGACTGAAAGCCATACGGCGCCGATAAGCGCGAAGACTGCCGCGCCTTGGGCGACCTCGATGAGGACCGGCCCCGCGCCAAGCAGGGCCCCAAGCCCAATTCCCCAAACGATGCGGCGGGAGGGCAGGTTGGTGGTGTCCAGAATGGTCGTCAGAATGGCGATGAGAACTGCCGCCGGAACCCAGAAATCAGAAGTGTGCGCATCGGACCCGAGCGCTCCGAACTTGGCCAGGATTATCGCTAGCGCCAGACCACCCAACAGCGCAAGAATGACTGGATGGCGCTGCATCCTCCGGCGCTCTTCCTCGGACGCGCGCACCGACCCATAGCGCCGGCGGATCGCCGCATTACTCCACCAATAAAACGGCGCGATCGCGATGAGGAGTCCCAGCAGCAAGACCCACACATTTCCCCTACCCGGCAGAGGCTTTCGCGCCGCGGACAGCAGTATCATGATGGCGGGGACGGGCGCCCAGCGAATCGACTGCAAGTCGGTGAAATGGCGGGTTACAAATTCCACGCGGCGGGGGTCTGCCATTCCGATTCCTCCGGTTTACCGCATAAACCTGACCAGCGTTTACAGCATAAACCTCGGCCCACCCCTGCGTCAACCCGCCCCCGCTCCCGCACCGCCGTATGATGGAGTTTATGCTTCCCCGCATTTTGTGCGCTGCATTTTCGGTCGCGCTGGCTCTGGCTCAGTCCGGCGCCGCGGACCCCGCTGCCACCGCGCGAAAAGCCCTGGATCTATTCCTGGGGCAGAATTACGCCGGCATGCGGCAAATGTTCTCGCCGGAGATGGCCGCGAGCCCCAACCTCGCGGAAGATCGCCTGCAGGATTTGGGCAAGACGATCCAGGCGCTCGGTTCCCCGAAGATTGGGGACGCCCAGCTTCATCCCGCCGGGACGAATCGCATTGTGGTGATCCCCGTTGTGTTCTCCGCCGAAACCATCACCTTCCAACTGACCATGAATTCGCAAGGCCAGGTGGCGGGGTTCTTCATGGCGCGAACGGCGGTAAAAGCAGCCAATCCGTGGGAGCATCCGGCTTACAGCAAGGCCGATGCATTCCACGAGCGGGAGGTCACCTTTGGCGACGATCCCTGGAAGCTGCCGGGTACGTTGACCGTGCCCGTGAGCGCGGGGCCGCATCCGGCCGTTGTGCTGGTGCAGGGCTCGGGCCCCAACGACCGCGACGAAAGCCTGGGGCCCAATAAGATCTTCCGGGATCTGGCGGAAGGGCTGGCCTCGCGCGGCATCGTTGTTTTGCGCTATGAGAAGCGCACCCGCCAATACCAGGCGAAGATGGCCGTCCAGGAGGATATGACGGTTCTTGAGGAGACCGTGGATGATGCCGTGGCCGCCGCGGCCTTCCTGCGCCAACAGCCGGAGGTGGACCCCAAGCGCGTCTTCGTCACCGGCCACAGCCTGGGTGGCAACCAGGCGCCGCGCATCGCCGAAGCGGATGACAAGCTGGCCGGCATTGTGATCCTGGCCGGCAATGTGACGCCGCTGGAGGACGCCATTGTGGATCAAAGCGAATATCTCGGAGCCTCCGCCGCGCAGCTTCAGCTCTTGAAGGCGGAAGCAGCCAAGGTGAAGCGGCTCGACGACGGCGACGAGGGCGGCCCGCCGGTGACGGTCGGACCAGTGACTGCTCCGGTATCGTACTGGCTCGACCTGAAATCCTACGATCCCGTGGGCGCGGCGAAGAAGCTCACCATTCCTGTGCTCGTCCTGCAAGGGGAGCGCGACTATCAGGTGACCATGAAGGATTTCGAGCTCTGGAAAGCCGGCTTGGGCGCCCGCAAGAACGTCACGCTGAAGAGCTACCCCGCTCTCAACCACTTATTTATCGCGGGAGAGGGCAAGAGCATGCCCGATGAGTATGCCAAGGCCGGACACGTGGCGCCGGAAGTGGTGGACGACATCGCCAGGTTCATCACGCAATAGACCAGCCCCGGTGTTACGCTTGGGGCATGTATCCGCACGAAATCGAAGGTCCGCGGCGGAGTTCCTCCATGGCGCTCCGGATCGTTCTCGCAGGCATTCTGATCCTGCTGCTGCTGGGCGCGCGGTTTCTGGCTTCCTACGTCATTGAAATCGCCTGGTGGAAGGAGCTTGGCCAGTTTCATACCTGGCTGAGCATGCTCTTCTACAGCGCCGCCCCGCTGTCCGCCGCCACGCTTGTGGCGTTCGCGGCCCTCTTCATCGCCCATGCGCGAGCGCTGAAGTTCGCGGGCACGTCGCTCGGGGAACACCGGCTATACGCGCGCCTCTCCGCGGTGGCGCTGCTGGCGCTGGGGTATCTGGTGGCGGCCGCTTCCATTGACGCATGGACGGTGGTGCGCTTCGCCGGCTCGCGCGGCCTTCCCGCCGCCGCCTCCGGCTGGCACGATGCGGTATTCGGCAAGCCGCTATCCTTCTTCCTTTTCGACCTGCCCTTCTACGACATGCTGCGCGGCTACGCGCTGGCGCTGGTGATCTTCTGCATCATTCTGTATTGGCTGGCCGCGCGCGCTTGGCAACTCCGCTATCGCCTGCCGGACCTGCAGGAAATGCGCGAAATGACGCCGCGCCTCTTTCGGTTGGAGGGCGGCCTGGAATCGAAGTTCCTTCGCGGCGCCGCGGTGGTGCTGCTGATTTCGCTCGCCGTGCGGTTCTTTTTGGGCCGCTATGAAATGGTCTACAACGAGCACGGTACATTTCTGGTGGGCATGGATTGGCTGGACCTGAACGTCGGCCTGCCCTTGCAATGGCTGGTGATCGCGGCTTGCCTGGCCGCCGCGGCGCTGGTCTGGCTGCGGCGCTGGCTGCTGGCCGCGAGCATGGCCGTGGCGCTGCTGGCGGATTTCGCGGGCCCGGCAATTGTCTCCGCTCTCTACGTCAAGCCCAACGAGATTTCGCTGGAGCGTCCTTTCATCCAAACGCATATCCACGCGACGCGCGCGGCCTTCGGCATTGAGCAGAAGATCCGGGAAGTGGAATTCCAGGCGCAGCCGGACGCGCCCATCGATATCTCGCAGCACAAGCCGCTGCTCGACAATGTTCGTCTCTGGGAGTGGCGGCCGTTTCACGACACGATTACGCAGCGGCAGGCGCTCCGCACCTACTATACGTTCCACGACAGCGATGTGGATCGCTACAACATCGACAATGAGTACAAACAGGTGTTGCTGGCGCCCCGCGAGCTGGATATCAACCAGCTTCCCGACGCGAAGGCCAACTGGATCAACCCGGCGCTCACCTACACGCACGGATACGGCCTAGTGCTATCCGAGGTGAGCAAGATGACGCCGGACGGCCTGCCGGTGCTCAGCATTTACGATGCGCCGCCGGTGGTGGCGACGAAGAGCCTGAAGCTCACGCGCCCGGAAATCTACTACGGGGAGGTGACGCACGAGCCTGTGTTTGTGCACACCGCCCTGGAGGAGTTCAATTATCCGTCGGGCGAAACCAACGTCCGCTCCCGCTATGAGGGCAAGGGCGGGTTTCCCATTTCGTCCCTCCTGATGCGCACGGCGGCTTCCATTGCCGAGGGCGAGCCCAACATTCTCCTGACCGACTACCTCACCCCGGCAAGCCGGATGATGATTCACCGCAAGGTGCTGGACCGCCTGCAGCAATTGGCCGGCTTTCTGCAATGGGATTCGGACCCGTACCTGGTGATTACCAGCGAGGGGCGGCTTGTTTGGATTGTGGACGGCTACACCACCTCCGACGCAAATCCGTATTCGCGCGCGATGGAGGTTGGCGATATGGGTACGATCAATTACATCCGCAACGCCGTGAAAGCCACGGTGGACGCATACGACGGCGAAACGCGGCTCTACGTGTTCGCGCCGGACGACCCCATCATCGCTTCCTACCAGAACCTGTTCCCGGACCTGTTCCGTCCGGCGTCGGAGATGCCGGCGGATTTGAGAGCCCACGCGCGCTATCCCGAGACGCTGTTCCGCATACAGGCCGAGGTTTACCGCACGTATCACATGCTCGACCCGCAGTCCTTCTACAACAAGGAGGACATGTGGGACCTGGCGCTCAATGCATCGGGCCAGGAAGGCGGATCGACGCCGGTGACGCCCACCTACGTGATGGCCACCGTGCCGGGCGAGACAAAGCCGGAGTTTCTGCTGCTTATCCCGTTTACGCCGCGGAACAAGAACAACCTCATCGGGTTGATGGCCGCGCGCTGCGACGGGGCGCACCTGGGCGAGATGGTGGTGCTGCAGCTTTCCAAGCAGCAGTTGATTCCGGGGCCGATGAACATCTCCGCGTCCATCAACCAGGACCCGAACATCTCCAAGGATTTGAGCTTGTGGAACCAGCAGGGCTCGCATGTGCTGCGCGGACAAATCCTGGTGCTGCCGGTGGGCAACACGATGCTCTACGTGGACCCGATCTATATCCAGGCCACTGAAGGCAGCATGCCGCAATTGAAAAAGGTGGTACTGGCTACCGGCAACCGCCTGATCTATGCGGACTCCTATGACGATGCGCTCGCCCGTCTCTCCGGGAGCGAGCTGCCGGCGGCGCGCCCCGCGGCCTCCACGGCGACCGCCGCGGCAGCGGCTCCCGGCGGCCAGCCAAACTCCACCGATTCTCGCATCCAGCAAATCCGGGACCACTTGCGCCGCTACCAGGAACTTGCCGCGCAGGGCCATTGGGCTGACGCCGGCAAGGAACTGGAGGCCATCGAAGCCGAGGTGAAGTGATCGGGTAGGCGGCGGCGCGTTAGGCGTGGAGGCTTAAGGACGCCTTCCGATCAGCGAAGTCGATCATCTTCATGAGCACCTCGGCCGATTTGGCCGGGTTGATGCTGCTGTTGAACTCGTCGCTCAGCACGAGCCTATGCGCCCCTTGCCTTCGGACATGGACGATTCCGTCCACCTCCCCGGGCGAAGGGAGGTGCCCCTTGACCAGGCTGGAGAGCAGCCCAGTGCCAACCCAACATTCTTTTCCCTGGCGGCGGCATTCGTCGATCACCATCTGACGGTGCCGGGGAACCTCATCGTATGGCACGGAAAGAGACAGATCTCCCTGGCCGACGTACATCACGTCCGCCAGCCGGACGATGGCGCTGAGGTCTTCCGATGCCTCGCCCAGCTCATACTTGAAGACGAACTTCGCGTTGCCGGGCGCGCCGAGCTCACGAGCCTTATCGATGAAGATCTGGAACTGCGAGGCCCGCGTGGCGTAGGACATCCCGAGATACTCAGCGCCGGCCTCGATGGCCGCTCGAAGAGCTGGAATATCGCCATCGGCGAGCGGCGCCAGATTCAGACTGGAGACCCTTACGCCCTCGATGGTCAGGCCTTTGCCGGGCTTGATGATGTCGCCAAACTCCGTCTGGCAAATCAGCACGCGTCCTTTCTTATCGATTACCCTTAGGCACGGGTTGCTATCGCCCACATAAATCCTGGCGCCGATTTCCGCCAACTCCAGGTATTCCGGATGAGGGCAAACCAGGCAGCCGGGGTCCGGCGCGCTGCTGATGTGAACCTGCTTTCCGTGGTGCAAGACCAGCGGATTGAAGTTGCTCATAAGCCGGAATTTCCACCCGGGCGTATCTCCAAATACGGGGACTCTGATCCCGGCGCCGGCCGAGATCTTACGCACCAAACCGGCCTTCTCGCGCAAGAACGCCGTGTCGGTCGCGTCGTGAGCGTGGGAATAGTTGATACGGGCTACGCCCATATGTCCGCGCTCGATTACCAGACCCAAAGTAGTCGGATCCCAGCACGCGGGACCCAGCGTCAACACAGTTGGTACCATGGCGCCCCTCTGCACCCCTCTGAATGACGGGAGACACACGCCCCCCACCGATTCCCCTCGGGCACGCCCGAGGTTCGGGTTCTCTAACTTGGGAATCCCCTCAAGCGCTTTCTCGGCCGCCTGCTGGCATGGAACTCAGCGTCGTCGAGCAACTGTGGCAAGGCGCTACGGAGCGCCTGGCGGCGGGTAGACGGCGGGAACTTTCGCGGAACGTAGCCGCCCGGCTCCCGGCCAGTGAGCGCTTTGGCGGTTTGGATGATTTCGTCAACCGCGCCCGCGCCTTCGTTTGCCGGCCTGTTTTGCCGGCAGGGGAAGCTCGCCAATCCCATTTCAAGTTCGGACTGACGTCCCCGGGATGCTTCCAGGATACCAGGATCGCGAAGAGGCCCGTCAAGCTAGCGGCTGTTTGGCCAACCATCCAGGAGATGGGAATAGGCATTGCGCTGCCCGGCGCGGCTGTCATAACCTGTGCCTTATGATTTGCGCGGGGAATCGCCGGTGAATCCCAACCCCATGCTGGGGGTGGTATTCCACTGGTTGGGCGGGCTGGCCTCGGGCAGCTTCTACGTTCCCTATCGCGGCGTGAAGCGCTGGGCTTGGGAAACGTATTGGCTGGCCGGGGGCGTGTTCAGTTGGATTGTGGCGCCGTGGCTTCTTGCGCTAGCGATGACGACGGACCTGCTTCCCGTCCTGCGCGAGGCCCCGCCAAGCAGCCTCTTCTGGACTTGCTTCTTCGGGGTCTTGTGGGGGCTCGGCGGGCTCACCTTCGGATTGACCATGCGATACCTCGGCATGTCGCTCGGCATGGCGGTGGCGCTGGGATACACGGCGGCCTTCGGAACCCTGCTGCCGCCCATCTTCCGCGGCGAATTCGCCGCGCTGGTTCTGCGCACGCATTCAGGACACGTGATTCTGGCGGGCGTCTTGGTGTGCCTGGCGGGCATCGCAGTGGCCGGTGGAGCCGGGATCTCCAAGGAACGAGAGATGCCGGAGGACAAGCGCCGCGCGGTCATCAAGGAATTCGATCTGAAGCGTGGGCTGCTGGTGGCCACGTTCTCCGGGATCATGAGCGCCTGCTTCGCTTATGGTCTCGCGGCCGGCGACCCCATCAAGCAAATCACCCTGCGCCACGGGACCAGCGCGCTTTGGCAGGGCTTGCCGGTGCTGGTGGTGCTGCTGGCGGGCGGATTCGCCACCAATTTCGCCTGGTGCGCCTATCTGAACGTGCGCAACCGCACGGCGCTGCAGTATTTTCAATCCGCGCCGCTGGGGGCCGAGGAGCCGGCCCCCATGCTCGCCAACTATCTCTTTTGCGCCCTTGCCGGGACTACCTGGTACATGCAGTTCTTCTTCTACACGATGGGCGAGACCCAGATGGGGCGCTACAGGTTCTCCAGTTGGACGCTGCACATGGCCAGCATCATGATCTTCAGCACGCTTTGGGGCATCGCCCTTAAGGAGTGGTCCGGGGCCGGCCGCCGCACCAGAATGCTGGTTGCGCTAACCCTGCTGACGCTGATCGGCTCCACGGTGATCGTGGGCTACGGCAACTACCTGGGATTGTCGGAAGTCCGCTGAAAGCCGCCCGCCGCCCCTGATAGAATGAAGGTTATCCACTCCCAGGAGGAATAACCTACATTGCACTCTGCAGTCCTGGCCTTGGAAGACGGCACGCTCTTCGAAGGCAGGGGTTTTGGCGCGCCTGCCGAACGGTCCGGTGAAGTGGTCTTCAATACCGCGCTCACCGGGTACCAGGAAGTGTTCACGGATCCGTCCTATTCGGGCCAGATTGTCATCCTCACCAACCCGCAAATCGGGAATTACGGCACGAGCAGCGAGGACAACGAATCCGCGCGGCCGTACATCGAAGGGCTGGCGGTCCGAGAATTCTCCGCCGTCGCCAGCAATTGGCGTTCGGACGCGGAGGCCAACGATTTTCTGGGCCGCAGCGGCATACCGGTCATCTCCGGCCTCGATACTCGGGCTCTAGTTCGCCACTTGCGCTCGCGCGGCGTGATGCGCGGGGTTCTTTCCTCGCTTTCGAGCGACGGCCCCGCTCTGGTTGAAAAAGCGCGCAACATCCCGCGGATGCAGGGGCTCGATTTGGCGAGCCGCGTTTCCACCCGGGAACGCTATGAATGGACTGCGGCGGTGGAAGCGTGCTCGCCGTCCGAGGGCATACAGGCGGCGCCGGAAGCGCGATTCCACGTGGTGGCTTACGATTTCGGCATCAAGCTGAATATCCTGCGCAGGCTATGCCAGGCGGGATGTCGCGTTACGGTCGTTCCGGCGCTGACTACCGCCGGGGACGTTCTGTCGCTGAAGCCCGACGGCGTGTTCCTCTCGAACGGCCCCGGCGATCCCGAACCGCTCCGGACGCAGGTTGGCAACATTAGAAGTCTCATCGGCAAGGTCCCGGTCTTCGGCATTTGCCTTGGGCACCAACTGCTCGGCCTTGCCTTGGGCGGCAAGACGTACAAGCTCAAGTTCGGCCATCGCGGCGCCAACCACCCGGTTCGCAATGAAATCACCGGCCGCGTGGAGATCACCTCGCACAATCACGGCTTCGCGGTGGATCCCGATTCGCTGAACCTGAACGAACTGGAGATCACGCACGTGAATCTGAACGACCAGACCCTGGAGGGGTTCCGGCACCGCAACTACCCGGCTTTCTGCGTGCAGTATCATCCCGAAGCCGCGCCAGGTCCGCACGATTCGCACTACCTGTTCCAGGATTTTGTCCGGCTGATGGAAGGAAAGGCGTAGCGGATGCCCAGACGCAATGACCTGCATCGCATCCTGATCGTCGGATCCGGCCCTATTGTTATCGGCCAGGCCTGCGAGTTCGATTATTCCGGCACGCAAGCAGCCAAGGCGCTGCGAGCCGATGGGTTCGAGGTTGTGCTGGTGAATTCCAATCCGGCCACCATCATGACGGACCCGAACCTGGCGGATAAGACTTATGTTGAACCGCTGACGGTTCCCTATCTTGAGGAGATCATCCGGCGCGAGCGCCCGGACGCGCTGCTTTCCACGGTGGGCGGCCAGACTGGCCTGAACCTCTCGATGGAGCTGGCGGAAAGCGGCGTCCTCGACCGTTACGGCGTGGAGCTGATC
The DNA here is from genome assembly GCA_035524535.1 of Bryobacteraceae bacterium. GTDB lineage: Bacteria > Acidobacteriota > Terriglobia > Bryobacterales > Bryobacteraceae > BOG-224. The sequence continues at coordinate 15,839 of DATKOS010000026.1, forward strand.
GGCGCGCGCATCGATGCGATCAAGAAGGCCGAGGATCGCCTGTTGTTCAAGGACGCGATGCGCAAGATCGGGTTGGAAACGCCGCGTTCGAAGCTGGTGAACAGCATCGCGGGCGGCCTGGAGTTCGCCGGCCGCATCGGCTATCCCACCATTCTGCGTCCGAGCTTCACGCTGGGCGGCACCGGGGGCGGCATCGCGTACAACCAGGAAGAGCTGGAGGAGATTCTCGAGCGGGGCATTGCGCTTTCGCCGGTGCACGAAGTGCTAATCGAAGAGAGCGTGCTCGGCTGGAAGGAATACGAACTCGAGGTGATGCGGGACCTTGCGGACAACTGCATCATCGTTTGCTCCATTGAGAACTTCGACCCGATGGGCGTCCACACGGGCGATTCCATCACGGTTGCGCCGGCGCAGACGCTCACGGACCGCGAATATCAGATGATGCGCGACGGCGCGCTACGCTGCTTGCGCGAAATCGGCGTCGACACCGGCGGATCCAACGTGCAATTCGCCATCAATCCGCAAGACGGCCGCATGGTCATCATTGAGATGAACCCCCGCGTCTCGCGCAGCTCCGCGCTGGCATCCAAGGCGACCGGCTTCCCGATCGCCAAGATCGCCGCGAAGCTCGCCGTGGGTTACCGCCTAGACGAAATCCGCAACGACATCACGCGCAAGACGCCGGCCTGCTTTGAGCCGACCATCGATTACGTAGTGGCGAAGATTCCTAAGTGGGCGTTCGAGAAATTTCCCGGCGCCGATACCACGCTGGGCACGCAGATGAAATCGGTGGGCGAGGTGATGGCCATCGGCCGCACCTTCAAGGAAGCTCTCTGGAAGGGCATGCGCTCGCTCGAAACCGGCAAGGCGTTCGGCTCGGAGAGTTTCGATAAGGCTCTTGTCACGCAGAAGCTCACCACGCCGACGCCGGACCGGCTGAATTATATTCGCTATGCGCTGGCCAGCGGCTACAGCGTGGCGGATGTTCACGACCTTAGTTTCGTGGACCCGTGGTTCCTTGAGCAGGTGAAGGAAGTCGTGGATTTCGAAGCGGAATTGGCCGGATTGCGCGAGGCCGGCCTGGACGGCGCAGACAAGGAGACCTTCCGCCGCGCCAAGCGCTACGGCATCTCGGACGTCCAACTAGCCAAGACCTGGGGCGTGGACGAGTTGGCCGTACGCAGCCGCCGCAAGGAACTGGGAGTGGGGGCTGTGTTCAGCCGTGTGGACACCTGCGCCGCGGAGTTCGAGAGCTTCACGCCATACCTCTACTCGTGCTACGAAAGCTCCTGCGAAGCGGATCCCGGAAGCGGCAAGAAGGTGATGATCCTGGGCAGCGGCCCCAACCGCATTGGCCAGGGCATCGAGTTCGATTACTGCTGCTGCCATGCGTCCTTCGCCTTGCAGGAGATGGCCGTTGAGTCGATCATGGTGAACTGCAATCCCGAAACCGTCTCGACGGATTACGACACGAGCAACCGCCTGTATTTCGAGCCGCTCACACTGGAGCACGTCCTCAACATCTGCGACACGGAAAAACCCGACGGCGTGATCGTGCAGTTCGGCGGGCAGACGCCGCTCAATCTCGCGCTGCCATTGAAGCGCCAGGGCATCCCGATCATTGGCACGGACCCTTCGAACATCGACCTTGCCGAGGATCGCAAGCTGTTCGGCAAGCTGCTCGAAGAACTGCGGATTCCCTGTCCGGAAAACGGAACGGCGAGGAGCGTGGAGGAAGCTTGCGCGGTTGCTTCCCGCATCGGATATCCCGTGCTGGTGCGTCCCAGCTACGTTCTCGGCGGCCGCGCCATGGTGATCGCGTACGACGAAGCGATGATACGCCAATACATGCGCGAAGCCGTCACGTTCTCTCAGGACCGGCCGGTTCTCATCGATCGAGTCCTGGAGGACGCCACCGAAGTGGACGTCGATGCGCTCGCGGATGCCGGCGGCGGGGTGCTCATCGCCGGCATCATGGAGCATATCGAGGAGGCCGGCGTGCACTCGGGCGACAGTTCCTGCGTGCTGCCACCCCAATCGCTTCCGGCTGCCAGTGTGCGCACGATTGAGGATTACACCGTACGCCTGGCGCGGGCGCTTAACGTGATTGGCCTGATGAACGTGCAGTACGCGATTCAGAACGGCGTGGTGTACGTGCTCGAAGTAAATCCGCGCGCGTCGCGCACCGTTCCGTACGTGAGCAAAGCCACTGGGGTGCCGCTGCCCAAGATCGCGGTCGGCCTGATGTGGGGGCGCCGACTCGCGGACTATGCGCATCTTACCGGCGGGCAGACTTCCGGCACGCTGGCGGCGCCGCAGATCTTCGTGAAGTCGCCGGTATTTCCGTTCAATAAATTCCATGGCGTAGATCCAGCCCTCGGACCGGAGATGCGTTCGACCGGAGAAGTGATGGGCGTGGGCATCAACTTTGGCGAAGCCTTCCTCAAGGCGCAAATCAGCGCCGGCGCACCGCTGCCCGAGAAGGGCACGGTCTTTATCAGCGTGAACGATAGGCATAAACCCGAAGCGGTGGATGTCGCCCGCCGCTTCGCGGACCTTGGGTTCAACCTTGTCGCCACCCGCGGGACCGCGGCCGTCCTGCGCCATGCGGGGCTCGCGTGCAAAGTCGTTTTCAAGGTTAACGAGGGCAGGCCGAACGTGGTGGATTTGCTCAAGGGCGGCTCGATTCAGCTCGCGATTTACACCACGACCGGGGCCCCGGCCTTTCTTGACGAGAAGTCCATACGCCGCGGCGCCGTTACGTACCGCGTGCCCTGCATCACCACGATGAGCGGGGCGCGCGCCGCCGCCGATGCCGTTGCGGCGCGCCGGCGCGATCCAGTCCGCGTCTGGAGCCTGCAGGAAATCCACGAGTCCAAGGCCGTCCAGTAACGGAGAGCCGCTTCGCGCGGCTACGGCCCCAGATAAAGAAAAACCCGGCGGGAGCATCGCTCGCCGCCGGGCCACGTCGATCAAATTCGACCCTATGCTGGTAAATTCCTGGTCCCCTTCGAATCGGGGCTACTGGGTCCACTCTAATGTACCATGCCAGCGCATGGCTTTCCGCCGGGCCTGATCCGGTATTAGATTGGGTTTATGCCCGCGACCCGCAACGACTCCCTACTGAAGAACCTGGCTATTGCCTTCGGCGACGGGCTCGCCTTCGCCGCGGGGATGAAGCTTTCGCAGCGCGCCGTAAACCGGAGGCCCGCTGCCGCTGTAGCTATTCCACAGCCGTCCGCCTCTATTGACCGTAGGCTCGTCGAAGCCGTGGTCCAGGCGGTCGAGGACCGGATCAAGAAGCACTCCGCACAGATGGAACGGCGCATTTCGGAACTGGAGACGCAGGTGGCCACCGAATGGGAACTGCGTAGCGCGTGGGGCGAAGCAACTGGCGCCGCGCTCGCGGAAATCCGCGCCTCGTTCGATGCGCGCCTGGCGGATCTTCGGGCCAGCTTTCGCGCGGAAGTTCAGGCGCTGCGCGGACGCCAGCAAGCGATTGAGGAGAATGCGGCGCCCCGCGACCTGCTAAGGACCATCGGGCACGCTTACCTGGCGGCGGCCGATTCAACGGAGACTCGCTAGATTCCGCCGGGACACGCGGCGAACGGCGGCGACTGGCCGCTTCAGCCCATTTTCGCGGCGCGCCGCGGAGTCCTGGGCAACGGAGCGGGGTATCCGATGAGGCAGAACTGGTCGAGCGCGAACAGCACGACGGACTCTACGCCGCTCGCCAGCGCGAGGCTTCTTTCCTTAAGCCACGGCGTGGTGTAATCGCCGATACCCACCAGGTGGCTGCTGGCGGATGACCCAAAGCCGAATTTGCCCGGCCAAGCCAGGGACCAACGCACTTGATCGAGGTCGCGATTGCCCGTGAATGTGAAATTCTCCGTCTTCAGACACGCTAGCGCGGCAGGTCCCCAGGAGGCGCCCGGGAAATTGATGAGTTGATTGAGCGGCGTGTCGTTTGTGTCCGTAGGATAGAGCGATTCAAACCGAGCGTTCGGATAGCCGGCCCGCACGAAACTCATAATGGCATTTGTGAACGCGCCAATCACCCCCGGCAAGAATGCGCATTCGTCCGGATAAGCAACAGGATCCGCGTTCTGGCTCGGAATTACGGCCATCGCGCGTCCATGCGCGGTTTGAAAAGCTGCCGTCGTGTAGGCATCATAGAACGGCATGCCCGAGGCGTTAGCGAAGTACCACCACTGGACTTCGCCGAACTGCAGGTACGGAACCAAACCCGCCGCGCTCATGGCCGCCGCCATATCGAGGTAGGCTTGCTGCCAAAACGCTTCGCTGGCCGGCGAGAAGTTTGTTTGCAGCGACGGCGTATTCAGGATGACGGCTGTGCCATCCGGATAGCGCTGCGCGACTCCGGCGCCCGGCTGCGGATCGCCGTGTTGAAGCTCCATGGAGAAGGCCGCCGCGGCCTCCAATCCGTAGCCCCGTAGCGCCGCAAAATAGCTTGCATGCCAATCTCGCGCGGCCCGGTTCACGCGCGGTGCGCTCGTGAGATCCGTTCGCCAGCCCTGGGCCCATGGCATGGTGGAGCAATCGCCGTCGACTCCCCCAGCCATCGGCCCACTTGCGGCCGCCGACAGGTTCGCGCTACCGCCGGTATCCGCCAAGATGCTCAAGCCGTTTCCAGCGCTTCCCATGGTACGCGATTGGACCTTCAGCGAATTTCCAGCCGCGGATGCCCACACTGCCGTCGCGCCAGCATTAATCGCAAAGGCGAGAGCCTGCGCGACGCTGGCCGCGCTATCCGCGATGAATGACATGTGTCGGAACTTAGCGCCGCCGATGGTGATGGTGGTGTAGAGCCCGAAATCGGGCTTGCCCGCGAGTGTGACGGTAGCCGATGCGTAGCTCTGGCCGGGGCAGGTCAATTCGTAGAACCAAAGGGCGCCGGCGTAGTGATTGGCCCGTCCGTTGAAGCCGAGGGTATGGATCAACCAGGCGGTGCGCTCCGGCGCGAGAGCAAGGGAGTGGTTCGTGTCCCAGTCCGTCGCCAGAGTGGTGTCCGGAGCCGGAGCGATTACCGGAAGGTGTGCGCTCGGGTATGCTATCTCGAAGTAGTCAAAATAGAACACTCCCGCGCCTGTCTGCGTTGCGGTGACGGTGTGCTGGCCGGCGGGGAGTTCCGCTGCTTTGATCCTCACCAGAAAGTCCTCCAGCCCCGCGAATGCCAGGCTCTGAGTCGCGGATGCGCCGTCAACCTGGATCGAGATTGGCGCGCCCGAGGCGTTGCCGCTATTGAACATCCGCGTTCCCAAATACAATGTGTGACTTCCCTCCGCGGAGTATTCCAGCGAGACGGATGCCCCGGGATACTGAGTGGATTGAATCGTACCGCCGGAATAATTTCCGATGACCGATCCGCTCCAATCCCCGGAGTACACGACCAAGTCGGACGTGTCCTCCGCGCGCCAGCTTCCCGGCCCTGCCACCTGATACGTGAGATTCGATCCCGTAACCGTCCAATTCGTGATATTCACTTGGAACTCGGTCCGGACGAAATCGACCGGCTGCAGATCGGCGAGTTGTTCGGCGGCCCAAGTCCACCTCA
>DATKOS010000027.1:0-10077 GCA_035524535.1 Bryobacteraceae bacterium
TAGCCGCATCGGCCCCCGAATCGCTCTTAGTTCGGAGCCAGAACCGCCGGAACCGCGTCCCTAAGGCAATACCGGCGCGGCGGCCGCAACGCCGCCCCAACGCCTAACGCTCCAACTGCGCCTTTGTCTGTAGCCGGACGCCTGCTCGTAGCCCAACGGAATCACGGCGCTTTGCGGCGCCGAGTAAGGAAATGGCTGTCTTTCGCTCGCGCTGCTCGGGTTCTTCTAGTCCGCCCAGTCCATCGCCAGGCGCACCATGGTGCGGACGGGCAAGCCGGTGGGTCCTTTCGCGAGGTACGGCTTGGATTCGTCCAGCCACGCCGTGCCGGCGATGTCCAGGTGCACCCAAGGCGTTTCCTCGGCGAACTCCTTGAGGAAGTAGGCTGCCGTGATGGCGCCGCCCCATCGCCCGCCCACGTTCGCCAGATCCGCGAAGGCGCTCTTCAGGTAGTCCTTGTAATCGTCGTCGAGCGGCATCGGCCACATGCGCTCGCCTTCGGCTCTGGAGGCATCCAGCACGCGGTCGCGTATGCCGTCGTCGTTTGAAAACAACCCCACCTGCAAATGTCCCAGCGCCACCACGATGGCGCCGGTCAGTGTGGCGGCGTCCACCAGGTGCGTGCACCCTTGCTTGCGGGCGTAGGCCAGCGCGTCCGCCAGAATCAACCGGCCCTCGGCGTCGGTGTTGATGACTTCGATGGTCTTGCCGGACATGGCGGTGACGATGTCGCCAGGGCGCTGCGCGCGGCTGCCGGGCATATTCTCCACACAGGGGATGAAGGCCGTGACGGGGATGGCGGGCCGCAACTGCGCCAGCGCGCGCATGGCCCCGATCATGGCGGCGCCGCCGGCCATATCGTACTTCATCTTCTCCATGCCGTCGGCGGGCTTGATGGAAATGCCGCCGCTATCGAACGTCACGCCCTTGCCCACCAGGCCCAGATGCGCCTTGGATTTCGTCGAGCCGGGCTTGTACCGGATCACGATCAGCGCCGGAGGTTCCGCGCTGCCTTGCGCCACGCCCAGCAACGAGCCCATGCCAAGCGTGCGCATCTCCTCGGTTTCGAGCACCTGGCATTCCAGCTTGTACTCGGCCGCCATGGCGCGCGCGGCATCGGCGATCTTGGAGGGAGTCAGCAGATTGCCCGGCTCGTTCACCAGGGCGCGCGTGAAGTTCTGCGCCTCGGCCACGATGCGCCCGCGCTCCACTCCGGCCGCAAGATCCGCATCGGCGGCGACCGCGAAGCCGTCCAGGGACTTCTTATCGTCCCCGGTCTTATAGCGGTCCGGTTCGTAGTCGCCCAGGATCGCGCCTTCCACGGCGGCGGCGGCGAACTCGGCGGTGGCGTGTTCGGGCGCTAGAGCCACGGCGGCGTTCTTCACGGACTTGGGTTTCAGGTACCGCACCGCGGCGCCGGCGAGCTTGCGCATCTCCGCGGGAGTGAACTTCTCGGGCTTTCCCGCGCCCGCCAGGAGCACGCGGGCCGCTGCCGCGCCGGAAGGGCGATGCAGGAGAGCGAACTCTCCGGGCTTGCCGGAGATCTCGCCGGACTCAAGGACCTCGCGCGCGCCGAAGCGCTCCTCTTGCTTGCCCTCAAAGACCGGCAGAATCAAGGCGCCGGTCTCGATCTTCTCCAGGGGTCTCTTCTCAAAGGATGTTTGCATGGCTCAAGGACGAGTTTACAGCAAAGGGGGCGGCGGATCGCTCCTGCGCGGCCTCGCGGAACGTGCGAAATCGCGTCAAAGCCGCGCCGCTGCGTGTTAGAATTGAAGTCCCACCTATCCTCGATGGATTTCCTATCTGGCCTGAACGAACAGCAACGCGAAGCCGTTACGTGCACGGAGGGACCGCTGCTGATTCTGGCGGGCGCCGGCAGCGGCAAGACCCGTGTCATTACGCACCGGATCGCGTATATCGTCACAGCGCGCCACGTGCCGCCCTCGGCGATTCTGGCGGTTACGTTCACGAATAAGGCCGCGGCGGAAATGCGGGAACGGGTGGCGGCGCTACTGGAAGACGCGGGCCTCGATTCGGCCCCGCGCCTGGCCACGTTTCACTCGTTTTGCGTGCGGCTGCTGCGCACGGACGGCGATCCGCTCGCGCAAATCCGTCCCGGGTTCACGAGGCGCTTCACCATCTACGACGAGGACGACCAGCTCGCCATCATGAAGGCGGCCTACCGCGCCATTGGCGTCGAGGAGAAGGAGTTCATGCAGTATCGCGCGGCGATTTCCCGCATCAGCCACGCGAAGAACTTGAAGATGTCGCCGGCCGACCTCTACAAGCGCGCGGTCAATTCGGAGAGTGAGAAGCTGGCGGCGCTCTATGAGCAATACGAGAAAGCGCTGCACACGGCGAATGCGCTGGATTTCGACGACCTCCTGCTGGAAGCCGTGCGCCTGCTCCAGCACGACGCCGCCACGCGCCAAGCCTGGAACCGCCGTCTGAGCTACGTGATGGTGGACGAATACCAGGACACGAACCGGAGCCAGTATGAGCTGATGCGGCTGCTTTCGGAAGAGCGGCGCAACGTCTGCGTGGTGGGCGACGAGGACCAGTCGATCTATAGCTGGCGCGGCGCGGACCTGCGCAACATTCTGGATTTCGAGCACGATTTTCCGCACGCGCGCACCATCCGCCTGGAGCAGAACTACCGCTCCACGAAGAACATTCTGGCGGCGGCGGGCGCGGTGGTGGAGAACAACAAGGCGCGCAAGGGCAAGAAACTCTGGACGGACGCGGCGGCGGGCGACCGCATCGGGCTCTATGCGGGGCACGACGACCGCAACGAAGCGCTGTTCGTGGCCGATCAGATTGAACAATACCTGCGGTCGAACCCGCGCGACCAGGTAGCCGTGCTCTACCGCACGAATTTCCAGTCGCGGCAGATGGAAGACGCGTTGCGGGCCTACGGGCGCAACTACAACATCGTGGGCGGCTTCAGTTTTTACCAGCGCGCCGAGATCCGGGACACGGTGGCGTATTTGAAACTGGCGCTTTCCCCGTCGGATTCCGCCAGCCTGTTGCGCATTATCAACACGCCGGCGCGGGGCATTGGGCGCACCACGGTGGAGCAGATCGAGCGGCACGCACAGCAGCAGGGCATCAGCTTGTGGGAAGCCTCCGCGCGCCTGGATGACGCGGGACAGCTTTCGGCGCGCTCGCAGACGTCGCTGGCGAATTTCCGCGGGCTGATACAGGAACTGTCTCTGGTGGCCTCGTCGGCGCCACTGGCGGACATCATCCGCCAAGTGATTGAGCGGACCGGCTATCGCAAAATGCTGGAGAACGAGCATACGCCCGAATCGCAGACGCGCCTGGAGAACCTGGACGAATTGATCAACGCGGCGGCGGAGGCGGGCGAGAGCGGCAAATCGCTGGCGGAGTTTCTGGATGAAGCGGCGCTGGTCTCCGATGCGGATGCGTTCGAGGAGAGCGCGCAGGTCCACCTGATGACGCTGCACAACGCCAAGGGTCTCGAGTTCCCGCTGGTCTTCCTCACCGGGCTGGAGATGGGATTGTTTCCGCACAGCCGCTCGATCGAGTCGGAGGAAGCGCTCGAAGAAGAGCGGCGGCTATGCTACGTGGGGATGACGCGCGCGCGCAAGCGCCTGGTGCTCACGTGGGCGCGCTACCGGCGGCGTTTCGGGGGCGCAGAACAGCAGCGCTCCACGCCTTCGCCGTTTCTGAAGGAAGTGCCGGAGCACTTGATTGTGGATCTCGGTTCGCGAACCGAGAACGCGGAGATCGACCTGACGGCGGAGCGCGATTACGCGCGCGAATCGGCGCGGCGCAACACCTTCACCGGCAAGACCTACAATTCGATCGAGAACATCTCGCAATTCTTCGCGGCGCGCGGCATGCCGTTTAACGCTCCCATCGCGCCTTCGTCGCGGCCGCCCGCGCCGCCGGCGAAGCAGCCCGCGCATCATCCGCAGCCGCCGGCGGGACTGCGCCACGCGCGCACGGGCATGACCGTGGAACACCCGAAATACGGCCAGGGCACGGTGATCCGGCGCGAAGGCGAGGGAGAAGATGCTAAGATCACTGTGAACTTCCCTCGTTACGGTCTGAAGAAGCTGGCCGAAAAATACGCAGGACTGAAAAAAAGCTGATGAACACGAAGAACATTACCGATAAAGCCGAACGGAAAAAGATCAAGCGCGCCAAGCGCAAGGCGGCGCCGCCGAAGGCGAAGCGCGCGTCGGGCGTGGCCCGCGGATCGATGAAGCGGAGGATCCGCCGCCAGGCGCAGGGCCAGCGGAAACGTTAGCGGCGCGAATCGGCCGGCGGCTCTCCCCGTGAACCTGTTCCGAACGAAGAGCATCGACGCGCTGATCGCCGCGGCCGAAGATCCCGAGCGGAAGCTGCGCCGCACGCTGGGGCCGTGGAGTCTGACGGCGCTGGGCATCGGCGCGGTAATCGGCTCGGGAATCTTCACGCTCACGGGAACGGCGGCCGCCGGCAAAGTCATCCAAGTCAAGTCGTACCTCAACGCCACGGTGCTGGACCTGGCGTTGCACGGTTCGCACGCCGTCTCGCAATTAGGCCGGCCGGGCGCGGGGCCGGCCATCACGGTTTCGTTCTTGCTTGTGGCGGTAGCCTGCCTGTTCGCGGGCCTGTGCTACGCCGAGCTCGCCTCGATGATTCCCATCGCCGGCAGCGCCTACACCTATGCGTACGCGGTGCTGGGCGAGATTGTGGCGTGGATCATCGGCTGGGACCTCATTCTGGAGTACGCGGTCTCCAACATGTCCGTGGCGGTGGGCTTTTCGGCGTACTTGCAGGACCTGTGCGACAACCTGTTCGGATTCCATTTGCCGGCTCAGTTCGCGTATCCGCCGTTTCCCGCGCCGGGGGGCCCGGCGGGGTGGTTCAACGTGCCGGCGCTGGCGATCACGCTGCTGGTGACGTGGGTGCTGGTGCGCGGGGTGCGCGAGAGCGCGGAGACGAACACGGTGATGGTGGCCATCAAGATCGCCGCCATCGTGATTTTCTGCGTGGGCGCGGCGCGCGCGGTGAATCAGGCGAACTGGCATCCGTTCGCGCCGCACGGCTTCCCGGGCGTGCTCACCGGGGCGTCCATCGTCTTCTTCACGTACATCGGATTCGACTCGGTGTCCACCGCGGCGGAGGAATGCCGCCGTCCGCAGCGGGATTTGCCGATCGGCATCATCGCCACCCTGATTGTCTGCACGATTCTCTACGGCTCGGTTTCGCTGGTGCTGACGGGCATCGCGAACTACAAGACGCTGGGCACGGATTCGCCGGTGGCGGACGCGCTGCGCGCGCTCGGCTATAACCGGCTGCGGCTCATTGTGACGGCGGGCGCGCTGATGGGGATGCTCTCCTCGCTGCTGGTGTACCAGTACGGGCAGGCGCGCATCTGGTTCGCGATGTCGCGCGATCAACTGCTGCCGCGCATGTTCTCAGCGGTGCACCAGCGTTTCCGAACGCCGCACGTGAGCACGTGGATTGCGGGGTTCGTGGTGGGGATTCCGGCGGGAATCTGGGATATCGACACGTTCGCGGAGCTTTCGAACATCGGGACGCTATTCGCGTTCGTGCTGGTCAGCGTGAGCGTGATTGTGCTGCGGAAGACGCAGCCGGACCGGCCGAGGTCTTTCCGCGTGCCCTTCGTGCCGCTGTTTCCGCTGATCTCGATCGCCTGCTGCGTGGTGCTGATGGCGGGCCTGCCGCTGCTGACGTGGGTGCGATTTTTCGTCTGGCTGATTATCGGGTTCGCGATCTACTTCCCGTTCGGACGCAAGCGCAGCGCGCTGGCGGAACAGGCCGGCGGCAGCCGCCGGTAAGGCGGCGCGGGCCCGAAGTCCAACGCTACATCTCTCTTCGGCCTTCCATGGCTTTGGAGATCGTGACTTCGTCGGCGAATTCCAGGTCGCTGCCCACGGGGATTCCCATGGCGATGCGGCTCACCTTCACTCCCAGTGGCTTCAGCAGGCGCGCCAGGTAGACGGCGGTGGCTTCACCTTCGGTGGTGGGGTTGGTGGCGACGATTACTTCCTCGATGACGCCCTCGCCGATACGCTCCACGAGCCCCTTGATCTTGAGCGACTCGGGGCCGATGCCGCGGAGCGGGGAAAGCGCGCCGCCCAGCACGTGGTAGCGGCCGCTGAATTGACGCGTGGTTTCGATGCCGGCGATGTTGTGGGGCTCTTCCACCACGCAGACGACTTTCGCGTCGCGGTTCTGGTCACTGCAATAGAGACAGAGCTCGTTTTCCGTAACGTTATTGCAGATGCGGCAGAGCGTGAGCTTATCCTTGACGTCGAGGACCGCGTTCGCCAGGTGTTCGGCGTCTTCGCGGCTGGCGCGCATCACGTGAAACGCGAGGCGCTGCGCGGACTTCTGCCCGATGCCGGGCAGGCGCTTGAATTCGGTGATGAGGCGGGCCAGGGGCTCGGCGAAATCGGGCATCGCTTAGAACATGCCGGGGGGAAGGCCCAGGCCGCCGAGCATGCCGCGCGTCTTGCCCTGGATTTCCTCGTCCACCTTCTTGGTGGCTTCATTGCACGCGGCCACGATCATGTCCTGGAGCATCTCCACGTCTCCGGCCACTTCCGGGTCGATCTTCACCTGGAGCAGGTTCTTCTGGCCGTCCATGGTCACGGCGACCATGCCGCCGCCGGCGGTGGCTTCCACTTTGATCTGGGCGATCTCGCGCTGCAGTTGGTCCTGCATGGCCTGGGCCTTCTGCATCATCGCCTGCATGTTGCCGGGTAATCCCTTCACATCGACTCCTTCAGATTGCGAACTTTATAAACACTGCTTCCGGGAAACACTTCCTGAAAGCGCTGCACTTCGGGGTTGGCCAGGGCGCGCTCCATGGTTTCGTCGTCGCGCGGGGGCGCGGCGAGCGGCGCGGAAGCGGGCGCAGCCCCTTCCTCCACGGTGACAGCCAAGCGCAGCGGCTTTCCGAATACCTCGCGTACGGCGGCCGCCATGGCGGGGTCCGTGAAATAGCGCCGGTAGATCTTCGAAGTGGCGATGCGCAGATCCGCGGCCACCACCTCAACGCGCGAATTCTCCACGGCATCGGCCAGATGCGCATGTCCCAACTCGGATAGCTTGTGGTGCAGCGCCTCGCGAGCCTCCGAACTTGGCGGGGGGGCCTGCCTGCCCGCCTGCCGCTCCTGGCCGTTTCCGGGCGGCGGCGCGGCGGCGCCTCTTCTCGCCATGTCGCGCTCCAGGGGCGAAGGTCCCGCGCGACGAGGAGCGGACGGCGGCGGCGCCGAGGGCGGCGGGGACGCGGGGCGCGGCGGCGCCGGGGCCGGTGGAGCACCCCCGCCGCCCAGCTCCGAAAGGGCCTGCTCGATGGGCACGAGCTTTCCGGCCTGCACCAACCGCACCAGTCCGATCTCCAAATGAAAGCGCGGCTGCAGGGAGAATTGCAGGTCCTTGAAGGCGTCGAGCGAAAGCTGCAGATAGCGGGTGAGGTCCTCTTCGGAGAAGCTGGAGGCGATGGCGGCGAGGCGCTGGCGCTGCGCCGGGGTGGCCGCGATGAGCCGAGTGTCCTGGCCGGCGATGCGCGCCACCAACAGGTTGCGGAAATAGCGCGCCAGCTCGCGGCTGAAGTGCTGCAGGTTATGACCGTTGCGCTCGAGCTCGTCGACCACTTCCAGCATACGGCGCGAATCGCCGTCGATGAGCGCCTGGGCCACCATTTCCAGCGATTCGAGAGCGAAGGTGCCCAGCAGCGCGCGAACCTCGGCGGCGTCCAGCTTGGCGCCGCAGCAGGCGATGGCCTGATCGAGCGCGGAAAGCGCGTCGCGCACGCTGCCTTCACCGGACTGCGCCAGCACGGCGAGCGCCTCGGGCTCGGCCTCGATGCCTTCCTCCCCGCAGATCCAGGCCATGCGCGCCACCAGGTCCTCGAAATCCACCGAGCGAAAACTGAAATGCTGGCAGCGGGAGGCGATGGTGGCCGGGATCTTGTGGGCTTCCGTGGTGCACAGCACGAAGACGGCCCATGGCGGAGGCTCCTCAATGGTTTTCAGGAGCGCGTTAAAGGCTTCGTTGGTAATCTGGTGCGCTTCGTCGATGATGAAAACCTTGTAGCGGTCGCGCGCCGGCTGGTAGCGCACGTTCTCACGCAGTTCGCGCATCTCGTTGATGCCGCGGTTGGAGGCGGCGTCGATTTCGATGACGTCCACCGTACCGCCGGCGGTGATCTCCATGCAGCTTGCGCACTTGCCGCAGGGCTTGGCGGTGGGACCTTCCACGCAGTTGAGGCAGCGCGCGAGAATGCGCGCCACCGTGGTCTTACCGGTGCCCCGCTGGCCGGAAAATATGTAGCCGTGGGCGATGCGGTTCTGGGCGATGGCGTTTTCCAGGGTGGTCTTAACGTGCTCCTGGTTGACCACGTCCTCAAACGTCTGCGGCCGGTATTTTCGGGCGATGACCTGGTACATGGGCGGGCAGTCCGTTACGGGTGAATCCGAATCCACTCGGAAGTCTGCCAGGCCCCGGGGAATCCGCGGCACACGAACCGCACCGCTACCGTTGCTTCCTTCCGGACCTGGCGGGGTTTGCAGCCGCCCGTTGCACGGAGCCCGGGACCTGACAAGTATCCATCGTAGCAAATGGTCATCGGTTGTCAGCTTTCTGTTATCAGCTTTGCGTTGGCGGCCGCGCGTGGATGAGGAGGATTCGGTCCGCGGGCGGGCTTTTGGATACGATAGGAATTCTTGAAGATCAAAGCCACATTGGCGTTGCCGGCGGCGCTGGCCTTGCTTCAGGCGCAGCCCGCCGGACGGTTCGCCCTAACCGTGGAGAACATTATGCGCGGGCCCAACTTGGTTGGATATGAGCCGGCGCAGGTTCGCTGGTCGGGCGATAGCCAGCGCATTTATTTTTCCTGGAAGCAGTATGCGCAGAAGCCCGGCGAGCCGCGCGACACCTACGTGGTGAACCGCGATGGCTCGGGCTTGCGCAAGCTTTCCGGCGAGGAAGCAAAGTCCGCGCCGCCGGTGGGCGGCGATTCCACGCGCGACCATCGCCTGACCGTGTATGCGAGGGGCGGCGACATCTTCCTCTACAACGCGGTCAGCGGCGCCACGCGGCAGATCACCAAGACCGCGGATGCCGAATCCAACCCGCGGTTCTTGCGAGACGGCAAGCGGATCTCGTTTACGCGCGGGAACAACCTATATATGCTGTCGCTCGAGTCCGGCGAACTGATCCAGATGACCGACATCGTGGCGGCCGGCGCCGCGGGGGCCTCCGCGGCGAGCGGCGGACGCGGGGGCCGCGGCGAAACGGCCCCGGCCGCCACCGGGGAACCGCCCAAGGCAACCGACGGCCAGGAGTATTTGAAGAACGAGCAGAAAGAGTTGCTGGAGACCGTCCGCGAGCGCGCGGCCGAGCGTCAGGCCGAGGAGGACAAGCGCAAGAAGGAGAACCCGCGCAAGCCGTTCGCGTTGCAGGCGCGGCAATCCGTGGCCTCGCTCGAACTCACGCCGGACGGCAAGTTTGTGACCGCTATGATTGCGGAGGACGGGGAAACCAGGAACACCGTCGTCCCGAACTATGTGACGGAGTCGGCTTACGCGGAAGAGATACGCGGCCGCGCCAATGTGGGCGATACGCCAGGCGCGTTGCGGCTGGCCGTCATCGCCGTGGATACCGGCGAGGTGAAGTGGGCGGAGCCGGGGATTCAGGCCGCCGATGGAAAGCCGCGGCGGATGGACCTGAACCAGCCGGTGTGGTCCGATGACGGGTCGAAGGCGTTTGTGTTTGGGGACGCCGCCGATAACAAAGACCGCTGGTTCTTCGCGTTGGACGCCGCCGCGGCGAAGCTTCGCGTGCTGGCCGACATCCACGACGACGCGTGGGTGACCGACGTACCCGAGAATCTGCCTTCCCTGAACACGCCCGACGACGTGCGCAGCGCGGCGCCACCCAGCTACGGCTGGATGAAGAACGGCCGCGAGATCTACTTCGACTCCGAGAGCAGCGGTTACTCGCAGCTCTATGCGGTCTTCTTCGATGGGGGTGAACCTCGCCCGCTTACTCCCGCGGGCAAGTGGGAAGTGCTCGGAGTGAATCAATCGGCG
>DATKOS010000028.1:0-20069 GCA_035524535.1 Bryobacteraceae bacterium
CGACTGGCTTCGTCCGACGGGCTGGAATTGGCCATACCGGTGTGTGAGAAGGGCCTCGGCTCGCTGATCGGCTCGCCCGATTCCCGCGACCTCATCGAAGGCGTCCGCGTGCAGCCATTTCCCGTTTATCCCGACGACCGCGGTTACTTCCTGGAAGTGCAGCGTATCGGGCGCGGTTTGGCGGCAGCGTTTCCTCCGGCAAGCACGCAGGTCTCCGCGGCGCTGAGTTACCCGGGCACGGTGAAGGCCTTTCACTATCACATGCGCCAAACCGATTGCTGGGCTCCGGTAATGGGCCTGCTCCAGGTGGTTCTGGTGGATTTGCGACTCGGCTCGCCCACCTTCGGCCGCCGCAATACCATCTACACGGGAGCTTTGCGGCCCTGGCAGGTGCTGATTCCGCCCGGCGTGGGGCACGGCTATAAGGCGATTGGCGTGGAGAATGCGATGCTGGTGTACCTGACGGACCGATTCTACGATCCCAAGGACGAGGGCCGCATTCCCTACGACGATGCCTCCATCAATTACGATTGGGAGACGCAGCGCAAGTAACGGGCTTCGGCCGCGCCGCACATTCTATGAAAGTACTGGTTACCGGAGGCGCGGGCTTCATCGGATCCGCCTTCGTGCGCATGGCCATGGCGCGCCCCGGCTGGCGCGTAGTGAATTTCGATAAGCTAACCTACGCCGGGAATCTGGAGAACCTCACGGCCGTGGAGGGCGATGCCCGCTACCGCTTCATCCGCGCCGACATCTGCGATGCGCGCGCGGTGGATGCGGCGCTTGAAGAGGAGCGGCCGGACGCCATCGTGCATTTCGCGGCGGAATCGCACGTCGACCGGAGCATACTCTCGCCCGAACCCGTGGTGCAGACCAATGTTTTCGGCACCTTCACGCTGCTCGAAGCGGCGCGGCAGCGGGGCATTGGGCGTTTTCTGCACGTCTCCACAGACGAGGTTTATGGGAGCCTGGAGCCGCCGCTGTCCGCCACCGAGGATTACCCGCTGAATCCCAGCAGCCCGTATTCGGCGGGAAAGGCGGGGTCGGACTTGCTGGCGCGCTCCTATTTCGTGACGTTCGGTCTGCCGGTGGTGATCACGCGGGCATCGAACAACTACGGGCCTTACCAATTTCCGGAGAAGCTCATTCCGCTGATGATCGCCAACGCCCTGGAAGACCGCGCGCTTCCGGTCTACGGCGACGGCATGCAGGTGCGCGACTGGCTGTACGTGGACGACCATTGCCGCGGGGTACTGGCCGCGCTGGAAAAAGGCCGCGACGGCGAGATTTATAACATTGGCGGCAATCGCGCGCTGCCGAATATGGAAGTGGTGAAGAAGATCCTGGCGGCCACGGGCAAGCCCGAAACGCTGATCCGGTACGTGACGGATCGTCTCGGGCACGACCGGCGCTACGCTCTCACCAGTGACAAGCTGAACGCCGAATCCGGCTGGAAGCCGGAGGTGGATTTCGAAAGCGGCCTGGCCGCTACCATCGATTGGTACCGCTCGAACGCGGGGTGGGTCTCCCGTGTACGCAGCGGCGCGTACCGCGAATACTACGAACAGAATTACGGCAGCCGGGTCGCGCCCGGGGCGTAGGCGGGGCTTTAGAGCGCCGAGTGGCGGGCTTCGCGTCCGCGGCCCGGTGGAGGTTCCCGCCTGGCCATGGTTGGCGCCCGCGCATGGGGCGGGTATACTGACACTCTGATGCGGATCGCCATCGAAGCCGCCACGCTTGCTTTGGCCAGCGGCGGGTTGGCCCGCTATACCAACGAGCTGACCCTGGCTCTGGCGAACTGTTTCCCTGAGGACGAGTTCTTGCTTGTGGCGGACCGGGCGTTTCCCATGCCCGCCGGAGCGCCGGCGAACCTGAAGAGGGCCGGCGGCCCACGTAACGCCATGGAGCGCCGCTGGTGGCTGTGGGGTTTGGAGCGGGCATTGAGCCGCTCCGGCGCCGAATTGATCCACGGTCCGGATTTCGCGGTACCGTATTTGGCGCGGCGGCCGAGCGTGCTTACGCTCCACGACCTTTCGCCCTGGATGGACCCCCGCTGGCACTTCGCGGCGGGCCGCGTGGCGCGGCGGGCTCCCATATTGATGGAGATGGGGATCGCCACCATGGTGATCACGCCGGGTGAGCAAGTCCGCAAGCAGGCGCTCGAACGGTTCCACCTCCGGCCGGAACGCGTGGTGGTGGTTCCGGAAGCGGCCGCGCCGTGGCTGCGTCCGGTGGTAGGAGCGCCGGAGACGCCGTACTTCCTCTATGTGGGCGCCATAGAGCCCCGCAAGAATCTGCCGGCGCTGGTGGAAGCGTGGCGCGAGGTGCGGAAGCGGCGCCCTGTCGAGTTGTGGCTGGCCGGCCAGCGGCGCGCGGATGGCCCTCGGATTGACGAAGAACCCGGGCTGCGGCTGTTGGGCGAGGTTCCGGATGAGCAGCTAGGCGGGCTTTACAGCGGCGCCTTGGCGTTCGTGTACCCTTCCCTATATGAGGGCTTCGGTCTGCCGGTGATGGAAGCGATGCAATGCGGCGCCCCCGTGATCGCGTCGTCCGCAGTGGCGGAGGCCGCCGGCAGCGCGGCGGTCTACGCGGAGGGGCCGATGGATTTGGCAGAGGCCATGGCGCGCTTTGCGTCGGATGCCGAATGGCGCGAGGAGTGGCGGGCGCTTTCGCTGGCTCGGGCGAAGCAATTCTCGTGGGAGCGAACGGCGCGGCTCACGCGCGAAGTTTACCGGGAGGCTTGCGCGCGCTTTGACTCCTGAGTCCAGACCGAGGGCGCTGTTCCTTTCCGCCGAGGCGCCCTACCCGCTGGCGGGCGGCGGCGCGTTGCGCAGCGCCTCGCTGCTGGCGTACCTGGCGCGCGAATGCGATGTGGACGTGATCGTGTTCCGCCAGCCGGGAGACGCCGACCCCGCGGCGGCCATCCCGCCGGGCTTGGCACGGCGCGTGGGCGTAATACAACTGCCGGAAAACGGCCGCGGGACCGCCGCACGGGCGTGGCGCAATGCGGCGCGCCTGGCGC
This sequence comes from Bryobacteraceae bacterium, assembly GCA_035524535.1. Lineage (GTDB taxonomy): Bacteria > Acidobacteriota > Terriglobia > Bryobacterales > Bryobacteraceae > BOG-224. The sequence continues at coordinate 3,023 of DATKOS010000028.1, forward strand.
GCGGGGTTCCTCCGCTGGTGGACCGCTTCTCGGGTTTCGGACGGCAGGTTGCGGACGCTGTCGCGGGCCAGCGTTACGAAATCGGCGTGGTGGAGCATTTTTGGTGTGCGCCGTACCTGGAGCAGATCGCCGGGGCGTGCGGGCGGACGGTGCTCGATCTCCATAACATCGAGTCCGTTCTGCATGCGCGCTGCGCGCAAGCCGAGAACGGCGCGGCGGCGCTGGCGCACCGCGCGTTCGCCCAGGCGTGCGCGGAAATGGAACGCGCCTGGCTGCCGCAGTATTCGCTGACGCTGACAGCCTCCGAGCCCGATGCCGAACTGGCGCGCGGCATCGCTCCGGAAGCGAGGGTCTCGGTGTACCCGAACGCGATTCCTCTGGCTGCGGCGCCGGAGCGGACCGATGAGGAGGCTATCGTCTTCTCGGGAAATCTGGAATACCAGCCCAACCTCTCGGCGGTGCGCTTCTTCGCCGGAGAAGTCTGGCCCAGGTTGCGGGAGCGCTGGCCGGGCCTGGCCTGGCGGCTGGTGGGCAGGAACGCAGCCGCCGTGGAAAGGTACGTACGGGGAGATGCTCGGGTCCAGATTACTGGCCCGGTAGCCGACGCCGTCCGTGAGATTGCCCGGGCGCGGGCGGCCGTTGTGCCGGTCCTGGCGGGGAGCGGCACCCGGTTCAAGATTCTGGAGGCCTGGGCAGCGGGAATCCCAGTGATTTCCACGACTTTGGGCGCGGAGGGGCTACCTGTGACGCCGGAGGAAAACATACTGCTGGCGGACGGCGGAGAGGCGTTCGCGGAAACGGTTTCCAGGTTGCTCGCGTCGTCTGCACTGCGGGCCCAAATCGGCTTGGCGGGCAGGCGCTTACTGGAACAGGAATTTACCTGGGAAAGGGCCTGGAGAAAATTGGATTTGTGGGCCGACCGGTGGACTTCCGGTCGGCTATACTGGTAACAATTCATGCGCTTCGCCGTAGATGCTCATGCCATCGGGCGCCACCAAACAGGAAACGAAGTATATATTCGGAGCCTCATAAAGGAATTTGCCGCGCAGGCGCGGGGCTGCGAGTGGGTGGCCTACATTTCGACGGACTCCGCCAAGGCTGCGATCCCGGCGAATATCCAAACACGCTTGGTGTCGGCTAACCCCTTCCGGCGGTTGGGTGTGGATTTGGCTCAAAGGCTGCGCGAAGACCGGCCGGATCTGCTGCACGTGCAATATACGGCTCCGGTTGGATGCGCCATTCCGATCGTGGTGAGCGTGCACGACGTGAGTTTTCTGGAGCATCCGGAGTACTTTACTCCTGATCGCGCCTTGCAGTTGCGCTGGACAGTCCGGCGGACCGTTCGGCGGGCCGTGCGCGTGCTCACCGGCTGCGAGTTCTCCAAGCAGGCCATATTGCGGGCCTACCCCGACTTGGACGAGGGCAAGGTGGTGGTTGCGCCGTATGCGGCCGCCCCGGAGTTCCGGTCTCTGCCCCGCGAGGCGGCGCAGGCGGCGGTGATGCAGCGGTTTTCACTCTCCGGGCCATTCGTTCTGAACGTGGGCGACCTGCACCCCCGCAAGAACCAGATCGGGCTGATTCGGGCGTTTGCGCAACTGGTGAAGGCCCATCCGCAGATCAAGCATACGCTCGCGCTGGCGGGCAAGGATACTTGGTTCGCCGGCAAGGTGCGCGACGCCGCGCGGGAATCCGGCGTCATGGATCGCATTCGTTTCCTGGGGTTCGTGACGGACGACGACTTGTTGCGGCTCTACAACGCCTGCGATCTCTTTGTCTTCCCGTCCTTCTATGAGGGTTTCGGGCTGCCCGCGCTGGAGGCGATGGCGTGCGGGCGGGCTGTCGTTTGTTCCAGCGCTTCCGCGCTGCCGGAGGTGGTGGACGGCGCAGCCATCCTCACAGATCCGGCGGCCGAGGAAGAGATGGTGCGCGCCATGGCGGACGTCCTCCTGGACGCCGAGCTGCGCACCCGCATGGAGCGCCTGGGCCTCCGGCGGGCCGCGCACTTCAACTGGCACGATACCGCGCGGCGGACGCTGGCGGTATTCCGCGACGTGGCCGAGCGAGCGGTTGCGGCCGTGGAAACAGTAGCATCCCCGAGCATGGCCCGGCGGTGACCCGGCCGCCATTTCGATGATACGCGTGGCGTTTTTCTCTCCGCTGCCGCCCGCGCGCAGCGGGATCGCCGACTACTCCGCCGCGCTGCTCCAAGCGCTCCATCCCCTGGCTGAGGTGGAGGTGTTCCCGGAGCCGGCGCCGCTAGAGCCGGCCCGCTTCGACGTCGCGCTTTACCAGATTGGCAACAACCCGGACCACGCGTTTGTCTATGAGGCGGCGCTGCGGCATCCTGGCGTCGTGGTGATGCACGAGACCAATCTGCATCACCTGCTGGCGGATCTCACCATAAAGCGCGGCGAGTGGGATGCCTATGTGGAGGAGTGCGCCTACAACGGCGGCGCCGCGGCGCGCGCGCGCGCCGAGCAGGCCCGGACTCTGCAAGTCGCGCCGGACTACGAAGGCGTGCGGATGACGCGGCGGCTGCTCGAATCCGCGCGCGGCGTGGTGACGCACAGCGGTTTTGCGGCCGCGGAATTGCGCACCGCGGGGTTTGCAGGCCCGTTGGCCGTGATTCCGCATGGCGCCTGGTTGGACCGCGTTGACGGCGCCCCGTTCCGGCGGAAACTGGGCGTGGAGGAGACCGCGCCGCTGGTGGGAATTTTCGGCCATTTGAAGCCGTACAAGCGCATAGCCGAGACGCTGCGGGCGTTCCGCCGGTTGACGCGCGTGGCGCCCGAGGCCAAGATGATTCTGGTGGGCGAGCCGCATCCGGAGTTGCCCCTCGAAGACGCCATACGCGCCATGGACCTCTCCGGGCATGTGCGCGTGGTTGGCTTCGCGCCGGTGGAGGACTTCACCGGCTATATGGCCGCCTGCGACGTGGTGGTGAACCTGCGCTTCCCGACCGTGGGAGAAAGTTCGGGCACATTGTTACGGGCGTTCGGCTTGGGCAAGGCAACTTTGGTTTCCGGCGTCGGTTCCTTCGGAGAACTGCCGGACGATGCGTGCGTAAAGATCCCTGTGGACGCCGGCGAGGAAGACGCCATCTTTGAATACCTGAACTTGCTGGCGTCGCGGCCGGAGATAGCGCGCGAACTGGGCGCCAGGGCCAGGCGCTATGTGGAACGCGAATGCGCCTGGCCGGTAGTGGCCGGGAAGTGCGTGGAGTTCCTGGAAGCCGTGGCGGAAGGTCGCGCGACCGGCTTCCATCCGCTTGCCGCGGCATCGGGCAAGTTCATGGCCGGAAAGAGCGGCCAGGCGCCCCAAGCCGCGCCGGGCGAATGCGCAGCAAATGTTGTCCCCGATACCGCGGCGGAGGGTCTATCGCCGGCGTCCGGTGGAGACGCCGCGGAAGACATCATCGCCTATTTGCGAACCTGGGCGCGCGACGGCGAATCGTTGCAATACCTGGAAAACCACCGCACACGGCTGGCCAAGACCCTCGCCATCACCCCTCCGGGCACGGCGGTGGATCGCGTTCTGGAAATGGGGGCCTACCTGCAAATCACACCCGCGCTGCGGTCGCGGCTAGGCTACGGCGAGGTGCGGGGGTGCTACTTTGGCGCCCTGGGCCGCACCGATGTTCGCGAGGAGACCTCCAGCCTCGGAGAACGCTTCCGCTGCGACATCGATCATTTTGACGCGGAGAGAGACCCGTTTCCGTACCCGGACGGGCATTTCTCCACGGTGCTTTGCTGCGAGCTGATTGAGCATCTGGCTGAGGATCCCATGCACCTGATGGCCGAAGCCAATCGCATCATCAAGCCGGACGGCTATCTGCTGCTGACGACGCCGAATCTCGCGTCGCTGCGCGCCATCGACGCCGTCCTGCTCGGCTATCACCCGGGTTTCTATCCCGCTTACATGCGCCCAGCGGCGACCAACGGCGAGTCCGCGGCGCGGCACAACCGGGAGTACACTCCGAGGGAAGTGCGCAAGCTTTTTGAGAACGCCGGATTCGAAATCGTTCGCTTGGAAACCGGAGAGTTTCGCGAGGAACCGCACCCCGAGTTCGCTTGGGTGCGTCATCTGCTGGAGCGATACAAGCTCGAAGCCGGCCTGCGCGGCGAGGGCATCTACGCGCTCGGTCGCAAACGCGGCGCTGTGAAGGAGCGCTACCCGGAGTGGCTCTACTCATGAGCGTCGTTTACGTGGAGCCCAAAGCTTCCGTGGATGCCTCCACGCGGCGCGCCCACGCCGAGGCGCTGGTTCGCAACGAGTCGGGCGAGACGTGGCGCGCGGCGGATGGGTTCGCCATTGGCTGCCAGATTTATGAGGCGGAGAGCGGCGCGCTGGTTGAGGATGGCGCGCGCAGGCCGCCCGAGCGCGACGTGGCGGCGGGTGAGGCCGCGCCAGTGCGTTTGGATTTCGAGTTTCCTAAGGAAGACGGCCGCTATCGCGCCTATCTCTCGCCCATGCGCGAGGGCGTGTGCTGGTATCACGAGCGCGACTGGCCGTTTCTCCTGATCGAGGCCGTCGTGCGGGGCGGCGAGGCGCGCCTGGGCCGCGTGCGCGTGGTGCGGCAGGCTGAACTGAGGCGCGAACGGGCGCGGCGGGAGATGTGGCTGGCGTTTCGCGATCCCGTGGCCACTATCTGGCGCAATCGCGGATTGATCCGCGTGATGGTGCGGCGGGATATTTTGGGCCGCTATCGCGGGTCCTTCGCCGGCGCTTTCTGGACGCTGATCCATCCGCTGCTGCTGATGCTTACCTATTTCTTCGTGTTCGGGCTGGTGCTGCGGTCGCACGTGGAAGGCGACCCCAGCCGAGCCGGATTCGGCTTGTATTTCCTGGCGGGCATGCTGCCGTGGCTTGCGGTAAGCGAAGCCCTGGGGCGGGCGCCCACGGTGATTCTGGAGCACCGCAATTTCGTCAGGAAGCTGGTTTTCGCGGTGGAGACGCTGCCGGTGAACCTGGTGTCTTCCGGGCTGGTGAGCGAGTTGTTCGCCGTGCTGCTTTTCGGCGTTTTTTTGCTGCTCCTGCGCGGCGGGCTGCCGGCGCAAGCGCTATGGCTGCCCGCTCTTCTGGTTCCCCAAATTCTGCTCACCCTGGGGCTGAGCTGGTTCCTGGCGGCGCTTGGAGCGTTCGTGCGCGATCTCGGACAGGTGACGGGGTTCTTGCTCACTCTCTGGTTCTTCCTCACGCCGATTTGTTATGCGGAGCGCTCTCTTGCATCGCTACCGCATTCTGCTACGCTGGTCCTGTCGAAGAATCCCATGTTGGTTCTGGTGCGCGGATACCGTGCGATTCTGCTGCAACATCAGGCGCCGGCGTTCGGCCCGCTGTGGAAGCTGTGGCTGCTTTCCGCGGCGATCTTCTTCCTGGGCCACGCGTGGTTTCATAAGTTGCAGAAGTCCTTTGCCGATATTCTCTGAACGGGCCTTTGCATGAAGGCATTGCTAAGCAAGCTGAGCGCAACCCTGGTGGCTTACGGGCCGTGGGGGATTTTTGTCCTCAGCGTGATCGACTCCTGCGGCATCCCTCTGCCCGCCGCCATGGACGTGCTGCTGATCGGCTTGGCGGCCGGCAGCGTGAAGCATCCGGAGCGCGCCATCTTCGCCGCGTTGATGGCCATTGTGGGTTCCACCGGTGGCAACATCGCCCTGTTTCTGGCAGCGCGCCGCGGCGCGGGTTGGATGGTAAAAGAGCAGCCTTCGCTGGGCCGGGGCCAGCGCTTTCGCGACTGGTTTTCGCGTTACGGCCTGTTGACGGTATTCGTACCCGCGGTGACCCCCGTGCCGCCGCTGCCGCTGAAGGTCTTCGTGGTAACCGCCGGAGCGCTGCGCACCTCAAAGAGCCGGTTTGTGGGGACCGTGCTTCTGGCGCGTTCCATAAGGTTCTTCGCGGAAATCTATCTTGGCTTGATGCTGGGCAAGGACGCCGAGGGGTTCCTGGCGCGCAATGGCTGGACGCTGGGCGGTTTGGCGATTGGCCTTGGCGTCGCCTGCTATCTTCTGGCCCGCTGGATGGAAAGCAGGCGGCAGGCCGGCGCCGGAATCGCCTGATCGCGCTATGCCCAAGAGAATCGCCATTGTGGAAGACGAAGCCGAACTGGCGGGTCTGATCGATTACAACCTGCGGCGCAACGGCTATGAGGCGCGCACGTTTGGCGGCTCGGGCGGCGTGCTGAAAGCGCTGGAGGAATTCAAGCCGGACCTGGTGCTTCTGGACGTGATGTTGCCGGAGGTGGACGGATTCGAGGTTTGCCGGCAAATCCGGCAATCGCCCAATCTGAGCCGCACGCCGGTGCTGTTTCTGACCGCGCGCAGCGACGAGGTGGACCGCGTACTCGGCCTCGAAATCGGCGGCGACGACTACATGACCAAGCCGTTCAGCCCGCGCGAATTGGTGGCGCGGGTGAAGGCGCACCTGCGGCGCGAGGAGATGGACTCCGGTCCGGCGGTCCTGGATATCGGGCCGTTCCGGCTGGACCGCAACGCACGCCGCGTGACGCACCAGGAACGCGAATTGACGCTGACCTCCACGGAGTTCAATCTGCTGGAGTTCTTTCTCATGCACCGCGGACATGCCTTCAGCCGCGACCAATTGCTGGAGGCGGTGTGGGGCGCGCAGCGCTACGTAACGCCGCGCACGGTGGACGTGCACGTGCGGCGGCTGCGCGAACAAATCGAGGAGCAGCCGGACAATCCCAAGTATCTGACCACTGTCCGGGGCTTCGGGTACCGCTTCGAAGAAGCCGCTTCCTAAGCTCAAACGCCGCGCGGCGTGTAACTTATCACGGCGTTTGAGCATCTCAACTACCACGATGGGCCGGACGGGAGGCGTCTCCAGACGCAACTTTCTCGCGGCGCTCCCCTGGGTGGGCGCGTGGCCGTCGCGCGCGCAGAACGCCACGTTTTCCGGTGGGGTGAAGGTGGTGAACCTCTTCGCGACGGTGCGCGATAAGCAGGGCGCCATCGTTCGCGGCCTCACCAAGGGCGACTTTGTCTTGCAAGAGGACCGCCGCCCGCAGCTCATCCGTTACTTCTCGCAAGAAAGCGATTTGCCGCTGACGCTGGGGTTGCTGGTGGATGTGAGCGGCAGCCAGAGGCGCCTGATTCCGGAGGAGCGCACGGCCAGCTTTCAGTTCTTCGACCAGGTGCTGCGGGAAGACCTGGACCGCGGGTTTGTGATCCACTTCCAGGGCTGGGTGGAACTGCTTCAGAACCTGACATCGTCGCGCGACGATCTGGAGCGGTCGCTGCGCGCCCTTTCCGACGACGCCAACCAATTCCTTTACGGATGGGACCGCGGCGGCCTTCCAGGCGGCGGGCGCGGACCGAGGAGCGGCTTCGGAACGGCGCTATACGATGCGGTATGGCTGGCTTCCGAAGACCTGATGAAGAAGGAAGGCGGACGCAAAGCGCTGGTGATTCTCACCGACGGCGTGGACACGGCGAGCATGATGCCGCTTGAGGCGGCAGTGGAGTCGGCGCAGCGGGCCGACACCCTGATCTATTCCGTCTTGTTCGAGGACCCCGATGGATACAACGGTTTTGGACGGTTCGGCGGATTTGGCCCGGACGGGCGGCCGCCGCTGGACATTCTTGCCCGCCAGACCGGCGGCCGGCTGCTCGAAGTAAACAAGAAACGGACGCTCGAGCAGGTTTACGATTCGATTCAGGAAGAGCTGCGAAGCCTCTACAGCATCGGATACACGCCGGACCGCGAAACCAGCAAGGACGCGTACCACAAGATCAAGCTGTCGACCAGGGAGAAAGGTCTGGTGGTGCAGACGCGCGATGGGTATTACGACGGCTGATCGTCTCTTCCGTCCATCTTCACCAGGACCTTGCCCATGGGCCCTTCAGCCAGCCTGGCGAAGGCGGATTTCACCTCCGCAAACGGGAAGATGCGGTCGATGACGGGCCGCCGCCCCGAGCGATCCAGCCGCGCGACGATCTCCTTCCAGATGGCTTGTGTCTCGGCGGGGGTGTAGTCCACCATGGAGACGCCGCCGATGCGATTGCGCTTGAAGAACAGCGTTGCGGTGTTAAACTCCGGCACGACCCCGGCGCTGCGTCCCACCACGCTGATGGCGCCGCGATGGCCGAGCACGGCGACCGCCTGGGCGAAATCCGGCCCGGCGACGCTATCCACCACGAGATCCACCTTGCGCGGATCGAGGGCCGCGAGGACGGGTTTGCGCCAGTCGCGCTGGCTGGAATCGAAGACCAAGTCGGCGCCGAGTTCGGCGAGACGGGCCCGTTTCGCGGCGCTCCGGGAGAGCGCGGCCACGGTGAGGCCCATCGACTTGGCGAGCAGGGTAGTGGCAGTTCCCACGCCTCCGGAAGCGCCCGTGATCAGGACGACAGTTCCCGGGGGCGGCGGCGCATGGCGCTCGCTCCACTGGGTGAGGGCTTGCCAGGCTGTGAGGAAGACGAGAGGGGCGGCCGCCATTTCCTGCTCGCTCCAGCCGTCCGGGGCCGGCGCCAGGCTCGCGGCCGGCACCACGGTCCTTTCGGCCAGCGTGCCCCAAGCGTTCACCCCGGCTTCGCAACGCAGAACGACGGCAAGTTGGCCCACGGTGACCGAGGTGACGCCGGGGCCGGCCGCAACCACTCTGCCAACGCCATCCCGGCCCAAAACGTGAGGCAGTCTTGGCCGGGCGGGGTACTGACCGAGGGCCAGGAAGGCGTCCGCGGGATTGAGCGCCGCGAACTTCATCTCCAGGAGCGCCTCGCCTGGTCCAGGCGAGGGCGCCGTGGCCTCCGAGAGACGTAGGTTCGCGACGCCGTCGAATGCTTCCATCATCCATGCGCGCATGACTCCATTGTCGGATGGCGGGACAAGATCCGGGCGTGGAGTTTCCGCGCCGCCCCCGCGGCTCATGAGCCCGGCTGCAGCTCTCCACCAATATTTCATCCCGTCTTAACGGTTCCGTAACAATCGGCCTGCTAGTTTGAATGAAAAGGCCATGAAGAAGATCCTTCTTATCGAAGACGACGCCGATCTTTTTGCGCTCCTGAAATATAACCTGGAAAAAGAGGGCTTTGCCGCCAGCGGGCAGCAGACGGGCAGCGGCGCGCTGGAACTCTGCCGGCGCGTAAAGCCGGACTTGATCCTCTTAGACATCATGTTGCCGGATTCCGACGGTCTGGACATCTGCAAGAACATCCGCAAGGACCCGGATTTGGCGGCGACGCCCATCATCTTCCTGACGGCGCGCGCTTCGGAGACGGACCGCATTGTGGGCCTGGAACTGGGCGCCAACGACTACGTGGTGAAGCCGTTCTTTGTGCGTGAGCTGATTGCGCGCATCAAGCTGCAGTTCCGCAGCCAGACGGCGCGCACGCGGGTGTTGGAAGGCGGCGGGTTGGAACTGGACCGCAGCATGTGCCAGGTGCGCCTGCATGGCGAAACGGTGAACCTGACGGCCACCGAGTTCCGCCTGTTGGAGTACCTGATGGGGCGTCCGGGCGTGGTGTTCAGCCGAGAGCAACTGCTCAACGCGGTTTGGGGACAGGACCGCGCGATTACGGATCGAGCCGTGGATGTCTATGTCCTGCGCCTGAGGCAGAAGGTGGAACGCGACCCGGCGAACCCGATTCTGATCCACTCGGTGAGGGGTTTCGGGTACACGTTCGAGCCCAGAAAAGCCGCGGCGGCGTAAGGGCCGTTTCTTCGCCGCCTTCACGCGGCGCTTAGCGGTAGAATCCGTCCGATGTTGCCCGCCGCGCCGACTTCGAACGACGTGGGTGACAATTCAGATTGCCGCGCGACGATCAAAGCCGTCTCGAAGCGGCTCGCGCCGGCGAATATGCGGTCCACGAGTCCTTGATTCAGCAGCCTCCGATTCACTGAGGCCGCGGACGCCGGCCAGCGCGCACTTTTCTCCGACGGGGGACCCTCTCGCAAGACGCTCCTTCGCTTACCCTGAAGTAAGACATGAAAATCGGCATCGACCTCGGCACCACCAACTCAGCCCTAGCCTACATCGATGAACGCGAGGCCGAGGACCTCGACTTCCCGCCGGTCCACATTTTCGAGACGCCGCAACTCGTCGCCCCGGGCCGAACCGAGCCCCGCCGCACGCTGCCGTCGTTCCTCTTCCTCGAAGAAGGCCAACCCGTGGGCGCATACGCGCGCGACCAGGGCGCGCTGGTTCCCACACGGCTGGTGCACTCGGCCAAGTCCTGGCTTTCGAACGCCGATGTGGATCGCACCGCCAAGATCCTGCCGTGGGATTCGCAGGAAACCGGGCGGGTGCTGTCGCCGGTAGAAGTGTCGGCGCGCATCCTCGGGCATTTTCGCGAGCAGTGGGACAAGCTCATGCCGGCGCCATTGGCCGAGCAAGACATTGTTCTCACGGTACCGGCGTCGTTCGATGAGGAAGCGCGCGAACTGACGGTGATGGCCGCGCGCGAGGCCGGGCTGGAGAAGTTGACGCTGCTCGAAGAACCGGCCGCGGCCTTCTATTCGTGGATCTCGCACAACCTGGCGCTTTCGCGGAAGGCGCTGTTCGACGGGCAAACGGCGCTGGTGTGCGATGTGGGAGGCGGCACCAGCGACTTCAGCCTGATTCGCGTCTCGCGTGAAGGCGACCTGGTGAACTTCACACGCACGGCGGTTGGCAAGCACCTGCTGCTGGGCGGCGACAATCTGGACCTTACGCTTGCGTGGCTGGTGGAAACGAAGCTCGGCGCGCAACTTTCCATCCGCCAGCGCAGCGCTTTGCGGCGGCAGTGCTCCGCGGCCAAGGAGAAGCTGCTCAACGATCCGAACTTGCAGAGCGTGGAGATCACGGTGCTAGGGGCCGGGACGTCGCTGATCGGCCGTTCGCTCAAGACGGAAATTCTGCGCGAAGAGGCGCTGGAACTGGCGCTGGATGGGTTTCTTCCGTTCAGTGAACGAGGGGAGGCGCCCAAGGAAGAGAAGCGCAGCCTATTCCGCGAACTCGGCCTGCCTTACGTTTCCGACGCGGCCATCACGCGGCACCTGAATGCGTTCCTGGAGGCGGCGGGGCAGACGCCGGACGCCATCCTCTTCAACGGCGGGTTCTTTATCCCGGAGATTCTGCAAACGCGCGTGGCGGACGTGGTGGAGCGGTGGTACGGGCGGCGTCCGGAGATTCTGGAGAATTCCGAGCTGGACCTGGCGGTGGCGCGGGGGGCGGCGTATTACGCCTACGCGCGGGCCACGGGGAGCGGCGTGCTGGTGCGCGGCGGATTGCCGCGGACGTACTTCATCGGCCTCGGCGAGGACGCGTCCGGCAAGATCTCGGCGGTATGCCTGGCTCCGCGCGGCGCTGAGGAGGGCGCCGCGGTGGAGATCGATAACGGCGCGCTGCAGCTTGTGGCGAACCGGCCGGTGTCCTTCCGGCTTTACAGCTCGCTGAGCCGCTCCGGAGACCGGCTCGGCGACGTGGTGGAATTCGCCGAGGACGATGCCGATTTGCACCGCCACGCGCCGCTCAACGCGGTGATCCGATTCGGGAAGAAGGCGGAAGAACGGCTGGTGCCGGTGAAGCTGGGCGCGCGGCTGACGGAGATCGGCACGCTGGAGACGTGGTGCGAATCGAAGGTCTCCGACAACCGCTGGAACCTGCAATTCGAACTGCGCAAGAAGGCCGCCGAGCCCGCCGCCCGCAAGGCCGCGGCGATGGTCAGCGAGCAGGCGCTGCGCGCGGCGGTGGAACTGATTGGCGCGGTATTTTCGCCCACCACGAAATCCCCCATTCCGCCTGAGGAAGTTCCAGCCAAACTGGAGCAGGCCATGGGGTTGGGGCGGAACTCGTGGCCGCTTTCCGCGATACGCCAGTTGGCCGACGCGTTTCTGGCCGCGGCGGACGGGCGCAAGAAGAGCCCGGCTTATGAGATGCGCTGGCTCAACCTGTGCGGTTTCTGTCTGCGGCCGGGCTTCGGGTATCCGGGCGACGATTTCCGCATTGAGCAGGCGCGCCGCGTGTACGCTTCGGGGCTGACGTACGCGAATCAGACGCAGTGCGAAATAGACTGGTGGATTTTCTGGGGCCGCGTGGCGGGCGGGCTGAACCGCAATCAGCAGGCGGACATTTACCAGAGGCTTTCGGCCAACCTGCTGCCGCGCGGGGCCAAGAAGCCGCAGCGCATCAACGCGTCGTTACTCCGGGAAATGTGGCGCGCGGCGGCGAGTTTGGAATTGCTGCCCATCGGCACGAAGACGGAGCTGGGCGATGCTCTCATGCGCCGCGTGAAGGCCGGCGATTTCAAGGAGAGCGAGTTGTGGTGCCTCTCACGGCTGGGCGCGCGCAAGCTGTTCTACGGGCCGATGAATCTGGTGATCCCGCCGGCGACGGCCGTGCGGTGGGCAGAAGGGCTGCTGAATACCTCCGGGGCCGGAGACGCGCTGGCGGCGCTGGCGCGGCGCACGGAAGATCCCACGCGGGATTTGCCGGCGGCTGCCTACGAGAACGTCAAGCGGAAGCTGGAAGCGATGCCGCAAGCAGAACGGCTGCTGGCTGCGCTCGAAGGGGAGGAAGGTGACGAGCGGGCCATGGAGCGCATCTTCGGAGAAGAGTTGCCCTCGGGGCTGTTGCTGGCGGAAGGTTAATTGGGCGCCTGGCCGGCCTCCGCGCGGGTGGTTTCGTTGGCGGACGATGAGTCCGAAAGGCAGCCCGGGAGCCCGCCCCACGGGCTGGCTCGCCTAGGGGTGCGGCCGGCCTGGGCAGACCGGGAGGTCTACCCTACTTTCACCGCCCGGCCTAGCTTCACAGCGTTCTCAATGAGTTTGAGGCCGTAGTTGGCCCCGGGGCTCAGCGTCAGGATGGACTCGGGGTGGAACTGCACTGCCTCAATCGGCAGTTCCCTGTGCCGCACACCCATGACGACTCCGCCTTCTGTGGATTCGGCAGTGACTTCCAGACTCGCAGGAAATTTATCCCGCCGCGCGTAGAGGGAGTGATAGCGGCCCACCTGAAACTCCTCGGGTAGCCCTTCGAAAACGCCGCGGCCGCGGTGGCGCACCATGGAGCGCTTCCCGTGCATAGGGTAATCGAGCACGCCCAGTTCGCCGCCGAACGCCTCGACGATGCCCTGCAGCCCCAAGCAGACGCCGAATACGGGAATGCTCAAACGGACGGCGGTCTTCACCAGGTCCGGCACGCCGAACTCACTCGGGCGGCCAGGGCCGGGAGAGATCAGAATCAAGTGCGGGGCGATCTCGGCGATCTGTTCGGCGGTGAGGCCTGCGCGGTAGGTGATGACTTGGGCGCCGGTCTGGCGAGCGTAATTCGCGATCGTCTGAATGAAGCAATCGTCGTTGTCCACCAGCAGCAGCTTCGCGCCCGCTCCCACGGGCTCGTGTTTCATTGCCACGGCTGCGGGCACGGGATCGGCTTGGCCCAGGATGCGGAAGAAGCCTGTAGCCTTGAGCCGCGTTTCGCGTTCCTCCATGGCCGGGATGGAATCGTAGAGCAGCGTGGCGCCCACCGGATACGAGGCAATGCCGTCCCGCAGGTGCGTGGTGCGGATAAGAATGCCGGTATTGATGTCGCCGTTGAGCGAGATCATGCCGACGGCGCCGCCATACCAGCCCCGCGAGCTCTTTTCGAGAGCCTCAACGGCGCGCGCGGCGGCCTTCTTGGGCGCGCCGATCATGGTGACGGACCACATGTGGCTGAGGAAGGCGTCGAGCGAATCAAAGCCTTCGTCCAGGATGCCTTCCACGTGATCCACGGTGTGGAACACGCCGGCGTAACGCTCGATGAGGCGCCGTCCCAGCACCTTCACGGTGCCGGGCACGCAGACGCGCGACTTATCGTTGCGGTCCACGTCCGTGCACATGGTGAGCTCGGATTCTTCCTTGGTGGAACCGAGCAACTCACAGATGTTCTCGGCGTCGCGCAGAGGATCGCCGGTGCGCTGCGCGGTGCCGGAAATCGGGCTGGTCTCCACGCGGCGGCCTTCGACGCGAACGAACATCTCGGGCGAGGCGCCCACAAGCTGTTCGTCGCCGAATTGCAGGAAAAGCTCGTAAGGGCTGGGGCTGGCGTCCTGCACGCGCTCGAAGAGTTCGGAGGCGCGTCCGGTGAATGGCGTAGTGAAGGTCTGGCGGAGCACCACTTCGTAATAGTCGCCGCGCCGCATGCCCTCGCGGACGGCTTCCACGCGGGCTTCGTACTCGCCGGGGGCGTGGTCGGAAACAATGGGGCCGGGCTCGCGCTTGGGCGGCGGCGGGATTTCGGCCCCGGCGCGCTCGATGCCTTGCGTCGAAAGATCGCCGCGGCGGAACTCGTACTGGAAACGGTCGATGCGCTGCTCCTCGCGGTCCATGAAGTAGATGTCGTCGCAGAGGAAGAGGTGCAGGTCCTTGCGGCCGCTGCGCGGGAGGCGCTTCTCGATGGGGTCGAACTGAAAAAGGAGGTCGTATCCGAACGCGCCGATCAGGGCCAGATGCCGGTCGCCCGAGCCCTGGAATTCCGTCACGAGCGCCCGGAGAATCGAGAAAACGGAGGGTTGGCGGCTGCGCTCTTCCTCCGCAAACCGCTCCGGCATGGGCTTCAGGATGCCCTTGAGGGCGCCGTCCTCTTCGCCGAACCGCTCCCAGTGCGGATGACCTTCCAGAACTGGGCGCAGGAAAGCCACCAGAATGCGGCCGCGCTCGTTAAGCGGCCGGATTTCCACGCGCCGTTCATATCCGACGATTTCGAGCGGCGGGTTCACCGAGCCGATATCCCAACGCGCGTAGCGGCCGGGCGATTCATATCCCGAGGAGAGATAGATGCCGCGGCGCTGGTCCAATTCGCGCAACAGCCGCCAGAGCCCACGGCGGAAATTGACCTGAGAAACGGTCCGCGTAATTTCGATGCCGTGAGGAGTCTTGAAGCTGTCGGGCACGGGAACCACCTTTCTGTGGGGATGTGCTCTCAGAATAACATGGGCTGAAAGAAGCTTCGGAGATCGGCCATTGGCTGCGATTTCTCGAATTCGGGCTCACTCTGTGGGCATGGCGGCCAGGCGCGGCGGCAACTCGGCGAGACGTTTCGTTGCGCGCTTCAGGTCGTGGCTGGCGCCATCGCTAAGAAGCAGTTCCGTGCGCGCAGGAATCAGAGTGAGGGCATCGAGCATCTCTTCCAGAGATCCGAAAGGGTCCTCACTTCCGTGCAGAAAGAGCGCGGGTGTACGCCAATTGGGGAAGAAGTCCGTACGCGGGCGATCTGGCTTGCCCGGGGGATGGAGGGGATAGGAGAGCAGAAGCAGCGCCGCCGCGCCCGGGTGTTCAGATGCCCACACGGCCGTTTGCCGGCCGCCGTAAGAGTGGCCACCGGCAAAGACGCGGCCTTGGGTCAATGCCTGGGCGGCGCGGAAGGCTTGCCCGATGCCTTCGCGGTCGTGCTCGGCGAGCCGCGGGTTGGGCGGACCGAAGGCGCGGCTTTGGCGAAACGGAAGATCGTAGCGCAAGACGAGAAATCCGGCGGCGGCGAACGCTTCCGCCACCGCGACCAGCAGCGGCGCCGCGGCATTCGACCCCGCGCCGTGCGTCAAGATGAGCGCGTCCGCGGGCGGCGCGTCGGGACGGTGCAGGAACCCGCGTACGCCTTCGGATTGATACGCCTCCCACATCGCGGACCCGCCCTGCTCTTGCGGTGCGACGCCGCGCTTGCGGCGTCCGCGCCTTTGCGCCGCCTATTCCTTCTTTTTCAACTGCGCGTCGTTATCGGCGATGAACTGCTTGATGGTGTCCGCCATTCCCATCAGCTTTTCCCATTGTTCGCGGTAGAGCGTGACCGGGAAGCGGCCGAGGCCGTAGACGGAGAGACCGCCCTTCTCGCTCACTTTGAGATAGAGCTGGCCGCGTGCAGCGGGCTTCTTGAGGGCTTCGTTCTCGGCGCGAAGGCGCTCGAGTTCTGCTTTGAGTTCTTCTTCGGTAGGCATAGCGTCCAAGCCTCTTTGATACCACATGCTACCCTCAAGAGTCTCGCCCATGGCCGAATTCGATGCCGTACTTTTCGATTTTGACGGCGTTCTTGCCGATACCGAACCGGTGCACTGCGCTTGCTGGGCCGAAGCGCTGGCGCCACTAGGAGTGAAGCTGGATTGGGCGTTCTTCCGGGAGCACTGCCTGGGCGTGCCGGACCGGGAGATGGTTCCGCTGCTTGTGGGCCTCACAAACCCGCCAAGCGATTGGGAAACGCTTTGGGAGCGGCACTCCGAAAAGGTCGCAATGTTTCGGAAGCAGACGCTAGAATCGCCGCCCTTTCCCCCGGAGCTGAGCGAATTCCTCCCCGCCCTCCACGCCCGGTATAAGCTGGCGGTAGTGACGGCGAGCGCGCGCCAGGAGATTGAGCCTCTGCTGGCCGCGGGCGGTCTGATCCAGCATTTCGACGCGCTGGTTTGCGGCAAAGAGGCCGGGCGGCATAAGCCTGCGCCGGATCCGTACCTGAAGGCCGCCGAAGCGCTGGGAGCGGTGCGGCCCTTGGTCGTGGAGGACTCCGAGCCGGGAATCGCCAGCGCGCGCGCGGCCGGGTTTGAGGTGATCCAGGTGACCAACGCGGCCGAGACGCCGGAAGCGGTACGGCGGAGACTGGCGCTATGAAGGAACGGCAGCGCTGCGCCTGGGCCCGCGATGCCCAGATGATCGAATACCACGACCGCGAATGGGGCGTGCCGGTGCATGATGACCGCCTGCTCTTTGAGTTTCTGATACTCGAAGGTGCGCAGGCGGGACTAAGCTGGGCGACGATCCTGAAGAAGCGCGAGGCCTACCGCAAGGCGTTCGCGGGGTTCGACCCCAGCAAGGTGGCGCGGTTCGGCGAGCAACAGACCGCCACCCTGATGGCGAATCCAGGGATTGTGCGCAACCGGCTTAAGGTTGAAGGCGCGGCGAAGAATGCGCGGGCCTTTCTGGCGGTGCGGAAGGAATTCGGGTCGTTCGACGCCTACATCTGGAGTTTCACCGGGGGCCGGACGCTGGATGGGGCGCGCGACCGGATGGAAGACGTGCCGGCTCGCTCGGCGGAATCCGATGCCATGAGCAAAGACCTGAAGCGGCGCGGGTTCACGTTTGTAGGCTC
>DATKOS010000029.1:0-7386 GCA_035524535.1 Bryobacteraceae bacterium
GCGTTGCGCCAGGCCCGCGAAAGCCATGACCAGCAAAGCCGCCAACGCCAGACTCGCCCTCGCCAAGCCGCCTCTCATTTGCCTCCCATTGTAGCCCTCAGGCCATGCGGTTTTCGTACCGGCCCGAAACACCCACCCAGACCCGGTCGCCTGCCACCCGCGCCAAGAACGCGCCGTACCGCCAAAACTTTGACGCCCGCCGCCCGCGCCGCTGCTGCCTTTTCATTTACTTACGAATGGCGCACCGCGTGCTTTGTGAGTGGCATGGGTACCATCGCAACACTAGGCGCTAACTACTTGCAGTCCATCCTGAGCTCCGTCATGCAGAGCTCCGGACTGTCCGCAACCGCCAAGAAGAGCCAATCCACGGGCGCGCTCTCCGGAGCCTCGCAATCGGACAACACGCAGCTCTCGCCCTACGCGCAAATCACCACTGAGCTCCAGCAGCTCCAGCAATCCGACCCCACCAAGTACTCACAGGTCACCGGTCAGATCGCCACCAACCTGCAATCCGCGGCCAAGACAGCAGCCGCCGATGGAAATACCACGTCGGCGAGCCAGCTCAATCAGCTCGCCACGGATTTCCAGAACGCCTCCAGCACCGGCCAACTCCCCAACTTCCAGGACCTGGCCCAAGCTGCCGCCTCGCACCACCATCACCACGGCCATGGCGGACCGCCGCCCTCCACGGACAGTTCCAGCTCCACCGACACGGACTCGCTAACCGCGAACAGCTCCCTCAGCCAAATACTGGCCAGCTTCCAAACCAGCACGGCTCAGAGCGAGTCGCTCAACCCCATGAACATCATCATGGACACGCTATCCACGGCCGGAGTCACCGGCTCCTGAGGCGGACCGCAATCGGGCTGGCCCACGCGCCCATTGGCGGGAAAGGACGAACGATCTGAAATTCCAACGCCGGAGGCGGCAGACCTCAATCACTCTCTTCCCATGAGGGGTAGTCCCCTCAATCCTCGAAGACCTCACTAACCTTCAGGACCTTCCCCAAAAACCTGCCGCCACCGGCGCTCGGAACCTGCCAAGCCGGCCATCGGGCCCGCGCACTTGAGTAAGCGAGCGAAGGCCTGCAAGTCGGCCTGCAGCAGCAAGGAGCCGCCGATCTAACTGCCGGCGCCGGGCCAATCGTCCGGAGCCGAGGTGAAGCCCGGTTTCCTGAAGAGAATAGTCGGCATCAAGTTGGCCGGCCCGCCTCCCTCAATGGAATAGTCCGGCGTCAAGATAAGGGGCCGGTTCGCTCAATACCGCCGCCGGTCGCCGCCCGCCCGCAGCACGGCCCCTGACCTCAAGACGCCACCAGCGTCCGAGTCTTCGGCGCGCGCCGGCACTCTCGCCGTCAGCCAGGACCAAGGACCCGGGCCCTCCGGCGGGTCTGCCGTCTCTCCCGAGCGCCGCACCGCGCGCAGTAGATCCAGGGCCTCCGGCAGCGCGAACTGCTCTCCCACAAAGGCATCCAGGAATCGGCCGCCGCGGATCTCACCCCTTGATTCCATACGCCGCAGAGCCAGTAGCAAGTCCCGCCACGCGGGCGCTACCGTCTCTCGCGCGGCCGCATCCCGGAACACCACGCCCCAGCGCGCCAGTAACTGCCTTGCGAATCGCTCCGCCTGCTCCTCCCGTGAATGCCCGCCTCCGCCCCGATGCAGCACCGCCCAGCGCCCGGGCGCATGGCGCGGCCGAGCCGACCGCCCGCGCCCCTGTCCCGCCCTGCGCTTCGGATCGAGCAGAGCCCGCAGATTCTCAAAGCTGTCGGCCGTCACCAGGCCCGCCGCCACCAATTCCCACAACGCATCTTCAATCTCGCTCGAAAGCCGCCCGGTGGCCCGCGTCAGCTCCGCGAAGAAACACGCGCCCCTCGCTTCCAGCGCCGCCAGAGTCTCCCGGGCCGGATGCGAAAGCGCATCCCTCTGCGCCGGCGCCGGTCCGTCCAGAAGCCACGGCGCATCCTCGCGCAGGAACATGGCCAGCGGCGCCACGCGGGAGGGGCGCACGCGCCCATGCCGCTCCGCCTCGTCGCGCTCGAACGCCGGATGCGGCGAAAGCCGCCCCCAGCAGACTTCGCCGGACAGGCAGATCTGGTCCAGATACTCAGGCTTGTACCGCGCCACACGGCGCGGCAAAACCTCGCCCTCCCAAGCCGCCGCGGGGAACTCGCAGCCTTGAAGCTGCTTGACGATTTGCAGCGCGCCGTCCGCGCCGTGAAGCTGCCCGCCTTCGGCCAAATGCTGCCACCGCCGCAGAAAAGCGTAGAACGCCGATGTGGTCACCGGCTCGATTTCGCGCCGCAAACGCCCAATGGTCAGCCGATGAATCCGCGCCAGCAACCGCCGATGGCACCATTCCGTTTCCTCCGCCGGCGCGGCGCTTCCCGCAGGACTGAACCTGCCCCGCAGAATCTGCCCTTCCGCCTCTAACTGCGCCAACGCCAATTCCACCACCGCGGCTGGCAGCGCCAATTCACGCTCGAAATCCGCCGCGCGCTTGGGCCCGCTGCACTCAAACCACCCGCGCAGAATCTCCGCCGCGCAACGCTCCGCGGTATCCGGAATCTCGCGGCCGGCCGCCGGCGCAACCACCTCCGGATCGAGTTTCGCCCCCGGATACGCCCGGCGCACCAGATCGCTCCGTTCCGCCGCCGTCCACAGCCGCCTGCCGCCCGCCTCGAATACCGCCGCGCGGCCCCGGGCCGCAAGCGCCGCTAAATGCTCCGTGTCGAATTCCGGCAGCACGCCCAGCCCGCACAGAGCCTCGTGCAATTCCTCGGCGTCGCGCATGGGCGGCCATGCCTCCGCCCCCACCTGCGCAATGGCCGCCGGGTCCAGCGCACCCGCCCCTTTGGCCACCTCCACGGGCAGCGTCCGCCGCATCTGGACGGCGCGCGCGCGTCGTTCCTCCAGCGGCGCATCGTCCAGGTACGTGTAGGGGTTGGAATTCAGAATCTCGTGCGAAAAGGGCGACGGTTCCGGCGTGTCCACCGCCGCCGTGGCGATGCGCCCCTCGCGAATCCCCGCCAGCACGGTGCGCAGCCCTTCCAGATCCATGGCTTCGTGCAGGCAGTTGCGGATGGTCTCCTTCACCAGGGGGTGATCCGGTACGCCCACCTCGCCGTCCAGGTTCTCCGGGCAGGCCGCCTGATCCGGAAACACCGCCGCCATTAGATCGTCCGCGCGCATTCGTTGAATGGGCGCGGGGACCTTGCGCCCGCCCCCGAATCGCGGCGCCGCCAGCGCGCGCGACGCATTCCATCGCCAGCGCGTCTGGAACAGGGGCGCGGCCAGCAGCGCCTGCGTCAGCACCTCCTCCACGGTCTCCGGCCGCAGAAACTCGAATACCACTTCCAGCGGGAACGAGTGCTGTTCGCCCAGGGAGAGCAGCATGCCGTTGTCCGTGGCGGCGGCCTGCAGCTCGAAGTTGAACGTGCGGCAGAAGCGCTTGCGCAGCGCCAGTCCCCACGCCCTGTTGATGGCGGCCCCGAACGGCGCGTGCACAATGAGCTGCATGCCGCCGCCTTCGTCGAAGAAGCGCTCCGCCACCACGCGCCGTTCCGTGGGCATCGCGCCCAGCGCCGCGCATCCGCCCCGGATGTAGGCTACGGCCTGCTCCGCGCCAAGCCGCTCCAGCCCGCACTCCGCTTCCAGCCGCGCCACGGCTGCCTCGCCCCAGCGCTCCACGTCCTCGCGCAGCCGCGCCACTGCGCTTGAAAGCTCCGCCGTGCGCCCGGGCGCCTCGCCGCGCCAGAACGGGATGTCCGGCGCCGCTCCGTGCGCGTCCTCCACGCGCACCCGCCCGGCCTCCACGCGCCGGATGCGCCAGGACGTGGTGCCCAACAAGAAAACATCGCCCACGTTGCTCTCCGCGGCGAAGTCTTCATCCAGCATTCCTACCGTGGTCCCTTGCGGCTCCGCCACCACCTGGTATTGCGACGTGTCCGGGATCGCGCCGCCGGATGTGATGGCCGCCAGCCGCGCGCCCCGGCGCCCCCGCACCACGCGATGCACCGCATCGCGGTGCAGATACGCCCCGGCGCGCCCGCGTGAAGTGGAGATGCCCTCGGCCAGTGTGGTCAGAACGGCGTCGAAATCGCGGCGCTCCAGCGTGCGGTACGGCCACGCCCGCCGTGCCAGCGCGAATAGCTCGTCCTCGCCGAAGTCCTCGCAGGCGCAGGCCGCCGTCATTTGCTGCGCCAGGATGTCTAGCGCATTCTGGGGCACGCTCAAGCGGTCCAGTTCGCCGCATCGGATGGCCCGCACCAGGGCGGCGCATTCCACCAGTTCATCGCGGGTGGTGGCGAAGAGGCGTCCCCGCGGCTTGGCGCCCACCCAGTGCCCGGACCGCCCGACGCGCTGCAGCGCCACCGAAATCGAGCGCGTCGACCCGATTTGGCACACCAGGTCTACCGTACCGATGTCGATTCCCAGCTCCAGCGAGGCCGTGGCCACCACCGCCCGCAGCTCACCGCGCTTCAGCCGCCCCTCGGCCTGCAAGCGCAGAGCCCGCGATAGGCTTCCGTGGTGCGGCACGACGGCGTCCTCGCCCAGCCGCTTGCCCAGATGGTGCGCCACCCGCTCCGCCAGCTTGCGCGTATTCACGAACACCAGCGTGCTGCGGTGCTCGCCGATGAGCTGGGCCAGCCGGTCGTAAATGCCGTCCCACATCTCCGTGCTGGCCACCGCGCCCAGCTCATCGCGCGGCGCCTCCACCGCCAGCTCCATCTCCCGCCGGTGGCCCACATTCACAATGCGCGCGTCTTCGCTCAGGAACGCCGCCACATCCTCTATTGGGCTGACTGTCGCGGAAAGCCCCACCCGCCGCGGTCGCGGGCGTCCGCTCTGCTCCACCAGCCTGTCGAGCCGCGCCAGAGTGAGAGACAGATGCGACCCTCGCTTATCGTCCGCCACGGCATGAATCTCATCCACAATCACCGTGGAAGCCGTTTCCAACATGCGGCGCGGGCCGGCGGCCGTCAGCAAAATGAATAGCGACTCCGGCGTGGTCACCAGGATATGCGGCCGCTCCCGCGTCATCCGTTGGCGGTCCCACTGCGGCGTGTCGCCCGTGCGCAGCCCGGCGCGAATGGGCGCCAGCGCCACGCCGCGTTTCTCCGCCAGCGCCAGGATCTCCGCCAGCGGCTGTTCCAGGTTCTTGTGGACGTCGTTGCTGAGCGCCTTGAGCGGGGAAACGTAAACCACTTCCGTCTCTCCCGCCAGCGTTCCCGCCCGCGCACGGCGCACCAGCGCGTCGATGGCGATCAGAAACGCGGCCAGCGTCTTGCCCGATCCGGTAGGCGCGGAAATCAGGACGTCGCGGCCCGCGCGTATCTCCGGCCACCCCTTGCGTTGTGGTTCGGTGGGCTCTCCGAAGCGCGAGGAGAACCACTCGGAGACCAGCGGGTCGAAGCCAGACAGCACATCTCCATTGTGGCGCAACGGGCTGTTCGCGAAGAGAGCTACAATTGCACCGATGACGAGTCGCGCCGCGGCTCGCCAGGGGGCTAACCGTCGTAGCACGGGACGCGCCGGCCTGTCGGAGCCGGGGCAGTCCCTCTCGTCCTGCGAGGCGTCCACCTCCACTCTTTCTGCTTCGGAGCCGCTGACCTCAAAGCGCGTCCTCCTGGCGTGCGCCATACTGGCCGTTTTGTGCATCGCCGCCTACGCTCCCGTGGCGAACCTTGGTTTCCTCCAATGGGACGACAGCGATTACACATATGCCAACCCGCACGTCGCGCAGGGCCTCACGTGGCCAAACGCGGCGTGGGCCTTCACCTCTCTGGAGAAGTCCAACTGGCATCCGCTTACGTGGCTATCCCTCATGCTGGACGTATCCTTGCACGGCCTCGCGCCCGGGCAACTGCACGTGACGAACGTGGGCGAGATCTTCAGGGCGCGTGGAAGACTGGATGAGGCGGCGGCGAATTATGCGGACGCCCTGCGCGGCAATCCCGGCATCGCCGAAGCCTACCTCGGATTGGCGCGAATCTCCATGGCGCGGCGCAATCCACGGGAGGCCGAACGCCAATTTCAGGAAGCCCTCGTCATCAACCCCGATCTCGCCCAAGCGCAAGAAGGCCTGAGGGCCGCGCAAGCCACCATCGCGAGATAGACATTCTCCCGAAGCGCGACGCCCCGCCGGCCCGCCAAGCCAAGGATAATTGAAAGATGGCCGAGCCCCTGAGCGCGGTAATCGTTGACGACGAGGAGCTGGCTCGCGGCTATCTGCGCGAGTTGCTCCGCGAACACCCCGAGATCCGAATCGCCGCCGAGTGCGCCAACGGCTTTGAGGCCGTGAAGGCCATTGCCGAATCGTCTCCCGACCTCCTGTTCCTCGACGTTCAAATGCCCAAGCTGGATGGCTTCGAAGTGCTGGAGCTGATCGAGCCCGGCCCCGCCGTCATCTTCACCACCGCCTACGACCAGTACGCCATCCGCGCCTTCGACGCGCAGGCCGCCGACTACCTTCTGAAGCCTTTCGATTCGCAGCGCTTCGAGCGCGCGCTCGAACGCGCCAAGCTGCGACTCGGCCAGCGGCAGCCGGCCATCGATGCAGCCGCCGCCCGCGAATCCGGCCAGCGGCCCGAGCGCATCGTGGTGAAGGACGGCGCGCGCGTCCACGTGATCCCGCTGGACAAGCTGGATTACGCCGAAGC
The DNA here is from genome assembly GCA_035524535.1 of Bryobacteraceae bacterium. GTDB lineage: Bacteria > Acidobacteriota > Terriglobia > Bryobacterales > Bryobacteraceae > BOG-224. The sequence continues at coordinate 6,662 of DATKOS010000029.1, forward strand.
CCAGGACGATTACGTAGCTCTCCACAGCGGCGGCAAGCAGTACCTCAAGCAGCAGCCGATCGCCGCGCTGGAAGCCTCGCTCGATCCCGCGCGCTTCGTGCGCATCCACCGCTCCTACCTGGTGAACCTGGAGCGCGTTGCGCGCATTGAGCCCTACGGAAAGGACAGCCGACTGGCCATTCTGGCGGATGGCGCCCGCCTCCCGGTGAGCCGTTCCGGCTACGCCAGGCTGCTGGAGTCCATGGGCGATTCGCAGGGGAACCGCAACTCCACGCGGTAGACCGTTCCGCTCGCGCCGGCGGCTAGTTCGGCTTGGCCGCCGTAGCGCACTTCCAGCCGGCGCCGCACGTGGGAAAGCCCGATGCCCGTCTTGCTGGGCGCGCTGGCTTCGGGATCGAAGGCGTTTTCGAGAGCGATCTCCACCGCGGAGCCGCGCCGCCGCGCCGTGAGCCGTATGGAGCCGCCATCCACCAGGCCCGCGATGCCATGCTTCACGGCGTTCTCCACCAGCGGCTGTAGCAGCAGCGCCGGGACGCCGCAGGCCTCGCAATCCGGAGCAATTTCCTCTTCCACCCGCAACCGCGCGCCGAAGCGCACCTGCTCCACCTCCAGGTAGCTCCGCGCCAGAGCCAGTTCCTCGCGCAGGGGGATGTTCGCCCGGTCGCTAAGGCCCAGGCTGCTGCGGAGAAAGCCGGCCAGGCGCACGCACATCTCGCGCGCGCGGG
>DATKOS010000030.1:0-2904 GCA_035524535.1 Bryobacteraceae bacterium
GTGGTTCTGACCGGCAAGGAGTTTGTAGGCGCCGGCCTGGTATGCGTAACGGTACGCGGGGACGTGGGGTCGGTAAAGGCCGCGACGGATGCGGGCGCGGCCGCCGCGCGGCGGGTAGGTGAGTTGGTGGCCGTGCATGTGATTCCCCGTCCGCACGAGGAGGTGGAAAAGATCCTCCCGGGCGCGCGCAAGAAGTAGACGATGCTCGAAGATAAAGACCTCTTGTCCGTACAGGAGGTGCGATCCAAAGTCGAACGAGCCTATGCCGCGTGGCTGAAGTACCGTTCCTACTCGCAGGAACAGGTGGACGCCATTGTGGAGAGCATGGCCGCTGCCGGCCGCGCCAGCGCGCGGCGCCTGGCGGAAATGGCGGTGGAAGAAACAGGCTACGGCAACGCTCCGGATAAGTACATCAAGAACCTGCTGGCGGCGGACTGGCTGGCGCGCCGCATGCGCGGGCTCAAGACCGTCGGCGTGCTGCGGGAGATGCCGGAAGAAAGGGTGGTGGAGATTGGCGTGCCCGTGGGCGTTGTGGCGGCCATTCTTCCCACGACCAACCCGACTTCCACGGCAATCTACAAGATCCTGGTTTCGCTCAAGGCCGGAAACGCCATCGTGATCAGCCCGCACCCGCGCGCGCACCAGTGCACCTGCTACACGGCGGCCGTGCTGCACGAGGCGGCGGTTCAGGCGGGCGCTCCTCCGGACCTGATCCAATGCGTGGACAACGCCACGATTGAGGCCACGAATGCGCTGATGCGCCATGAGCGCACCGGGGTGATTCTCTCCACGGGGGGCGCGGGCATTGTGAAAGCCGCGTATTCGAGCGGCAAGCCGGCGTTCGGCGTGGGGCCGGGCAACGTGCCCGCGATGGTGGATACGTCGGCGGACGTAGAAGAAGCGGTGGCCACCATCGTCACGGGCAAGTCCTTCGATTACGGCACGGTGTGTTCCAGCGAGCAGACGCTGGTGGCGGAAGAATCTCTGCGGCCGCGCGTTCTCGCGGCGCTCCAGGCCAATAAAGCTTACCTGGCCAAGGATGCGGAGCGCGATGCGCTGGGCAAACTGCTCATGATGCCGAACTGGACGGTGAACCCCCAGTGCGTGGGGCAGCCGCCCGCGAGGATTGCGCAAATGGCGGGGTTTGAGGTCCCGGCGGGGACGTCGATCATCTGCGCGGAAATCGGCGGGGTGGGCAAGCAGTATCCACTTTCGGCGGAAAAGCTTTCTCCGGTGCTGGCGCTGCATTTCGTAAAGGACCCGGGGGCGGCGATGGACGCCTGCTTTGCGCTGCTGAAGTTCGGCGGAATGGGCCACACGGCGGTGATTCACGCGAAGGACGATGCGCGCGTCCGCGAGTTCGCGATGCGCATGCCCGCGATGCGCGTGCTGGTGAATACGCCGGCGCCGCAAGGATCCACGGGGATCACCACCAACGTTTTCCCGTCGATGACGCTGGGATGCGGCGCGGCCGCGGGCAACATCACGTCTGACAATGTGGGCCCGCTGCACCTGATCAATATCAAGCGGCTGGCGTACGTGGTGCGCAAACCGCAAGAAGCTTTTGAAATGCCGCTGGCTTATGACGCGGCTCCGGCGCCCGGCGCCGCCGCGGCTGCCTCCGGCGGCGTGGACCGCGGCATGGTGGCGGAGGCGGTGCAGCGCTTCCTGGCGTCGCGGGGCGCCGCCGCCGCGCAAGCGCCCAAGGATGGCGGCGCGGAGGCGCCCAGTTGCGGGTGCGGATGCGGCTCGGGAAGCGGAAGCGGCCCTTCGTGCAGCCCCAGGCTTCCGGATCGTCTGGCGCCCTCGGCGCAGGCCATGGCGGGCGCGGCGCGCGAAGCCGCGGCGCCGAAACCGGAACCGCCGCGTCCCGTGGACTTTGTTTGCGAGGCCGACGTACGCGCGGCGCTTGACGCGCACCGCAAGATCGCCATTGGCCCGGGCACCATTGTGACGCCGTCCGCGCGCGATTTGGCGGGCGCGGCCGATGTTCTGCTGATGGTGAAGAATTAAGGAGTAACGTGGATTTAGATCTCGATCCGTTGAAACGCGAAATTCTGGCGTATCTGGACTCTTCCGAGTTCGCCGTTTTTCATAGCACTCCGGGCGGCTTGGATGGCTTGCCGCTGGTGCTCTGGGATGTGGAGCGCTTCCCCGACTACCGCATGTTCCTGGACGTGGCGCGCAAGGCCGGCGTCAAGGTGATTCTGTTCGCCTCCTGCGACCTGGAGGCGTCGGACTTCGAGGAACTCAAGGAACATCTTGAGGAAGCGGATTTGCCTCGGGAGGATCAACGCGACTTCCAGAAGCGCATGAGGGAATTGCGGGCGCATGAAGGCGTCACCTGTTCGATCGAGCTGGCGTTCGACTTCAACTCGCGGATGTACGTCTACGAGCTGCAGCCCGATTGGTACGACGAGTTCATCAATCTGGAAGAAGAGATCATGGAGCACATCCCCGATGGCGACGACGATGACGACGCCTCGCTGGGCGGGTTTTACTCCCAGAACTGAAGCGATTCGATAATGGGCTTTCCCGCGCGCTGGGTTCTACCGGCGGAAGACTCCGCGGCCGTGGAGCGCCTGGACGCCGCGCTGCGCATCGGCGCCCCTGCCTGCCGCACGCTGGCGCACCGCGGATGGCGCGACCCGGAGAGCGCCCGGCGGTTCCTGGAAGCTTCGCTTGACGGGCTGCACGACCCGCTGGCGATGCGCGACATGGAGACGGCGGCCGCGCGCCTGGAGCGGGCGGTGCGACAGCGCGAGAAGATCCTGATCTACGGGGATTACGACGTGGACGGGACGATCTCCGTCTCTCTGCTGATGAAGGCCATTGAGCTGGCCGGCGGCGTGGCGGCGTGGCGCATTCCGAACCGGTTGAAAGACGGCTACGGCATGAGGCCGG
>DATKOS010000031.1:0-3438 GCA_035524535.1 Bryobacteraceae bacterium
GGACCGGCGCGGACTGGCGCCTGGGCGCGGACCTGTATGCCAAGAAGTTCGCCGCCGTGCTGGAAACCGATGTTTCGCCCGCCGACACCCTGCGCGACGCCGAGGACAGCCTGAAGAAGATGCGCGCGCACATGCTGGAACTGGCGCTGCCGCTGCACCGCCAGTGGTACGCGGCGCACAAGGACCACGCCGAACTCTCCGAAGGCGAGCGGGAGAGCAAGATCATCGGCGAGGTGCTGGACGGAATCGCCGAGCGGCATTCCACGCCGGAAGCGTACATGGATGACGCCAAGCACACGCTGGACGAAGCGCAGAACTTCGTGCTGCAGAAACACCTGCTGACGCTGCCCAACGGCAGCAACCTGCAAGTGGTCCCCACGCCCGAGTTCATGCGCGGCGTCTACTCGGTGGGCGGGTTCGATCCGGCGCCGGCCCTGGAGCCGCAACTCGGCGCGTTCTACTGGGTGACGCCCATTCCTTCGGACTGGCCCAAGGCGCGCGTGGATTCCAAGCTTCGCGAGTACAACTACTACGGCCTGCGCCTGCTCACGATTCACGAAGCCATGCCCGGCCACTACGTGCAGTTCGAGTTCGCCAACAGTCTTCAACCCAAAACCCGCCGCGTGCTGCGCGCTGTGTTCGGCAATGACCCGTACGTGGAAGGATGGGCGGTCTACGCCACGCAGATGATGATGGAGCAGGGCTATTTGGACCACTCGCCGGAAATGGAACTGACCTTCGACAAGCAGCTCCTCCGCTGCTTCGCCAACACCATCCTGGACGTCCGCTTGCAGACCATGAACATGACTGACCAGGAAGCCCTGGACCTGATGGAGAAGCAGACCTTCCAGGAGAAGGAAGAGGCTGAGGGCAAACTGCAAAGAGCCAAGCTCACCTCCTGCCAGCTTCCCGTCTATTTCGTGGGCTGGCGGGGATGGGAAGGTTTCCGCGCCCGCTACCAGAAGGCCAAGGGAGAGAAGTTCACCTTGTCCGGGTTCCATGACAAGGCGCTGAGCGAAGGCGCCGTGCCGTTGCCGATGTTGGAAGAGCTGATGCCTTAGGGCAGGGCGTTTTCGGATAGGCGGTTGAAACGGGCGCGTTAGGGGCCGGGCGTCAGCCGGACCGCCGGTCATGCCAACTCGGTTTGCGCCCACCTGTCCATCTGTTATAAGTACTGAGGGAGATCTCTATGGGCGCCGAACGCCAGGACGCAGCCGGCCGCCGCAAGGCGCGCAAGGCGAAGGGTGCGGGCGGCGCTGTTGAGCCGCCGTCCCGTTTGGAGACGCTCAAAGCTGCCATCGAAACCGATGCCCCCCTGCTGCCGGATGAGAACCGCTTCCATCTCGACCAGCTTGCCCGGCAGTATTACCGCCGCTGGAAGCTGGTTCTGCCAAACGGGCGGGCCAAGGTGGATGGGCTCATTCTCAGCGACTGGCGGGTGCGCCGGCTTCGCCGCCTGGAGGCCGCGTTGTGGATCGAACTCGGCGCCGAGGTATCGGTTGTGGCCGCGGCCGAACGCGGCGCCAGGATGCTGGAACGGCTGGAATCGCGCCATGAATCCGCCGAGCGAAGCTACATCCGGAACCTGAAGGCGCTGGAGGCGATGGAAGCGGCGGCGGGCGCCGGCGCTTCGCGAGACCCGCGCGAGCCGGAACTCGAAACCATGGATCTGGGCTTGTGGAGCGCGCCGGAAGCGGTGGGCCAGGCCGCCGCGGAGCCCGCCGCCCCGGAGGTCACGTCATCCGCCGATGGCGAACAGGCCGGGTGCGCGCCGGACGAGGGCGGCGAAGCCGCGGAGCGTAAAGGAATCCACTTAGTGGATTCCGGAAAAGGGAAGCCCGAGTAGAGGCCCTCTTACCGGCGGAAGTCTCTCGATAACCGCCGCGCTAGCCGTTCAGCCAGCCGCGCGTCGCGAAGTCAGTGAGCGTCATGCTGATCAGAATGCCCAGCCAGAGGAGGCCGCCCACCACAACCACCCTGGTCAGCTTGGTGCTGTGGCGGATGTGCATGAAGAACAGCGCCACCAGCAGCATTTTGCAGACGGCGATGCCCAGGGCCACCACCACGTTCAGGCTGCCCAGGTCGACGTAGGAGACCTCGGTGGTCACCACGGTCGCGATCAGCAGCGCGATCCAAACAATGGCGTAAGTCTTGACGGAATCGACGTGGTGTTGTGGGTCGCTCATGATTTTAGGTACCGGTCAATCAGATAGAGAAGCGGGAAGAGGAAAATCCAGATCACGTCCACGAAGTGCCAGTACAAGCCGATCATGTCTATGGGCGTGTAGTAATCCGCGCTAAACTTGCCGCGCGAGTTCTCAATCAACAGCCAGGTGAGCAGTCCCGCGCCCACCACCATGTGAAGCGCGTGGAGGCCGGTCATGGCGAAATACAGGGAGAAGAACAACTGCGCGTGGCCCTGGTCCGGAACGCCTTCCATGTGGAACGACGGGCCGGGAACGTGATGCTCAATGAACTTCTGATCCCACTCGTAGGCCTTGACCCCCAGGAACACCAGGCCGAGGATGAGCGTGAGGATCAGGAAGACGGCGATCTGCTTGCGCTTGCCCAATTGCCCGGCGCGCACGGCCAGTACCATGGTGAAGCTGCTGCATAGGAGCACGGCGGTGTTCACCGCGCCGATGGTTGTGTTCAGCGTGCGGCTGGCGGCCCCGAAGATGTCCGGGAACGAAGAGCGATAGATAGTGTAAGCCGCGAACAGGCCGCCGAAGAACATCACCTCCGTGATGAGGAAGATCCACATCCCGAGGCCGGAGGCGTCCTTCTGCTGCGCCGCCGTATTGAACTGCTCGCGCAGGGCGGGGGATTCGGCGTGCGATTCCGTATGGACCGAACTAGCCAACCTGTACCTCCTCGCCGACCGTGCGGCTGTAGTCGTAGGCTTCGTAAGTCACGATCGGGATCTCGTCGAAGTTATGCACCGGCGGCGGGGACTGAGTCTGCCATTCCAGGCCCGTGGCCTTCCACGGATTCGGCCCGGCGATTTCGCCGTACTTGAGCGACCAGATGAAGTAGACCAGCGGCAGAATGTAGCCCACGGCCAGCACGGAGGCGCCGGCGGTGGAGAGGACGTGCAGCGTCTGGAACTCGTCCGGGTACACGTGATAGCGCCGCGGCATGCCCAGGTAGCCGAGGATGAACTGCGGGAAGAAGGTCAGGTTGAATCCCACGAAAATGATGGCGGCGGAGAGGCGCGCCCACATCTCGGGGTACATGCGCCCGGTCATCTTGGGCCACCAGTAATGCAGCCCGCCCAGATAGCCCATGATCGCGCCGCCCACCATGATGTAGTGGAAGTGAGCGATCACAAAGTAAGTGTCGGTTACATGGACGTCCAGGCCCAGGCAGGCCAGGAACAGGCCGGTGAGTCCGCCGATCGTGAAGAGGCCGATGAAACCGAAGGCGTACAGCATCGGA
>DATKOS010000032.1:0-2413 GCA_035524535.1 Bryobacteraceae bacterium
GCCGCCGCCTTGTCCTTGGCCGCCTGGCTGGTCTCAATATGGTTGTTCACCGCCACGGCCCCGCCGCTCTTGGCCAGGCGCGTGGCCACACCCTTGTGCTGGATGGTGTCCGTCTTCCCCTCGATGGTGGCGACGCCGCCCTGCACGTGAACCTGGAATTTGTCGGCGGATATCTTGGACTTAGCGAATTTCGCGCGAATGGCCGCCTCGATGAGCGGGTCCGGCGCGGCGGCCGGTTTGGCGGCCTTTGCTGCGGCCGGGGGGGCCGTCTTAGGCGGGGGTAACGTCCGCCTCCCGGGATAGGGCGCGGACTGCCCGCCAAACGCCAACCCAGCCGCTAAAAGGAACGCCGCCAGACGAATACTCCGCATACTCATGCAGTGTCTTCACCGGGCTGTTGTTCTCAGGAATTGTGCTAGAGTGAGGTGTCTTAAGGCTCATCTCGCTCGCAATGCCCGAACAGATCCTGTTGCAAGGCAAAATCCTGGGCACGGAGGAATTCCTTTTGGCCGCCCCGGCGGAAGGACGCTCCGGGCGGTCGGCCGGCGAAGATCTCCTTGCCGGGCGCTCTCAGTGGATCACCCTGCTGTGCGAAGCCCTGCCCCGCGCACTCCTGGCCGAGCTCGGGCTTTCGCGCATGCTGCTGGGCTCCAGCGGCGGCGGGCAGTTCCTGCTGGTCCTTTCCGGCGAACATCGCGAACCCGCCGAAGCGCTCCTGGCGGCCGCGGCCCGGCAGATCTCGGAGCTGAGCTCCGGCATGGTCCGCCTGATCTGGGGCGTCACGGACAACCTGGGCGATTGGGCCATTATTCGCAAGCGATTGAACGAGCAACTGGACCGCAAGCGCAACGCGCCCCTGGCCGCGCGGGAGGAGACCGGCGCGCCTTCGTTCCAGCCTTTCCTGGCGCCGTCGAATACCGTGGCGGACGCCTACTTCTCCAAGGATCTCGGCGCCAAGATCCGCGGCGCGGAGCGCATCGGGTGGTCGCCGGAAGACCCCGGCAAGATTGTCGCCGGCGAGGGCAAGCACTCCTGGCCGCTCAGTTCGAATCTCTCTCCGGAAAGCATTATGGTGGCGCGGCACGCGGCGCCGTCGGACGACGGCAAGAACGCCGCCACCGTGCAGACCCTCGGACGGCGGGCGCAGGGCCGCTCCATTTGGGGCGTGCTGCGCGGCGACGTGGATAACTTCGGCCAGCGCCTGCGCCGCGTCAACAGCATTGAGGAGCACGTACCGCTTTCGGTGCTCTTCAAGCAGTTCTTCGCGGGCGAACTGGAGGTGCTCTGCTCCCTGCCCGAGTTCTGGCGCAAGGTCAGCATCCTTTATACCGGCGGCGACGATTTCGCGGTGTACGGCTCGTGGGACGCCCTCATCGCCGTGGCGCGGGAAATCCAGCGGCTGTTCCACCGCTTCACCGAAGAGAATCTGAAGGACTATCCGGGCCCGGAGGGCAAGACCATTTCCATGGCCATCGCGCTGGCGCCCGAGAGCTTCTATCCGCTTTCGGCGGTTTACGAGGAGGCCGGCCGCCACCTGGATTTGGCCAAGGCCGCCGATAAAGATTGCATCTTCCTTCTGGGCCGGGTGCTCGAATGGCGCCGGCTGGCGGACGCGGCTGAATTGAAGGACACCGTGACGCGCCTGGTGCACGATTTCCGGATGTCCAAGCAGTTCCTCTACCAATTGCGCAGCTTTTACCGGCGCGAGGAACTGGCCAACTGGGAGAACAGCGAATCCGTGGGGGCGTGGCGTTTTCAGCGCCGCTTCAACCGGATTCTGAGCGGCGCGCGCGACCGTGAGTTCCAGAAGCTGCGCAACCACCTGATCACGGAAATGATGGGGCGCAGGTCGTCGCAAGTGAAATTGAGGCCCGCGGGGCTGGTAGCCCTGGAGTGGGCCAGATTGGTGACTGAGGTTTAGCGTATGGCGCAAGAGCAGGAGCAGCAGAAGCGCGAAGCACGTCCTCCCCGGGAAGGCCGCGGGCCTCGCGAAGGCGGCAACGGCCCCCGCGGCGAAGGCGGCGGTCCGCGCGGAGAACGCGGCGAACGCGGCGACCGCCCGCGGGGCGAGCGCGGCGGAGATCGCGGCGGTTTCCGGGGCGAAGGCCCGCCGGAGATCGAACTCGACAAGCTGGTGGGCGACAGCCTCTATCTGGACAACCAGGCGCACGCCATCGTCAGCCGGATGCGCGACATGGATTCCGGCACCAAGAGCCAGCTTCGCCGCCTGTACAGTTCCGTGCGCCGCGCCGTGCGCGCGCCGGAAAGCGAGCGGCAGCACGAGTTCGTTATGTTGCGCGCGCGCCTGGCATATACCATCGCGCGGCACGGGCTGCGCAGCCTGGACCAGTTGGAGCGCCTGCTCCTGCAAGTGACGCGCAAGAACGATGCGCGCGGGTACGAACGGTTCAAA
>DATKOS010000033.1:0-5259 GCA_035524535.1 Bryobacteraceae bacterium
CGGGCAGATCCTGCCCGTGGTGGCTGGTTTCGCGGTGGTGGGCGGCTTCCTGATGCTGGCTTACCGGCAGAAGTTCAGCGCGGCCAAGGTCACTGGCTTCACCAGCGAAATGTCCGCGCTGACCATCTATCTGGTGGGCGCCCTGGTGGACCGCGACCAGTTTTGGATTGCCACCACGCTGGCTGTGGCGGGCATCTTCCTGCTCGAGTTGAAATCGGCGCTGGAAGGCCTGACGCAGCGCATTCCGCCGGTTGAGATTCTCACCTTCGCCAAGTTTCTGCTGCTTACGGCCGTGATCTTGCCGGTGCTGCCGAACCGCGAGTTCACCGCGTTTCAGATCAATCCGTTCAAGACCTGGCTGGTGGTGGTGGCGGTGAGCGCCGTCTCCTATGGCAGCTACGTAATCCAGCGTGTGACCAAGGGCGGCGGCGTGCTGCTGGCGGCGCTGCTGGGCGGCGCGTATTCCTCCACGGTGACCACCGTGGTGCTGGCGAAGCGCGCGGCGCATGAGGAGCGGCCGCACCTGTTCGCCGGGTGCACGTTGCTGGCGTCGGGCGTGATGTATCTGCGCCTGGCGGGGCTGGTCACCATGTTCAGCCGCGGCCTGATCTCCTTGTTGGGCGTTCCGTTTGTGGCGCTGGCGGTGGCGGGCATTCTGGGCGGGTGGCTTTGGACGCGGCTTCCCGATGCGAAAGCCGGCGACGTCCCGCGTGAGGCTGAGCCCAAGAACCCGCTGGAGCTGCGGGCGGCGCTGCTGTTCGGGGCGCTGTTTCTGGGCATGATTATCGTCACGCACCTGGTGGTGGTTTATCTGGGCAAGGCGGGCGTCTTCACGCTGGCGGGCGTGATGGGCGTCACCGACGTCGATCCGTTCATTATGGGCATGACGCAGTCGGCCGGCGGCAACACCGCGGTTACCGTGGCTGCCTCGGCCATCCTCATCGCGGCGGCGAGCAACAACGTAGCCAAGGCGTTTTACGCGCACTCGTTCGGCGACCGGCGTACTGGCCGCCAAAGCCTTTGCCTGCTGCTGGGCCTGGCGGTTGCCGGTCTGATCCCGCTCTTTTGGATGATGCGTTAGGGGCCTCGCTTCCGCGTCTGGGAGCGGCGGCGCCGCGGCGCAAACGTGCTATCGTCAAACTTTCCGAGGTGAATCCGTTCCATGTCCAAGAAGCAAGAACAACACGTGTCTGAACCCGTTCCGGTGATTGCCGAAGGCCTGACCATGGGCGTGGTGGGCGCCGGCGTAATGGGCCAGACCCTCATGCGCGGCCTGCTGGCTAACGGCTTGATTTCGCGGGACCGCCTGTGGGCGGGCGACAAGAGCGCCACCACCTGTGAAGCCGCCGCCAAGGCGCTGGGCATCTCCGTGGAGACCGAATTTCAGAGCCGCGTGGCCACCGCCGACCTGATCCTGATTTGCGTGAAGCCCGCCGACGCTCCCATTGTGCTGGGAACGCTGCGTAACGCCGGGCTGCGCCGCGAGACGCTGCTGATTTCGATCCTGGCGGGCGTGGCCACGGACCGCCTGGAAGCGCTGCTGGGCACGGAGAACCCGGTGGTGCGCGCCATGCCGAACACGCCGGCGATTGTGAACGAAGGCATGACCGTGGTATGCGCCGGGCGCTACGCCGCCAAGAGCGACCTGGAGCGCGCCCAGCACATCTTCAACGCCGTGGGGAAGTGCCTACCGCTCGACGAGGTGCATTTCAACGCCGTCACCGCGCTTAGCGGGAGCGGCCCCGCATACCAATTTCTGATGATGGAAGCCATGGCGGACGCCGGCGTGCGTGTGGGCCTTCCGCGGCAACTGGCTCTGACGCTCGTGGCGCAGACGGCGCTCGGCTCCGCGCGTATGGTTCTGGCCACGGGCCGGCACCCGGCTGCTCTGCGCGACGATGTGACCACGCCCGCCGGCTGCACCATCGCCGGCCTTCTGATGCTGGAAGACGGCAAGGTCCGCTCCGTGCTGGCGCGCGCCGTGGAGGAAGCTGCCAAGGTCTCTGCGCACCTGGGTACGGCTCCGGCGAAGATCTCGGAAACCGCCGGACGCTCCGGGCACTAGGGGACCTCGATGGCGGATTCCGGGACCTCCAACCTCGCCCAGGAGCTGATCGAGATTGAAGACAAATGGGGGGCGCACAATTACCGCCCTCTGGACGTCGTGATTGACCGCGCCAACGGCGTGTGGGCTTACGACATACAAGGCAAGCGGTATCTGGATTGCCTGAGCGCTTATTCGGCGCTGAACCAGGGGCACTGCCATCCGCGCCTGCTGAAGGCGTTTCAGGAGCAGGCCGCGCGCGTCACGCTGACCTCACGGGCGTTCCGCAATGACCAGTTGCCGCGCTTCGTGGAGGAACTGGCGCGCCTGTGCGGCATGGAGATGGTGCTGCCGATGAACACGGGCGCGGAGGCGGTGGAATCCGCCATCAAGGCCGTGCGGCGCTGGGGATACGCGAAGAAGGGAATCGAGCAGGGCAAGGCCGAGATCATTGTCTGCGATAACAATTTTCACGGGCGTACCACCACCATCGTCGGCTTCTCTTCCGAGCCGCTTTACCGCGATGGCTTCGGCCCTTTCACGCCCGGGTTCGTGAGCATTCCTTTTGGCGACGCCGAAGCCCTGGCGGACGCCGTTACGCCCAACACCTGCGCCTTTCTCTTTGAGCCCATCCAGTGCGAGGCGGGCATCCTGATTCCGCCCGACGGCTACCTGCGCGACGTTTTCGAGATTTGCCGCCGCGAACGCGTGCTCATGGTGGCCGACGAGATCCAGACGGGCCTCGGGCGCACCGGGTCCATGCTGGCCTGCGAGTACGAAGGCGTGCAGCCGGATGTGTACGTGCTGGGGAAGGCGCTTTCGGGGGGTATGTATCCAGTCTCGGCGGTGGTTTCAAGCGCCGAGATTCTGAACGTCTTTCGCCCCGGCAGCCACGGGAGCACGTACGGCGGCAATCCACTGGCATGCGCCGTCGCGCGGGAAGCGTTGCGCGTGATTGAAGAGGAGCGGCTGGCCGAGCGGTCTTCCGAATTGGGTGCGTGGCTGCTGTATGAGCTGCGGAAGATCAAGCACCCGCACATCAAGCAGGTTCGCGGGCGCGGCCTGCTGATCGGGATTGAGCTGATGGTTCCCGCCCGGACGTACTGCGAGAAGTTGAAGGATCTCGGTCTGCTGTGCAAGGAGACGCACGACTACGTGATCCGGCTGGCGCCGCCGCTCATCATCTCCGAGGAGGATCTGGCGTGGGCGGTCGCGCAGGTGCGGAAGGCGTTCGAAGAGTAGCGCCCGTACCGCCTGGCTGACAAATGCGGCCGGCGGCTACTTCTTGGGTTGCCAGAGGGCGAAGCAGGCTCCGGTGGGGTCGAACAGAACGCTGAACCAGCCCATGCCGGGGACCTCGGTGACCTCCTTGGCCACTTGGGCCCCCAGTGACTTGGCCTTTTCGGTGGAGGCGTCGACGTCCTCCACTCCCACGTAAGTCAGCCACGCGGAAGGCGCGCCGGGCACGGGGTGCTTCATCATGCCGCCGCCCGGTTCCTTGCCAGGCTTAATGATGGTGTAGGTATCGTGCGGGCCCATGGGCATATCTTCGAGTTGCCAATCGAAGAGCGCGCTATAGAAATCCTTGGCTTTGGCTGGGTCCGTGGTGTTGAGCTCGATGTGGACGAACGGATTCGGCATGCGGTTTTCCTCTGGTCTAGCATACCCTTGGGCGGTGACGAATGGATGACCATGCCGCGGGGGCGTGAGTCGGGCGTGACCTCACGGACACCGCCGCGAATCCGGAGCGCTCAGAGGCGCATCTGCTAACACCAGGAGGTCTCATATGTTCGTGATCGCGGGCGCCACCGGCAATACCGGCGGCGTGGCGGCGGGCGCGTTGCTCGCCAAGGGCAAGCCGGTGACGGTCTTGGTTCGCCAGCCCCAGCAAGCGGAAGGCTGGCGGAGGAAGGGCGCGCGGGCGGAGGTGGTTTCCCTGGAGGACGCCCGCGCCGTGGCAAAGGCGCTGGAGGGCGCCGAGGGCGCATACCTTTTGATTCCGCCGAACATGAAGGCGGAAGATCCGCTGGCGTACGGGTTTCGGGTTGGCGACACGCTGGCGGAAGCGGTCAAGGCCAGCGGCGTTCCGCACGTGGTTCTGCTCTCTTCCATCGGGGCGCAACATGCCGAAGGCACCGGCCCGATTCGTTCGCTGCATCATGCCGAGTTGGCGCTGGCGGCGGCCGCGCGGAACGCCACCTTCCTTCGCGCGGGTTACTTCCTGCAGAACTGGGCCGGCGGCCTGGCGGCCGTGCGCAGCCAGGGCGTGCTGCACAACTTCCTGACGCCAGACAGCAAGATGCCGATGATCTCCACTTCGGACATAGGCGCAATCGCCGCGCGGAGCCTGCTGGACCCGGCGCGGGGCCGCCGTGTGTGGGAGCTTGCGGGCCCCGAGGAGTACAGTCCGCGGGACATCGCGAGCGCCTTCGCCGAGGCGTTGGGCAGCCCCGTGAAGCTGGAGACCCATCCCACGGAAGGGGCCGTCCCTATCCTCATCTCCATGGGGTTCCCGGAGGGCTTGGCGCGCCTCTACCGGGAGATGGTGGAGGGCATCAATTCGGGGCACGTGGCGTACGAAGGCAAAGACGCCACGCTGGTGCGCGGCGCCGTGACGGCGGCCGAGTGCATACGCACGATACTCGCGGAGGCTTCCGCGGCGGAGCGCTCCGGCGGAGCACGGGCGTAAGCCGTCCAGCTCGAGAAAGCCGGCGCTAGACGCTGACCGGCTGTTCGGCGAAGGGGCTCGCCAGGTTCCCGGCGGCGTCAAAATCGAAGTCGAGTTCGCCTTCGATTTCAAGCTGCGCGTTGCTTTCAATTTGCCCGCGCAAATTCTCGCTCAGCGCCAGGCGCGCCACTTCCAGCGAGTTTCGGATCCAGCCGTAGGTCACTTCGGCGGATTCCAGCTTGCCCACCGTGGCGGAGAGCCTCTCCAGGCACTCCTGGTCCTTCTCGTAGTGCAGCGGAATGTGCGCGCCGCCCAGAGAGGTGGAGGTGAGCACGTTCACCGCGGTAGCCTCCCAATTCACGGCTTTCACCAGGCGGTTCGTGGTCATATCCGCCATGCCGATGCCCAGGCCGTTTCCGTAGCTCTCCGAGCTGATATCGCGCACGAAAATACGGCGGATCTTGGCCGTGTTGGGCCACGGATTATAGGCGCCAATCACGCTGCGGTTCACCACCTTGGTGTCCATGCCGGTGCCGCTGATGTTCTT